>NZ_JBEOYI010000030.1:0-90818 GCF_040297005.1 Streptomyces sp. NPDC001904 | reverse complement strand
CCCTGTCCAATATCTTTTGGTTCTCGTCTCTTGGGGGGGGGGGGGTGGCCCCCGTGCGGCGGGGCCCGGGGCTCTTACGATCTGGGGGGGGGGGGGGGGGGCCCCCCCCCCCCCCCACCCCACCCATCGCTTGTTTCCCTACTCGTCGGTAGCATCCTGTCCATGGCAGAGACTCAAGAGGTTGAGGCGCCCGGTCGGGCGGCGAAGGACGAGCGCCGGGCGGCCAAGCTGGCCCGGCAGATCGGCGTGTTCGCCAAGGCCCACGGCGGTGCCGAGGGACAGCTCGCGTACATCGGCGAGCGCGGCACCCGCATCGTGCTCGTCGGCGAGGACGGCGGCTGGGGCGACCTGGTCGCCCGGACGTACGAGATCGCGCAGAAGGCCGTCGAGAAGGCCGGGATCACCCTCCACGAGGACTTCGACGGCGACTTCGCGGCCAAGGTCGAGACGGGCCCGTACGAGTGGAAGCGCATGGCGGGCATTCAGCTCGGCGGCTGACCCGGGCTTTTGGGCGGCCATGGGTGCAGGTGTGCGATCCGAGGTTGAGCAACACCAGGTGCCCTGTCACCCGTTAGGACTGTAGGAGCACGGTCCATATACGGGGAGCCCCGGATGATCGAAACGCCGTCCCTCGTGGACCAGTACTGCCACGGGGTGCTGCGTACGGAGCTGGGCCTCGGCACGTTCGAGGCCCACCTCGGCCGGGGCGAGGGGCCGCCCGCAGCCGGCACCACGTTCTTCGACACCCAGACCGGTTTCGCGGTACGCCGCTGGTGCCCGCCCCTGCTCGGTCTGGAGCCCCACTGCCCGCCCGCCCGCTATCTGGCCAGGCGCCGCGAACTCGGTGTCCTGGAAGCGGGGCGGCGACTGCTGCGCGGCAGCGGCATCACCACGTACCTCATGGACACGGGACTGCCCGACGACCTGCTGGGCCCGGCCGAGATGGCGTCGGCCGCGGAGGCCGAGACCCACGAGATCGTCCGCCTCGAACTACTGGCCGAGCAGGTCGCCGACACCTCCGGCACCGTCGAGTCCTTCCTCGCGAACCTCGCCGAGTCGGTGCACGCCGCGGCCGTCGGCGCCGTCGCGTTCACCTCGGTCGCCGGAGTGCGGCACGGTCTCGCGCTCGCACCGCAGCCGCCGGGGCCCGGTGAGGTGCGCGGGGCGGCCGGGCGCTGGCTCGCGGGCCGCGCGGTGGGCGGGCCGGTGACCGATCCCGTCCTGCTGCGCCATCTGCTGTGGATCGCGGTCGCCTCCGGCCGGCCCCTCCAGCTCCATGCCGGACTGGGCGAACCCGGGCTGCGCATCGACCGCACGGATCCGGTGCTGCTCGCCGACTTCGCCCGGGCCACCGCGGGGCTCGGCACCGATCTCGTGCTGCTCCACGGCTACCCGTACCACCGGCACGCCGCCCACCTGGCGGGGATCTTCCCGCATGTCTACGCGGACCTCGGACCGGCGCTCGCCCGCACCGGAGCCCGGGCCGGAGCGGTGCTCGCGGAGATCCTGGAGCTCGCCCCGTTCGGCAAGCTGCTCTTCTCCAGCGGCGCGCGCGGCCTGCCCGAACTGCACGTGGTCGGCGCGCGGCTGTTCCGCGAGGCGCTCGGGCGGGTGCTCGGTGGGTGGGTGGCCGACGGGGCGTGGTCGCTCCACGACGCGCAGCGGGTCGCCGGGATGATCGCCTCGGGGACCGCGCTGCGGGTGTACGGGCTGGGGCCCACGGGCGAGGACGGCTGACCGGCCTCGCAGAGGAACGTGAGCGGTGGTCCTCAGACCGCCGAGAGCTCCGAGCCCGCCTGAGCCGGTACGCCGGCCGTCGTCTCCGGACGCTCGCGCAGCGACAGGACCACCCGCAGCACCCCGATCCAGACCAGCGCCGAGCCCAGCATGTGGAGGGCGACCAGCACCTCGGGAAGGTCGGTGAAGTACTGGACGTAGCCGATGACGCCCTGGGCCAGGAGGATCAGGAACAGATCGCGGGTGCGGTTCAGCGGCCCCTTGGGGGCGTCGACGGCCTTGAGGACGAACCACAGGGCGAAGGTCAGCGTCACCACGATCCAGGCCAGCACCGCGTGCAGCTTGCTGACCGTCTCCCAGTCCAGCGGCATCCGCGGGACGTCGCTGGAGTCACCGGCGTGCGGACCCGCGCCGGTCACCACCGTGCCGACGAGGATGAGCAGGGCGGCCGCCGCGACCAGGAACCAGACCAGCTGCTTGATGGCCTGGCCGACCAGCGGGCGGGGCTCCGCGTCGCCCTCACGGGTGCGCTGCCACATCAGCACCGCCACCGTGAGCAGCGCGGTGGTCAGCACGAAGTGGGCCGCGACCGTGTACGGGTTGAGGCCGACCAGGACGACGATGCCGCCCAGCACCGCATTGCCCATCACGACCCAGAACTGCGTCCAGCCGAGCCGGGTCAGCGACCGGCGCCACGGCTTCTGCGAGCGGGCGGCGATGATCGCCCAGCCGACGGCGGCGCACAGCACGTAGGTGAGCATGCGGTTGCCGAACTCGATGGCTCCGTGGAAGCCCATCTCGCTCGTCGCGGTCAGCGACTGCTCGGTGCACTTGGGCCAGGTCGGGCAGCCGAGGCCCGACCCGGTCAGGCGCACCGCGCCACCGGTGACGACGATGACCACCGTCATGACGACGGCGGAGAGGGCCGCGCGCTGGACGGTCCGCGGGGTGGGGGTCCAGCGTTCGGCGATGAAGGCGAGCGGATTGCGCACCGCCTGGACGGCGTCGGCGCGGGTCAGGTTTGGCACGGGCCCATCGTAGGGGGCCGCTTGTGCGCGGCTTCACGAGGGGGACGTAACTGCGGAATCTGTGACGGGAGTTACGTCACGCCGACGGCATGTCGGGTCACACCGAGCGATACCGGCCGCCCGTCGGTCACTCCCAGCGGAAGAACCGCCCGGCCGCCCCGAGCCCCACGACCGCCCACACGGCGAGGATCCCGAGATCGCCCCAGGGCATCGACGCGCCGTGCTGGAGCACGTCCCGCAGGCCGTCGGAGAGCGCGGAGATGGGCAGGAGACCGAGCACGGACTGCGCCGCGTCGGGGAACTTGTCGAGCGGCACGATGACACCGCCGCCGACGAGCAGCAGCAGGAAGACGAGGTTGGCGGCGGCGAGCGTGGCCTCCGCCTTGAGCGTGCCGGCCATCAGCAGACCGAGCCCGGAGAATGCCGCCGTGCCGAGGACGAGCAGAGCCACGACGGCGAGCGGGTTCCCGTGCGGCGACCAGCCGAGAGCGAGGGCGATCACGGTCAGCAGGATCACCTGCAGTACCTCCGTGACCAGCACGGAGAGCGTCTTGGCGGCCATCAGTGCCCAGCGCGGCAGCGGAGAGGCGCCGAGCCGCTTGAGCACGCCGTACCGGCGCTCGAAGCCCGTCGCGATGGCCTGCCCGGTGAAGGCCGTGGACATCACGGCCAGGGCGAGGATGCCGGGGGTGAGGAAGTCGACCGCCTTGCCGGAGCCCGTGTCCACGATGTCGACCGAGGAGAACAGGACGAGCAGGAGGGTGGGGATGACGACCGTCAGGAGCAGCTGCTCGCCGTTGCGCAGCAGCATCTTCGTCTCGAGGACGGCCTGCGCGGCGATCATGCGGGGGAGCGGCGCGGCTCCCGGGTTCGGTGCGTACGTACCGGCGCTCATCCGCGCAGCTCCTTGCCGGTCAGTTCCAGGAACACGTCTTCGAGGGTGTGCCGCTCGACGGAGATCTTGTCCGGCATCACGCCGTGCTGGGCGCACCAGGAGGTGACCGTCGCCAGCAGCTGCGGGTCGACCGTGCCGCTGACGCGGTAGGAGCCGGGGGTCAGCTCGGCGGCCGCGGAATCGGGGGGCAGGGCCTTGAGCAGGGAGCCGACGTCGAGGGCCGGGCGGCCGCTGAAGCGCAGCGTGTTCTCGGCGCCGCCGCGGCACAGCTGCTCCGGCGTGCCGTGGGCGATGACCTTTCCGGCGTCGACGATCGCGACGTCGTCGGAGAGCTGCTCGGCCTCGTCCATGTAGTGCGTGGTCAGGATCGTCGACACGCCGTCGGCGCGCAGGTCGCGGACCAGGTCCCAGGTGGCGCGGCGCGCCTGCGGGTCGAGGCCCGCGGTCGGCTCGTCGAGGAAGACCAGTTCGGGCCGGCCCACCACGGCCATCGCGAGCGCCAGGCGCTGCTGCTGGCCGCCGGAGAGGCGGCGGTAGGTGGTGCGTCCGCAGCTGCCGAGGCCCAGTCGCTCGATGAGGGCGTTCACGTCGAGCGGGTGGGCGTGCAGCTTCGCGATGTGGCGGAGCATCTCGTCGGCGCGGGCGCCGGAGTAGACGCCGCCGGACTGGAGCATCACGCCGATCCGGGGCCGCAGCCTCGCCGCGTCCCGCACTGGGTCGAGCCCGAGGACGCGGACGGTGCCGGAGTCCGGCCGCCGGTAGCCCTCGCAGATCTCGATGGTGGTGGTCTTGCCCGCGCCGTTGGGGCCGAGGACCGCGGTGACGAGGCCTGCGCCGACCGTGAGGTCGAGGCCGTCGACGGCGGTCTTGCCGCCGTACCGCTTGACGAGGCCGGCGGCCTCCACGACGGGGTCGTTACTCATACGGGCGAGTCTACGGAGCCGGTCGGAACGGCAGGCCGGTGGGGATCAGGGAGCCGGGCGGGCGCGTCCGACGGCACGGAGCGCGGCGCGGCGGACGTGCGGTCACCCGGCCTGCGGCCGGTGTGCGGGCAGCCACTTCTGGGCGTACGCCACCGCGTCGGCGAGGGGGAACAGGCGGGTGTCGGCCGCGCCGACCCGGCCCCGGACGACCGGGCTGTCGCGTTCGAAGGCGGCGCCGAGTTCGTCGAAGCCGTCGGCGGTGATCGCCACCTCGGTGACCGGGTGCCAGCCCGCGGGGCCCGGGCGTCCGGCGTCCTCCAGCCGGAAGGGGATGCGGTACTCGGCGAGGTGGAAGCCCGTGCAGGCGTCGTAGCCGGCGCCGAGGAGGAGCACCCGTGCGCCGAGTTCCTCCAGACGGGCGAGCGGGCTGCGCTCGCCGAGCCGGCAGTCGGGGGAGTGGCTGTCGACGATCCGTGCCGCGCGTCGGCCCAGCGCCGCGAAGGAGGTGTGCGGGTGGGCGCTGCGCAGGGCGCCTGGCCAGGTGCGCACGGTCTCGGGGAGCACGCCGACACCCCGGCTCGGCGTGGTCGCCGGGTCGTAGCCGGGCATCGTGGCGCGGACCGTCTCCCACCATTCGCGCGGGACCGGCGGATCGCCCCAGCCCTCGGGGTCGGTGAGGTCGCCGGTCTGCGTGGGTACCGCGAGGGTGCCGCCCTGGCCGACGGCGTCGAGCAGGGCCTGGACGACGGCGACCGGGCCGCCGTTGACCCAGCCGAGACTGCTGAGGGAGGTGTGCACCAGGAGGGTTTCGCCGGGTTCGACCCCGAGCGCGCGCAGATCCGTGGCGAGGGAGGCGCGGGTGACGAGCGGGCCGGTCGGTTCGGGTGCGGGCATGGTCGGAAGTGTCCGGGAGCTGCTCCCGGGGCGCCAGGGGATTTCGGGGCAGCAGCGGCGGGTTTTGATCGATCAAAGATCGTTTCCGCAGGTCACGCCCCGTGCCTACTTAGGTCTACCTAAGTGATGCACCGCACCGCGCGGCGATCACCTCGCCGCTTGTCAGGCTCTGAGGAATTACGCAACAATGGCGTTGTGAAAAACGTCGGCGAGGCTCAGGAGGCCCCCATCGGGGCCCCGCAGGAGTTCGCGGCCGGGGAGCGTTCGGAGCGATCGACGCGCAACCGGGTCGCGCGCTCCATCCTGGACCACGGCCCGTCCACGGTCGCCGATCTGGCCGGACGCCTCGGTCTGACCCAGGCTGCCGTCCGCCGCCACCTCGACGCCCTGGTCGCCGACGACGTCGTGCAGCCCAGGGAACAGCGCGTCTACGGGGCCCGCACCCGCGGCCGCCCCGCCAAGGTGTTCGCCCTGACCGACTGCGGCCGGGACGCCTTCGACCAGTCCTACGACAAGCTCGCCGCGGAAGCGCTCCGCTGGATCCGGGAGACCGCCGGGGGCGACGAGGCAGTGGTCGCCTTCGCGCGCGCCCGCATCGCCGCGCAGGCCGCGCCGTACAAGGCCGCGATCGACGCGGCCGACCCCGACCAGCGGGCCCACGCCCTGGCCAAGGCCTTGAGCGCGGACGGGTACGCTGCTACGGCGCGTAGCGCACCGGTCGGTGAGCAGCTCTGCCAGCACCACTGTCCCGTGGCCCACGTGGCCGAACAGTTTCCGCAGCTGTGCGAGGCGGAGACGGAGATGTTCTCCCAGTTGCTCGGCACTCATGTGCAGCGGCTGGCCACGATTGCCCACGGCGACGGCGTCTGCACGACGTTCATCCCCAGGAACACCCCCAAGAATCACGACAACGCATCTGCAAGCACGGCCGGGAGGAACCCCGCATGACTCTCCCCATCGAGGAGACTGCCCACCCTGAGCTCGAGGGCCTGGGCAAGTACGAATACGGCTGGGCGGACTCCGACGCGGCCGGCGCCTCTGCGAAGCGCGGTATCAACGAAGACGTCGTCAAGGACATCTCCGCGAAGAAGTCCGAGCCGGAGTGGATGACCAACCTCCGCCTCAAGGGCCTGAAGCTCTTCGGCAAGAAGCCCATGCCGAACTGGGGCTCGGACCTGTCCGGCATCGACTTCGACAACATCAAGTACTTCGTGCGCTCCACGGAGAAGCAGGCGGAGTCCTGGGAGGACCTGCCCGAGGACATCAAGAACACGTACGACAAGCTCGGCATCCCCGAGGCGGAGAAGCAGCGCCTCGTCGCCGGTGTCGCGGCCCAGTACGAGTCCGAGGTCGTCTACCACCAGATCCGCGAGGACCTGGAGGAGCAGGGCGTCATCTTCCTCGACACCGACACCGCCCTCAAGGAGCACCCGGAGCTCTTCAAGGAGTACTTCGGCACCGTCATCCCGGCCGGCGACAACAAGTTCGCCGCGCTGAACACCGCCGTGTGGTCGGGTGGCTCCTTCATCTACGTGCCGAAGGGCGTGCACGTCGAGATCCCGCTCCAGGCCTACTTCCGTATCAACACGGAGAACATGGGCCAGTTCGAGCGGACGCTGATCATCGTCGACGAGGACGCCTACGTCCACTACGTCGAGGGCTGCACCGCACCGATCTACAAGAGCGACTCGCTGCACTCCGCGGTCGTCGAGATCATCGTGAAGAAGGGCGCCCGCTGCCGCTACACGACCATCCAGAACTGGTCGAACAACGTCTACAACCTGGTCACCAAGCGCGCCGTGGCGTACGAGGGCGCGACCATGGAGTGGATCGACGGCAACATCGGCTCCAAGGTCACCATGAAGTACCCGGCCGTCTACCTGATGGGCGAGCACGCCAAGGGCGAGACGCTGTCCATCGCCTTCGCGGGCGAGGGCCAGCACCAGGACGCCGGCTCCAAGATGGTCCACATGGCGCCGAACACGTCGTCCAACATCGTCTCCAAGTCGGTGGCGCGCGGCGGCGGCCGTACCTCGTACCGCGGTCTCGTCGAGATCGGTGAGGGTGCCGCCGGATCGAAGTCGAACGTGCTGTGCGACGCGCTGCTCGTCGACACCATCTCGCGCTCCGACACGTACCCGTACGTCGACGTCCGCGAGGACGACGTGTCGATGGGCCACGAGGCGACCGTCTCCAAGGTCTCCGAGGACCAGCTCTTCTACCTGATGAGCCGCGGTCTCTCCGAGTTCGAGGCCATGGCGATGATCGTGCGCGGCTTCGTCGAGCCGATCGCCAAGGAGCTCCCCATGGAGTACGCCCTCGAGCTCAACCGGCTGATCGAGCTCCAGATGGAGGGCTCGGTGGGCTAGTCCCCACCGACCGCCGTCTGACGTCAAGCCCCTCACGTACGTAATGAAAGCGAGCACTACGACAGCCATGGCTGAGGCTCAGAACATCTCTGCGGGGTCCACGACCGCGGGCGCCGTCGCGGTCGCCGCCGAGTCGACCGTCGCCACACGCATGAGCGCGCCCCCCTCCTTCGACGTGCAGGACTTCCCGGTCCCGCACGGCCGTGAGGAGGAGTGGCGGTTCACGCCGCTGGACCGGCTGCGCGGCCTGCACGACGGCACCGCCGTCGCCACCGGCACCGGCGTGAAGATCGACGTGGAGGCGCCGGCCGGCGTCACCGTCGAGACCGTCGGCCGGGACGACGCCCGCATCGGCAAGGCCGGCACGCCCGTCGACCGCGTCGCCGCGCAGGCGTACTCGGTCTTCGAGAAGGCCTCCGTCGTGACCGTGCCCAAGGAGACGGTCCTCACCGAGCCGATCCGCATCGCGGTGCAGGGCGAGGGCGGCGTCGCCTACGGCCACCAGGTCATCGAGCTGGGTGCCTTCGCCGAGGCCGTCGTCGTCATCGACCACACCGGCGACGCGGTGCTCGCCGCCAACGTCGACTACGTGCTCGGCGACGGCGCGAAGCTGACCGTCGTCTCCGTGCAGGACTGGGACGACAAGGCCGTCCACGTGGCGCAGCACAACGCGCTCGTCGGCCGCGACGCCTCCTTCAAGTCGGTCGTCGTGACCTTCGGCGGTGACGTCGTCCGCCTCAACCCGCGCGTCAACTACGCGGGCACCGGCGGCGAGGCCGAGCTGTTCGGCCTCTACTTCACCGACGCCGGCCAGCACCAGGAGCACCGCCTCCTGGTCGACCACAACACCCCGCACTGCAAGTCGAACGTCGTCTACAAGGGCGCGCTCCAGGGCGACGACGCGCACGCCGTGTGGATCGGTGACGTCCTCATCGAGGCCGCCGCCGAGGGCACGGACACGTACGAGATGAACCGGAACCTGGTTCTGACCGACGGTGCCCGTGTCGACTCCGTGCCCAACCTGGAGATCGAGACCGGCGAGATCGTCGGCGCCGGTCACGCCTCCGCGACCGGCCGCTTCGACGACGAGCAGCTCTTCTACCTGATGGCCCGCGGCATCCCCGAGGACGAGGCCCGCCGCCTCGTCGTGCGCGGCTTCTTCGCCGAGCTGGTCCAGCAGATCGGTGTCGCCGACATCGAGGCGCGTCTCCTCGAGAAGATCGAGGCCGAGCTGGAGGCCACCGTCTGATGGCCTTCGTACGCGCCTGCGACCTGAGCGAGCTGGAGGAGGACACCCCGAAGCGGGTGGAACTCGACGGCACGCCGGTCTCGGTCGTCCGCACCGAGGGGGAGGTGTTCGCGATCAACGACATCTGCTCGCACGCGAACGTCTCGCTCTCCGAGGGCGAGGTGGAGGACTGCCAGATCGAGTGCTGGCTGCACGGCTCCGCGTTCGACCTCCGCACCGGCAAGCCGTCCGGCCTCCCCGCGACGCGCCCCGTCCCCGTTTACCCCGTACAGATCGAAGGGGGCAGCGTCCTCGTCGACGTAAGCGCCTCCCTCACCCAGGAGTCCTGAGGCACCCATGGCAACGCTTGAAATCCGAGACCTGCACGTCACCGTCGAGGCCGACAACGCCACGAAGGAGATCCTCAAGGGTGTCGACCTGACCGTGAAGCAGGGCGAGACGCACGCCATCATGGGCCCGAACGGCTCCGGCAAGTCGACTCTCGCCTACTCGCTGGCGGGTCACCCCAAGTACACGATCACCTCCGGCACCGTCACGCTCGACGGCGAGGACGTCCTGGAGATGTCCGTCGACGAGCGCGCCCGCGCCGGCCTCTTCCTCGCCATGCAGTACCCGGTCGAGGTCCCCGGCGTCTCCGTCTCCAACTTCCTGCGCACCTCGGCCACGGCCGTGCGCGGCGAGGCCCCCAAGCTGCGCACCTGGGTGAAGGAGGTCAAGGAGGCCATGGAGAAGCTCTCCATGGACCCGTCCTTCGCCGAGCGCAACGTGAACGAGGGCTTCTCCGGCGGTGAGAAGAAGCGCCACGAGATCCTCCAGCTGGAGCTGCTCAAGCCGAAGATCGCGATCCTCGACGAGACCGACTCCGGCCTGGACGTCGACGCGCTGCGCATCGTCTCCGAGGGCATCAACCGCGTCCGTGAGAACGGCGAGGTCGGCACCCTCCTGGTGACCCACTACACGCGCATCCTGCGCTACATCAAGCCCGACTTCGTGCACGTGTTCGCGAACGGCCGCATCGTCGAGTCCGGCGGCGCCGAGCTCGCCGACCAGCTCGAGGCCGAGGGCTACGACAAGTACGTGAAGGGTGGCGTATCCGCGTGACACAGCTGCCGGGCCTCCTCGACACCGAGGCGATCCGCAAGGACTTCCCGATCCTCGACCGGGTGCTCCACGACGGCAAGAAGCTCGTGTACCTGGACAACGCGGCGACCTCGCAGACGCCGCGCCAGGTGCTCGACGTCCTGAACGAGTACTACGAGCAGCACAACGCCAACGTCCACCGCGGCGTGCACGTGCTGGCCGAGGAGGCCACGGCGCTGTACGAGGGCGCGCGCGACAAGGTCGCGTCGTTCATCAACGCGCCGAGCCGCGACGAGGTCATCTTCACGAAGAACGCCTCGGAGTCGCTCAACCTCGTCGCCAACATGCTGGGCTGGGCCGACGAGCCGTACAAGGTCGACCACGAGACCGAGATCGTCATCACGGAGATGGAGCACCACTCCAACATCGTGCCGTGGCAGCTGCTCTCGCAGCGCACCGGCGCGAAGCTGAAGTGGTTCGGCCTCACCGACGACGGCCGCCTCGACCTGTCGAACATCAACGAGGTCATCACCGAGCAGACGAAGATCGTCTCCTTCGTCCTCGTGTCGAACATCCTGGGCACCCACAACCCGGTCGAGGCCATCGTGCGCCGCGCCCAGGAGGTCGGCGCCCTGGTCCTGATCGACGCCTCGCAGGCCGCCCCGCACATGCCGCTCGACGTGCAGGCGCTCCAGGCCGACTTCGTGGCCTTCACCGGCCACAAGATGTGCGGCCCGACCGGCATCGGCGTGCTCTGGGGCCGTCAGGAGCTGCTCGAGGACCTGCCGCCGTTCCTCGGCGGTGGCGAGATGATCGAGACCGTGTCGATGCACTCGTCGACGTACGCTCCCGCGCCGCACAAGTTCGAGGCGGGTACGCCGCCGATCTCGCAGGCCATCGGTCTCGGGGCGGCGATCGACTACCTGAACGCGATCGGCATGGAGAACGTCCTACGGCACGAGCAGGCGCTCACCGAGTACGCGGTGAAGAAGCTCCAGGAAGTCCCGGACCTGAAGATCATCGGCCCCGCCACGGCCGAGGACCGGGGCGCCGCGATCTCCTTCACGCTCGGCGACATCCACCCGCACGACGTGGGCCAGGTCCTCGACGAGCAGGGCATCGCGGTCCGCGTCGGCCACCACTGCGCGCGACCCGTCTGCCTGCGGTACGGAATTCCTGCGACCACGCGAGCGTCGTTCTATCTGTACTCCACGCCCGGCGAGATCGACGCGCTGGTCGACGGCCTGGAGCACGTACGGAACTTCTTCGGCTGAGCGCTGGGACGGATGGGACAGGAAACGTGAAGCTGGATTCCATGTACCAGGAAGTCATCCTGGACCACTACAAGCACCCCCACGGGCGTGGCTTGCGGGACGGCGACGCCGAGGTGCACCACGTCAACCCGACGTGCGGTGACGAGATCACGCTCCGTGTGAAGTACGACGGCGAGAAGATCGAGGACGTGTCGTACGAGGGCCAGGGCTGCTCCATCAGCCAGGCCTCGGCCTCCGTGCTGAACGACCTGCTCGTCGGCAAGGAGCTCGCGGACGCGCGGAAGATCCAGGAGACCTTCCTGGAGCTGATGCAGTCCAAGGGCCAGATCGAGCCGGACGACTCGATGGAGGAGATCCTGGAGGACGCGATCGCGTTCGCCGGCGTCTCCAAGTACCCGGCCCGAGTCAAGTGCGCGCTGTTGAGCTGGATGGCGTGGAAGGACGCGACGGCTCAGGCTTTCGCGGAGGAGGCGAAGACCGCATGACCGAGAACGCTGTTGAGATGAAGCCGGCCTCCGAGGAGGAGGTCCGCGAGGCGCTGTACGACGTCGTCGACCCCGAGCTGGGCATCGACGTCGTCAACCTGGGCCTGATCTATGGCATCCACATCGACGACGCGAACATCGCGACGATCGACATGACGCTGACGTCGG
This sequence comes from Streptomyces sp. NPDC001904, assembly GCF_040297005.1. NCBI lineage: Bacteria > Bacillati > Actinomycetota > Actinomycetes > Kitasatosporales > Streptomycetaceae > Streptomyces > Streptomyces sp. NPDC001904. The sequence goes on along the minus strand of NZ_JBEOYI010000030.1, from coordinate 78,716 downwards.
CCGCGTGCCCGCTGACCGACGTCATCGAGGACCAGGCCAAGTCCGCCACCGACGGCATCGTCAACGAGCTGCGGATCAACTGGGTCTGGATGCCGCCGTGGGGCCCGGACAAGATCACGGACGACGGCCGCGAGCAGCTGCGCGCGCTCGGCTTCAACGTCTGAGACACCCTTCGGAGGACACCCCCTCCTGGAGAGCCCCGGCCCCTGCGGCCGGGGCTCTTTGCCGTTGCCGACCCAGGTGTTCCGACGCCGTACGGATGATCGACACCGGGGGTTGGGGTACGGAGCGGAGCCTTCCGACGGCATCACGTCGATGAAGGGACCACAGTGCCGCACACCTCTCGGATCGCGCGCCGCGCGGCCGTCGCCGCCGCGGGCGGACTGCTCACCGTCGCTGTCGCCGGTTTCCCGGCCTCCGCCGCCAGTACGCCGACGATCAAGCTGTCGACCGCCTACCTCTCCGGCGCCGTCGGCGCGAGCGGCGACCCGGCCGTCACCGTGACCGTCGCGCAGAGCGGCACCGACGCCTCCGCCCTCACCGTCACCGCGTCGGCCAGCAGCAAGACGTCCGTCGCGCAGACGGGCGACGTCACCGTCAGCGGCACCGGCGCGACCCGCACCGTGTCCGTCGCCGCGCGCGCCCAGGGCTACACCGACCTGACGCTGAAGGTGACCGGCACCGGCGGTGCCACGGCCACCACCAAGCTGCACTACGCGGCCTCCAAGGCCGTGCAGAGCCCGGCCGACACCCGCTACCTCACCGGGTCGTCCGACGCCTCCGCCGCGGTCGACGCGGGCGGCGGCTACGTGATCGTCGCGGACGACGAGTCCAACGTGCTGCGGCTGTACAACGGCGCGGTCTCCGGCGCGCCCGTGAAGACCTGGGACATGACATCCAAGGTCGGGGCGAGCAAGGAGATCGACATCGAGGGCGCCACCCGCGTCGGCAACCTCATCTACTGGACCGGCTCGCTCGGCAACAACAAGGACGGCGAGTACAAGGCCGACCGCAACACCGTCTTCACCACGACGGTCAGCGGCTCCGGCGCCGCCACCGAGCTGACCTACGCGCACTCCTACAAGAAGCTGCGCGACAAGCTCGTCGCCTGGGACGAGGACAACGGCGACCGCTTCGGGTTCAAGGACGCCACCGAGGACGGCCAGGCTCCCAAGCAGATCGACGGGTTCAACGTCGAGGGCCTGGAGTTCGCGCCCGGCTCGACCACCACCGCGTACGTCGGCTTCCGCGCCCCGCTCGTGCCACCGGCGTCCGGCGGCAAGGCGCTCATCGTGCCCGTCACCAACATGGACAAGGTCGTCGCGAGCGGTTCGACCCCCGCCTTCGGCACGCCCGTCGAGCTGGACCTGGGCGGCCTGTCGATCCGCGACATCCGCAAGAACTCCGCGAACCAGTACCTGATCGTCGCGGGCAGCTGGGCCGCCGACGACAACTCCGACCCCTACGCGCTCTACCGGTGGGACGGCGTCGCCGGTGACGCGCCGACGAAGGTCCGCGACCTGCCCACCACCGACCCGGGCGGCTGGGAGGCCGTCGTCTCCGTGCCCGACCTGACGGCGTCCGGCCAGAGCGTCCAGCTGATCACCGACAACGGCGACGCCGATCTGTACGGCGACGGCACCGCGGCCAAGGACCTCGACCACGACGAGTGGAAGAAGGCCCGGACGGTCCGCTTCACGGTGTCCTGACACGCCGCGATCCCACCCGCGGCCCGCGCGGTGTGTACGGGTGTACACAACGATGTGTACCCTCGTACACATGGGATACGTTCTGCTGGCGGGCGCCATCGCCGCCGAAGTGGCCGCCACCACGGCCATGAAGTACAGCGAGGGTTTCAGCAGGCTCTGGCCCTCGCTGATCACCGTCTCCGGATACGTGATCGCGTTCGCGCTGCTCGCCCAGACCCTGAAGACCGTGCAGGTCGGCACCGCGTACGCGATCTGGGCGGGCGCGGGCACCGCCGTCATCGCCGCGATCGGCATGATCTTCCTCGGCGAGGGGCTGACCCTGGCGAAGGTCGCGGGCATCGTGCTCGTCATCGGCGGCGTCGTGCTGCTCAATCTCGGCGGGGCGCACTGATGGCGGCGCGGCGCTACGACCCCGAGCGACGCCAGCGGATCATCGACGCCGCGATCCGGGTCGTCGGGGCCAAAGGGATCGCGGGCCTGAGCCATCGCACCGTCGCCGCCGAGGCCGATGTGCCGCTGGGCTCGACCACGTACCACTTCAAGACCCTCGACGAGCTGATGGTGGCCGCGCTGCGGCAGGCCAACGAGGGCTTCGCCAAGGTCGTCGCCGCGCGCGGCGCCTTCCAGGACCCGGCGCTCGACCTCGCCGGTGAACTCGCCGGGCTGCTCGGCGAATGGCTCGCCGGGGACCGCGTCGGCGTCGAGCTGGAGTACGAGCTGTATCTCGCCGCCCTGCGCCGCCCCGCACTGCGGCCCGTCGCCGCCGCCTGGTGCCAGGAGCTGGCCGACGTACTGGCCCGGCGGACCGACCCCGTCACCGCACGGGCACTCGTCGCGCTGCTCGACGGCATCTCGCTCCAGGTGCTGCTCACGGACGGCGCGTACGACGCCGAGTACGCCCGCGAGATGCTGTCCCGGCTGATCCCCTGAGAATTTCCTGTGCGGCGTGAACTCTGCCGGGTCCTGCGGGGAACAACGGCTGACACGCCGAGCGGGTCCGGGGGAGCACGGGGGTGTTCCCGGGCCCGCTCGGGCCCCACGCGCAGACGGAGGACTTGTGAGCGGACCACCGTGGCCCGACACCGGTTCCGGCGACGACGACGGCCTGATCATCGCCAGATCCCTGGAGCAGCCCGAGCTGTTCGCCCTGCTCTACGACCGGTACGCGCCCGACATCCACCGGTACGCGGCCCGGCGGCTCGGCGAGCAGGCGGCCGACGACATCACCGCCGACACCTTCCTCACCGCGTTCCGGGTGCGGGCCCGGTACGACACCACGCGGGCCGCCGCCCGGCCGTGGCTGTACGGGATCGCCGCGCACCTCATCGGCAAGCAGCGGCGCAAGGAGGTGCGCGGGCTGCGCGCGCTGGCCAGGACCGGTCTCGATCCGGTCGCGGCCGGCTGGGTCGAGGACACCGCGGACCGCATCGCCGCCCAGGCCCCGCTCGCCGACGCGCTCGCCGCGCTGTCCGCCGCCGACCGGCACGTGCTGCTGCTCGTGGCCTGGGCCGATCTGACGTACCAGGACGTCGCCGAGGCGCTCGGGATACCCGTCGGGACCGTGCGGTCCCGGCTGAACCGGGCGCGCAGGAAGGTACGGGCCGCCCTGGGGGCGGACCCGGCGTTCGTGAGGGAACTGGCGGAGGTGGTCCGGCCGTGAACCTGGACGAGATGAAGGACGTACGGGACTTCCGCGCCGGGGCGCCGACGCCCGACCGGGGACGGCTCGCCGAGGGCCGCAACCGGCTCACCGTAGCCGCCCGAGGCGGTCGTGCGCGCCGGATACGGGCCGACTGGCGGCTCGCCGCACTCGGGGCCGCCGCCGCGCTGACCGCCGTCGTCGTGCTGGCCACCGGCATCGGCGGCGACGCCGCCGACCGGTCCGCGCCCGCGGACACGCGGACGGTACGGGGTTCGTTGAGTGAGGTGCTGGAACGGGCCGCGACCGCCATGGACGACGCCGATCCGTTCGTCACCCCGCGCGCCGGGCAGTGGATCTACGAGAAGACGATCTCCCGCGATCCCGGAGTCTGGCCCAAGAGCAAGAGCAACACCCAGCCCTCGCCGAGGACGGGCCCCCAGGAGTCCTGGACGCTGTACGCGGACCCGCGCTTCGAGAACGGCAGGGAGGGCGACGACCGCTCGCCGCGCGAGCGGCTGCGGTTCGTGAACTCCCTCCCCGACGATCCGAAGGCGTTCCTGAGGAAGATCCGAGTCTTCTACCCGCTGAACAAGGAGGACCCCGAGTTGGCGGGTGAGCGGGACATGAACGCGATCAGAGGCGTGCTGGAAACCCGCCCGCTGCCGCCGAAGTCCCTCGCCACGCTGTACCGGGCGCTGGCGTTGGTGCCCGGCACCGAGATGACCCGTCGGCTCGTGCACGACGCCGCCGGACGGGACGCCATCGCGATCGGGCAGAACCTGAAGGGGCAGAAGATCCGCCGGGAGCTCCTGATCGATCCGCGCACCTATCAGTACCTCGGCGACCGGTGGCTGGTCGTCAAGGACTACAAGGAGTCCCACGACTTCGCCGACGACGACACTCCCGACCGGCCGTGGAAGGCGGGCGACATCATGTTCCAGACCGCGTTCCTGGACACGGCCGTCGTCGACCACAAGGGGGACCGGCCGTGACCCCGGGGGCGGCGCCCGGCACCTGAGACGCCGCCCCCGCGGGTTCGCTCGAACAGGGGCCCGCCGATTAAGTTGGGCCCATGACCGACACGACCCTTGCTCCCCGCTCCACCGGCGCCGTCGCCGCCGGCCTCGCCACCGTCACCGCCGACGGCACCGTTCTCGACACCTGGTTCCCCGCGCCGTCCCTGACGGCCGAGCCCGGCCCGGCCGGTACCGAGAAGCTCTCCGCCGACAAGGCCGTCGAGCTGCTCGGCGAGGGTGCCGCGAAGGCGATCGGCCCCGACGCCCGCCGCGGTGTCGAGGTCGTGGCCGTCCGTACGGTCATCGGCTCCCTCGACGACAAGCCGCTGGACGCGCACGACGCGTACCTGCGCCTGCACCTGCTCAGCCACCGCCTGGTCAAGCCGCACGGCCAGAACCTGGACGGCCTCTTCGGCCTCCTCGCCAACGTCGCCTGGACCTCGCTCGGCCCGGTCGCCGTCGACGACGTCGAGAAGGTCCGCCTGAACGCCCGCGCCGAGGGTCTGCACCTCCAGGTCACCTCGATCGACAAGTTCCCGCGCATGACCGACTACGTCGCCCCCAAGGGCGTGCGCATCGCCGACGCCGACCGCGTCCGCCTCGGCGCGCACCTCGCCGAGGGCACCACGGTCATGCACGAGGGCTTCGTGAACTTCAACGCCGGCACGCTCGGCACGTCGATGGTCGAGGGCCGCATCTCCGCGGGCGTCGTCGTCGGCGACGGCTCGGACATCGGCGGCGGCGCCTCCACGATGGGCACCCTGTCCGGCGGCGGCAACGTCCGCATCGTCATCGGCGAGCGCTGCCTCGTCGGCGCCGAGGCGGGCGTGGGCATCGCGCTCGGCGACGAGTGCGTCGTCGAGGCCGGCCTCTACGTCACCGCGGGCACCCGCGTCACGATGCCCGACGGCGAGATCGTCAAGGCCCGCGACCTCTCCGGCGCCTCGAACATCCTCTTCCGCCGCAACTCGGTCACCGGCACGGTCGAGGCGCGGCCGAACAATGCGGTGTGGGGCGGGCTCAACGAGGTGCTGCACAGCCACAACTGATCATGCGCGGCCGTGATCTGCGGCCGTCTTATCGATCATCGCTCTGAACTGCGGCGCAGCCGCCGCCAGTTGTCAGCGCTGGTCACCAACGAGCGCCCTTCCACGGCCCCAGGACGGCCCGGGAGGGCGCTTGCTTGTTTTGACAGTGCCTTTGGCCCAGGGATACCTCGGGTAATTCGCGCGCCAGCGATATCTGTCGTCTCGACGAACGGGTCCTGGACGCCCGGGCGCGCAGAGCTCGGCGAACTGATCAACCCCGAGATCGATCGAGGTTCCCCGAAAAGCCCACCCGGGGCATTTTGATATGAAACCGAGCGGTCATTCCACCCCAATTCGGTATTTTCTAGAAACCGCTTGCGTGTTTCAATCTTTCGCACTTAGATGGATTCGCCGATAAATTTGGCAGAAAGTCAAGCGCGAATGTGGGGGAAACGTGCGAAGAATACAAAGAGCCTCGATTGTGGTTGGAGCCTTGACGCTCTCGACGTTGGGTCTGGCCACCCAGGCGCAGGCGTCACAGAACTCGGGGTGGATCTATACCAGCAACCAGAGCGGCAACGTCTTCTTCGACGCCGACCTCAATGGATACCCTGGAATAGAGAAGATGACCGTCTGCGACAATACATCTGACGGTCGTGGAATCCGGGCCGAGATCAGCGGAAAGAGCCCCGACGGCACAACCTGGGTATTCCAGTCGGACCCCTCCAATGACGGGCACTGTGCGACCCTGCAGGGCAATTGGTTCTACGAGGAGTCGCCCGTCAATATCGTCATCTACGAATACTGGGGAGACAATACTGCCCACATGGCGACAGCCCATGCTGTGGCCTAGGCTGCCCCTAGATCAATAACGCCTGGATTTGTTAAGCTCCCGCTGGCTCTCTAATGCGGAGCGGCGGGGATTGACAGTCATTTGGTCGACAGTGGAGAGCTCCACTCGCGATTCGAGTGGGGCTCTCTTCGCCAGCGTGGACGAGCAGGGCGCGCAGGGCAGCACGCCGCCCGGCACCCTCCAGGAGGTGCAGATCAACGACGTGCTGAACTTCGAGTTCGAGCTGTAGCAGCAAGACTCCGAGCAGCTCGCGAGCCCAGGCCGCATGGGTCCGGGCTCGCTCGCGCATCCGCGGGGAATCGTATGTTCATGCACGCGTACCAGGTACAGCGATGCCGCCGTCCAACGGTCACCACGCCCGCGGCGCGGTGGAAGTACGGCTGGAGCACCGGGGATCGGCGCCCGGGCGGCCTACCGGGCCACCGTGCCTTCCTGCAGGCGCTCGATCATGCGCTCCGTCGTGGCGAGTGGAGCCTCACCGGCAGGGATGCCCTCCGCGGTGACGTCAGGCCGGCTGTTCCAGGCCTCGTGGCCGACGAACGGAATGGTCTCGCCGGGCACGTAGCGCGGCAAGGACCGATAGTTGTTCACACCTTCGACGGGTGCACCGCGCACCAGTACGGGGTCCAGGTAGAGCCCCTGGCTCTCGATACGGGTGGCGGTGTCGATGTACCCGATGTCGAGCCCACAGCGTCGCTTCGGGGAGGTGTTCGCCTCCGAGCAGTGCAGCAGGTGCGGGTGGTGGATCGAGACGTCTCCGGGGTTCAGTTCGATGTCGACCACGCCCCGTTCGGCGGCCCAGTCCCGCACCAGCCCAGCGTCGGCCTCCGAGAAGAGCATGTTAGGGCGATCCGTACGCAGATTCGGTTCGTACAGAGGCAGCCTGTGGCTACCGGGGATCATGCGCAGGCAGCCGTTCTCGGTGGTGCTCTCGTCGACGGCCAGCCATACCGTCAGGGCGTTCATCGGCGCTAGTTTCCAGTAGGCGCCGTCCTGGTGCCAGAGCACCGGCTGGCCGTCGTACGGCGGTTTGCAGATGTAGTGGGCCGTGAAGCAGGCGAGGTCGGGGCCGAGGAAGTACTCGGCGACGTCGACGAGCCGCGGGTCCGATATGAGGCGGACCCAGAATGCGTCATTGCGGATCAGAGGATGGTGGAAGTGCTCGGGGCGCAGCTCAGGATATTTGGCGGTGAGCCATGCGACGTGGGCTCGTGCCTCGTCGAGCAGGCCCTCAGGGATCACATTGCGAATGATGGCGAAGCCGTGCTCTTCGTATTCAGCAGCGGCCTGCTCCAGTACGGACATGTGCGTCTCCAGGTAAACGTGATGCTTCTACTTGCGAGGAGGCTTGTGGGAGCCGGGATTCAGACCTCCCATTCGGCGGGGAGTGTGCGGAACCGGCGAAGAGGAGAGAGCAACAACAGGACCAGCGGGGTAGCCATGGCCACCGCTCCCGTCCACAAGGCGGCACTGGTGGACCAGTGGCTGGCGATCGCCCCGCCCACGAGAGCCCCCAGGGGGGTGGCGCCCTGTACGACGACGCTGTACGCCGCAGTGACCCGGCCCATGTACTCGTTGGGCGTCACCCGGGCGCGCAACCCCGCTGTGGATACCGAGCGGCCCACGATGGCGATGCCGATGAGGATCTCCGCAAGAGCGACCAACGGCACCGCGGCACTTCGGAAGATTCCGCCGACCGGTGCCGCCACGACGGCGAACGGAGCCAGAGCGGAGAAGGCCAACGTCATCCGGATCTCGCCGAAGCGACGGCGCAGCCTGGGAGCCACCAGCGAGGTGGCGAGCCCGGCCAGAGCGCCGAGCGTTGACAGCAGGCCGAACATCCAGGGTGAGATGCCGATCTCGTCGAGGAGGAAGACGGGCAGCATCGCCAGGAGGACTCCCGCGCCGATGTTGTTCAGAGCGGCCTGATTGAGCAGCAGGCGCAGGAGGGGCTGCCGCAGGAGGACTCGTACGCCGTCCGTGATCTCGCGGCGGAACCTCTTCTCGGTTCTGGATTCCGCCCTGGTGTCGTCTCCTTGCGGATGGATGCGGCACAGCATCAGGACCGAAGTCAGATGGAAGAGCGCAGCGAAGCAGTAGAGGACGGGAGCGGCGATGCTCTGCGTCAGGACACCGGCGACACTGGGAGAGATCGCCTGGATCGTGGTCTCGGAGGTCTGCAGTCGTGCGTTGCCGTCGGCCACCCGCCGCCTGGGCAGTACGTACGGCAGCACACTGCTGTGTGCCACGTCGAAGAAGACACCGGCGAGGCTGACTGCCAGCGCCACCACGACCAGTTGCGCCACGGTGAGAACATTCAGGAAGTAGGCGACGGGGACGCTGCCGAAAGCGACCGTGTAGACGACGTCGGCCCAGATCAGCACGGGCTTCTTCCGCCATCGGTCGATCCAGACGCCGGCCGGAAGCCCAATCGTCAGGAATCCGGCCCGGCTGCAGGCGAAGATGAGGCTCATCGCCAGCGGGGGGGCCTGCAGCAGAAGGAGGGCAGTGATCGGCAGCGCGAACCCGGCAACCTCGGAGGCGGCGTAGCGGAAGCCGTTGGCGGCCCACAGCCGCCGGAAGTCCGGAACCTTGAGGACCTCAGTGGTGTCGTCGTCCGTGGGGGCGAAGGGAAGCGTCACAGATCTTCCTTATGTCAGCGGATGACGAGCAGGCCGGGGGTTTCGCCCAGTGCCGGCTGTGCAGCCAGCTCCGCCAGTGCCTTCCGGTCGACCTTGCCGTTGGAGTTCTTGGGGAGCTGGTCCGCGACCAGGACGATGCGTTGCGGGATCATGTAGTGCGGCAGCCGGGAGCGCAGCAGATCCGGCAGCGCCTTGACCTCGTCGATGAGGTCGGCGGTCACGAAGGCGGTGATCAGGTTGGAGAAGACTGCGTCAGGCACGGCCACGGCAACGCATTCATGGACGCTGCCGATCCCCTGGAGCTGCCGCTCGATCTCGCCGAGCTCGACCCGGAAGCCGCGCGACTTGACCTGGGAGTCCTCGCGTCCGATGAACTGGAGCTCGCCCGCCGCGTTCTCCTGAACCAGATCCCCGGTGGCGTACCACGGTCGTTGGTCGGCCGTGCGGACGAAGGACCGAGCGGTCTGCTCGGGGTCGAGGTATCCCTCCATCAGCATGGATCCGCGGACCAGCAGTTGTCCGGGTCTGCCGGGTTCCACCGGCGCGAGGTTCTCGTCCACCACGGCGATCTCGGCTCCGGGCAGCGCCCGTCCTATGGGGATCTCCGCGTCGGCGGGCTGCGGACCGTCGATCTCGTGGAACGTGCAGACGTTGCTCTCGGTCGGTCCGTACACGTTGAGCAGCCGAACGCCGGGGAGGGCCGCGAGCAACGTGTTCACATCGCCTGGTTGGAGGACCTCGCCCCCCACCACTGCCGCTCGCAGCGACTTGAGTCCCGGCAGATGGTCCTTGCCCCGTCGTGTCAGCCAGGCCAGCGTCGAGGTGACGGCGTACCAGACAGTGCCGCCGACCTGACGGCAGAAGTCCACGTAGGCAGCAGGGAAGGGGCCCGCCGCGGCAGGCATCAGGGCGACGGCAGCGCCGACTCGGGCAGCTCCGAAAAGGTGGAGCGTGGTGGGGTCGAAGTGGAGCGGCGCGGAGTTGATGATGACGTCGTCCTGGGTGAGTCCGAGTTCCCGAACCGCCCAGTCGACGAACGCCGAGGCACTGGCGTGGGTGTGCACGACTCCCTTGGGGAGACCGGTGCTGCCAGAGGTGTGGAGGACGTACGCGAGGTCCGCCAGAGGTTCACGCGGTGGGTCTTTGGGAATCGCGCACCACAGGCCGGCGGCCGCGTCGGAGCCGTCGAGCAGCGGTCGCCAGGAGAGCTCGGAGGCGATGGCGAGCCACTGGTCGCGGGCGTCGGTGTCGGCGAGCAGTACCCGGGGGCGGCTGCGCCCGGCTATGAGACCGGCGCGGGTGATCGGCCCGTCGGGATCGACCGGCACGTAGCCGGCCTCCGAGCGGAGGATGCCGTGGACGGCTGCCACGGCGAGACAGGACTTCGATCCGTGCCAGACGACACAGTCTCCGGGACCGACGCCCAGAGACCGGAGCGCTTGGGCGACTCGTTCCGCCATGCCGTCCAGCTCGGCGTAGGTGAGTGTGGTCGCCCCGTCGATGACGGCGGTGCGGTCGCCGTGGTGTGCTGCGGTGGTCCGCAGATCGTCCGCGAGAGAACGTCCGGAGGCCATCAGCAGCCCTTGGCCTTCAGGAAATCGCAGATTGCGAGTGGGGTCTCGAAGTTCGCGGGAAGAATCTCCGAGTCCCGGATGGTGACGGAGAACTCCTTCTCCAACAGCGCGACCAGGCTCAGCAAGGACAGGGAGTCGACGATCCGGCGGGCGATGAGTGGGGTGTGGTCGGATATCTCGGCTTCCGGCACCGTCTCCCGGACTGCGGCGACAACCGCCTGGAGCACGGAGTCTTCGGTCATCACAAGCCCAGCCCTTCAGCAATGATCTTCATCTGCATGTCGGATGTTCCGGAGTAGTACCGGCTGGCCACCGCGTCGGCCATCAGCGCGAGCGCACCCGTTTCTGGCAGCAGCGCATAGCCGCCGTAGAGATCGGGAAGTTCCTGGCAGAACCGGTTGAACTCGGTGCTGACGTGCAGTTTCGTCAGGGATGACCGGGCGTGGTCGAGGGAGTCGACATCGGCGGCCCGTGCCGTGGTGTACAGCAGCTCCCGTGCGCTGGTCAGACTCAGGTGCATCCGCACCAGGCGCTGCCGGATCGTGTCGTACGAGCTGAGGGGCTGCCCGAACTGGCTGCGGACACGGGTGTGATCGAGCGCCTGGCGCAGCGCCCTGGCCATGAGGCCCAACACAGGAGCGAGGATGAAGGCCCGCTCGTACCGCATCGCGTGCATCAGCACGGCAAATCCACTGCCGACGCCGCCCAGCAGGTCCGCGTTCTCGACGGCGCAGTTGTCGAGGAGCAAGGAACCGAGTTCCGCACCCTCCAGACCAGTCTTGCCGATCACTGTGCCGACCTGTAGGCCCGGAGTGTCCCGGGGGACAAGGAAGGCCGTGAGTCCGGACAGGGCGCTGCCCTCAGCGGTACGGGCGAGGATCAGGAAAACGTCGGCGATCGGGCCGTTGGTGATGAAGGTCTTGGAGCCGTTCAGCTGCCACCGGCCGTCGCCACCCTGCTCGGCTCTGGTCTTCAAGGAGAGCAGATCCGAACCCGAGTCGTACTCGGTTGCCGCGAAGGCGCCGACCGCCGTTCCTGTCAGGAGCGGCGTCAGATATCTGGCGTGCTGCGCAGGGCTACCGAATTCGAGTATCGGATCCTGGCACGCCCACATCTGGGCGGCCATGGAGAAGACCAGGCCGCTCAGGCCGCTCTCCTCGGCGACCGCCTCCAGGGCGAGACAGGCAGCCTCATAGCCGGCGCCGGCGCCGCCTGCGGATTCGGGAACGGCCAGGGACAGCAGTCCCTGAGCAGCGCCTTCACTCCATGCGGTGGCCTGGTCCGCGCTCTTGCCAGCCCAGCCTCGCAGACTGGACAGCCAGTCGGTGAACTCGGCGCCCCGTACGGATGCCGTGGATTCCGTCATGTCCGTGCGCCTCCTTCCCGAATCGACCACTTGAAGGCCTGGTGCGACTCGGAGAGACCGAACCGATCGAAGCTGGAGGGGCGTTGTCCCAGCGGGGCCAGGGCCAGCAGCTCGGTCTCGGTACCCACAGCGAGTGTTGTCGCCAGCCAGCCGAAAATGTCCTCGACGACCCCGGAACCCCGGGAGTTCGGCCGGAGCTTGATTTCGTGAAGCATCAGCCGGGAGCTGCCCCCCGGCCGGAGTCGGCCAAGTGATGTGAGGGCGAACGCCGCCACGACCTGGTGATCGGATTCGGCGACGTAATGTGTGGTGCCGGGCGCCGCGTCGCGATCGGTGAGCCGATCGCTGAACTCGTCGATACCACCGGCTCCGTAGAGCTCACGAATGGCTGCCGCATCGGCGGCCGTCGCCGCTCGGATCGTCCGCAGCGGTTCCACGCTAGCCACCGGCCACCGCCGACATGATCATCACGGTGCTGCTCGGCGCCACCTCGACGTCGGACGAACCAAGATCGCGAATGTTGTCCTCTCCGACATAGACGCTCACGAAGGGGAGCAGCGCACCAGCGCTGTCCGCCACGCGCACGCGCAGCGCCGGATGGCGTTCGTACACCTCCGCGATCACCTCGTGGAAGGTGCCGGCGGGCACGCTGAACTTGGTCTCGCCGTCGGCGAACCTGGCGAGCGGGGTCGAGAGGATGACCGTCACGTCGGACACTGCGTACTCCTCGGCCTGATCCTGTGCTGTCTTCATGCGGAGGTGCTCGTCTCCGCGGGGGAGCGGCGGGACCGGTGGATCTCCCAGCCGCGGATGGCTTCCTCCAGCTGGGAGTCGTAGTCGGCGTCCTTGATGAATCCGTGGCCTCGGCCGTCCCGGAGCATGACGGCCCGAGCACTGCCGCGGCCCGTGAAACTGCGCATGATGGGGCGCAGGTGCTCCAGAGCGAAATAGGAATCCTTCTCCGATATCAGTGCATGCAGGTATCGGCCGCTGCCAGGTGCGTCCCAGCCCTTGATGATGTTGGTCATGGCCTCGGGTGCCGCCATGCCCGGGAGGCCGGCGAACGGCGCGGCCTCCCGTTCCCACTGGGGCAGTACGGTCGGTTCGTTGTGCGGCGAGACGACGAACGCGAGATCGTCGCCTCCCGCCCTCATGCAATGCTTGAGTGCGGTGTATCCGCCGGAGGACAGCCCGTGCCATACCGTTCCCCTGAGTCCATGACGCTCCATCAGGGCAGTACGCAGCGCGTACATTCTCGGCGCGAACTCGGCCTCGCCCAGGAGGAACCAGCCGCAGCACGAATCCTGGCTGAATCTGTGGATGGGGTCGGAGAAGGAGAGACACACCGCCTGGTCCGATCCCCTCCACTGCTTTCGTGCGAAGACCGGCGGCACGTGCTTCTCGATGCGGCTGAAGCCGTGGAAGAGAACATGCAAGTAGGGGCTGGAGACGGATTCAGGCTCCGTCACTTCGTACTCGAGGAGGTATCCCTCGGAGTGCTGGAAACTGCCCCGTTGGCTATTCACTCGAAACCTCGCCTACTGGTCCTTGGTTCGGGACTGCATGAACGCTGGAAGTCATGTCGAGAGCGTGCGTCCTTCTGCGTAGGAGAGCCCGGGGCAGATGACGCGTGCGACGCTGAAGGGCTCGGACGGTTCGGACAGCCGCACTGCGAGAGGGGCATGGCCAACGACCTCCACCAGCCTCTTCGTGACGGAGATCAGCTCTTCGTCCATGTCTTCGTAGCGACCCCCGTGACCGCGAAGGGCGCTTTCGACGCTCATCCCCGCGTCGTGAGGGCGGAAGCCCGGGTCTGTGCTGGCGTCCCTGACGGTGTCCTGATCCGACGGGATGTCGTCACGGGTCGCGCTGATCTCCGTCAACCGGCTCTGCACGGCTTCGGTCAGCGCCCGGGACAGAGCCACATCCGCGTCCATGTGACTGCCCGAGCCGGCGCAGACAATGGGGAAGAGGGGGGACCAGACGAACGCGGCGAATGTCGGGATGCCGAACCGGTTGGGGATGCACGCGATCTCGAACTCGACCCCCGCGTCGGTGAGGCGACGGCAGAGGGACTGGGTGTGCTCGTCGCCGATGGTCGCAGGGTTCACCGGCCACCGCCCGGGGGCGGTGCGGGAGGGGTGGGCAGCCAACACGTCGCGCTCGACTGCCTCGTACAAGCCGTGGAGACATGCTTCAGCGAAGGTATTGCCTGAGGCGAGCCCTGTGCTGCTCGACTCGAAGAGGCGAGGTCGCCAGAAGTGGTCACCGCTGTAGGACAGCCGGACCAGGTCGAACGGCACGGGCACACGCATGCCGTCCGCCAGCGAGCTTGCCCACAGCCACGGAAGTTCGAGTTGCTGGATCCAGTCCCCAGCGACACGGAGATTCAGATCCGCCAGCGCATAGGGAAGGTCGAGGCTCTCGGCCGTCGCGGTGAAGACGTCGTGCGCCGGGCTTTCGGCATACCGGAGTTCGATGGACTCCATGACTGCCGAGAGCTTCGCCAGAAGCGGTGTGACACCCTTGCCCTGTGATACGGCAAGGGTCTGCGACTCGGGTCGGACCGCCAGGAACACGGGGACACCTATGTTGTCCAGCCGGGTGACCTCGGCGACCCGGGTGATCCCGTACTGGGACAACCGGCCCTCAATGCGCGACCAGGTGGTTTCGGGTGCCACCGCGCGGTGGGTGCCGGGCAGTCTGACCTTAGGCATGTCCGAACCCTCCGCCCTGCCGAGTCCGTTGGACGTGTGACAGGTATCCGATGGCGAAGGGGCGTATCGCATTGGCCGCTTGGCGCAGCGAGGGAAAGCCTCGTCTGCCGCACTCCGCCGCCAGATCGTCACCCGGGCGAAGGTCCCAGATGCGCGCGAGCAGCTTGGCACACACAGCGCCCCCGATCTGGCTGAGGCTGCGTCCGGGATGGGAGTTCAGGTGCTGTCGGTTCTGCTCCAGCCAGTCGGCAGCTCGGGCCCTGTCCTGTGCCGTCTCATGTCTCAGCAACAGGTCCGCCTCCCGAGGGTCCGCCAGGTCGGGCAAAGGACAGACCAGTGCGGTGATCCGGGCTCGTTTCTCGGGCTCTTCGAGCCATTGCGCGGCCTCGGACCCCAGTTGTTGACGCACCCGCCCTCGGAATCCGTCTGAAGCTCCGGGAAGTGTCGAACTGGAGGAGTTGTCGAGGTAGTCCCACCAGACATCGGGGAAACCAGCATTGAAGATCTGCTGATATGCGAGCCGGTGTTGTAGGCCGGGAGCCGTCGCGAACCTGTTGCGCCAGCGCCGGTGGAATTCGGTACGCCAGTCCTGGCCAGTGCGTCCGGCGTCGGGACGCTTCGCGAGGGGCAGTGCATGGAGTCGGTCGGCGAGGGCGAAGGCCTCCAGCGCATCAGCCTGTTTCTGGTCGAACGCGTCAGGTGCATGGCGAACCCGTTCGCGATACCAGTCGGCGAACGCGCTCGCACCTACCTCGTCGGCCAGAAGAAGAACCCGCTCCGAGGTGCGCAGCGGGTAGTACTCCTGCTCCCAACGCGCCTTCAGGCGCTGCCCCTCGTCTCTTCGGAGGACACCGGCGCCCAGTGCGGCCAAGATGGCGCTGTGGAGATTCACCAGCGGGATGTTGATACCGGCCAACGGACCTGTTTCGCCGTGAGCCACACTCACGGCGTCGTCTCCGTCGAAGACCCCGCCGCGGTACCAGTCGTAGACCCGGCCGACGCCGATCATGCCGAACGGGTGGAGTTCCGCCGCGCGGAGCGCACCGATGCTGGACGCCCCAATGACCGTGGTGCTGCGCGACAGGGCGTCGAGGATTTCTTTGTGCCGCAGCGCCAGACGATGATGGTAAAGCCCGTCCACGACAACGACCACGTCTCCCGAGGAGATCTCCGGCGAGAAGAGATCTCCATGTTTGACAGGGCCGTGCACAGAGAATTCTGGGTAATTCTTGAGTACGAGAGGTTCAGGGCACGACGGCCCGACGAACACATGAACCGTCATGCCCTTCCCCCGTTTCAGCGTGCACGAACAGGACTACACAGTCAGTCCAGCCGCTAGAACCTGATGGTTCTGGCGTCAGTCCTTGACTTCGCTGTCCGTGATGACGAGCGGGGTGCCGGCGAACAGGCCCTCGAAGTCCTCACCGGTGAGCTCTTCGACCTCGCTGATGTCTGCCATGACCTCGGCCATGTTGTTCTCCCTTCGCTAACAGAGGGAAATATCAGCACCGTCTTGGCGCCGACTGCAAGCTACATGAATCCTTGTTCCTCGTCTAGAAGATCTCTCCGCATTGCATCTCACCCATAGGCCCAGTACGCGCGTTCTAACGTGCGCCAGCATAAAAGACCGGCGCATTGTCAATCTTTTGTCTCCATTGGAATACCGTGGCCGCCGCAACAGAATCCCTTGGGTTGCAGTTTGCCTTCCCGTGGTGAACCTGACATCGCGAATACGGCTGCGCCCACCACAAAGCACCTGGTCAGAGCTGCAGCATCGTCAACTGTTGGCGATGGGCGCTGAGTGGCCGACACGGCAGGCCGCCGATGATGCCGCTCCCCCTTGACGGTCCCCTGAGGTGCGTGCAGGATCTTGAAGGACGCGTTGGCCGCAGAATCGCTTCGACGCATGCGGGCCCTTACGGGGACCTGAATGCGACTGGCATCCGGCATTTCCTTAACTTCTGCATGCTCATCGACCGCTGGGGGCGGCATGCATTTCCAGGTCACGCCTGTCGCGCTCCTCGCGGCGAGCCTCCTATTCCATCAGATCAATAGGTACTGGGAATACGGACTCTCGGGCGTCGGGCATCACTACGCGCCAATCTTCGCGATCAGACTCCCGCGCATGGCGGCCATTTTCGGCCAATCTGCGGCTCTGCCCCTGGCCGTCCTGACGGCCTTGACCATGCATTCCCCGGGAACCCGCTTCATCCCGTTCGCCCTCGTCGCATGCTGGGTACTCGCGACCAACCGACGTCTGTCGAATCATTCATGGCTCGGAACGGTGGCGATAGCTGCCATTTCGTGCACTTCTCCCGATCTGCACGCAGTGGTCGCGCACGACCTGCTCGCGGGCGTCTATCTGACCGCGGCGCTGCTGAAGGTCAATGACGAACACCTGCTCACAGAGCGAAGTGCGAGCCGGGTAGTCACCGCTCACTACCTCGGGCTGCTCGGCTGGCCGCTGCGCCCCAGGATCCTGAGGACCGTACCGTTCACGGTGGTCCTCTTCGAGTTCGCTGTCGGTGCACTGCTGTTGGTCCCCGGCGGCGACCGCTGGAGCCTTTGGCTCGCGATCCTGATGCATCTGGCTTTCGGAGTGTCGGGGAACTTCCCCTTCTCCGTGGTCGCCATGGCCTTGTGGGTGACCATGTTCTCCTCGTCCGACCGCATCGAGGTCTCCGGCGACCTGGGGTCCGTCGGGTGCGCTGCGCTCCTCGTGGGAGTGGTGGCGCTGCTCCTGGGGAGGTCCGCTGCCGGCCCCCGCTCCGGCCGCTGGCTGGCCAAGGACTATTGGGAGGGTGCTGTCTACGGTGCGATGGGCGCCGTCGCGTTGTCGCTTTCCCGAGGTGCCGCGGTACCTGCCCCTCAGCGAAGTCAGCTCACGCACTGGCTGTTCGTCCTCGCGTTCGTGGTGAACTTTCTGCTGGTCGTGACCGGGGTCAAACTCGAGTGGAGCTTTGCCATGTTCACCAGCCTCCGGCCGTTCGGCCGCTCCTGGCTGGAAAGGCACCGGCTGGCGAAGCGGCCGCGGTATTACAGGCTCACCCTGCCCGCGCGGGTACCCAAGTCGCTGCTGCGCGAGATCGACCCCGTATTCGTCTACCTCGCCACACGGCCGGAGAACGTCGTCCACGAGGGCGTGGCCTACCACCTCGAAACCGAGGCACGGAAGTGCCACGTCTCCTTCAGCCCGACGCTGATGACGGACGCTCCCGCTGTCCGTGAGCTCGTTCCCGACGCTGGCGCTCCTCCCTGCCACACCTCTCCCCGGCCCCGTGTCCTCGCCCATCCCGCCATCGCGCCGAAGAGCCTGGACCAGCACTACCTCGGCTGAAACGAAATCCGGCACAACAGGATGGCCCGGCCTCGGGCTTCATAGAGATGTTCGCGTCAACGTCCGGTGTCGGTCCGCGTGCTGAACCTCAGTTCGAGCTGTAGCAGCAGTGCCCCGAACAGGCCGCGAGCCCTAGATGTGACTGAGTGTTCCAGTTGGCCACTGAGCGTTTCACTTGGCCGGCCGAGTACGCGTGTTCGCGCGAGATCTGGCGTCACAACGGTGGGAAGGAACCTGTTCGCTCAGGTCAAAAGCACCTGGCCTTCCGAGAGGACTCGCCGCCCATTGCCGCCCAGTCACCCGATGTAGGGGCTCGGAGCGGTTGGACAGGCCGTGCTCGATCCGCATCCGCATGGACGGGCGGATGGTCAGCTCGACCTCCTTGCTCTCGCTGCTCGTTCGGGGCTCGCCGCCGAGAACGCGGGCCGTGAAGCAGATCGAGAACTGCCGGCGAACGTCGCCATCGTCGTACGTCATGACGCGACCCGGGTCGGTGTGGCGTCTGCGGCTGACTCGCCGATCCCCGCCCCGCCTGGGACGAAGCCGTCATCCGCCAGTGCAGGTGACCTGGCCCTGGAAGACCCTGAACGGGCCCGATGTCACGGCATCGCGTCTCTTCCTCGACGCGGGCGAGAGGATCAAGGCCAGGAGCGAGTACCCCGCCACTACGATCCTGCCTCCACGCCCGGACGTACGCGCACCTGGTTCCGTCGAGCGAGGCTCGGACCCGGGGCGCGGTGGATCGCGTAGCCCGGGGGAGGGCGTGACAGACGACGGCCCGGAGGCGGTCCAGGGTGAGGGCTACGTGCCTGACCTGCTGCGCCGTCAGAGCAGCCGCAACTGATCCGCCCATGTCGTGGGCGGGGAAAGATTTTCGGCGGGGTGGCATAGCAGGGGGCCTTCACAGGCGTCACCAAGGTCAGGAGCACCACGTCGGTGGTGGGGGAGAGGGAAGGTGACGATGGATGCCGTGCACGATCAGGGCGCGGAGAGTTTCCGGGAGTTCGTGGCCGGTCGGTCGTCGGCGCTGCTGAAGACGGCCGTGCTGCTCAGCGGCGGCGACCGGCACGCGGGCGAGGATCTGTTGCAGAACGCGCTGATCAAGGTCGCGGGGCGGTGGAACCGGGTCGAGGATCCCGAGGCGTATGTGCGGCAGGTCCTGTACCGGCAGCAGATCGGCCGGTGGCGGCTCAAATGGCCCAAGAGGGAAGTGAGTTACGGGGAGGTGCCGGACAGCGCCGGCGGCGAGGGGAGTACCTCGTCCGCTGAGCTGCGCGTCGTCGTGGCCGAGGCCCTGGGCCGGCTCACCGCCCGCCAGCGCAGCGTTCTCGTCCTGCGTTACTTCGAGGACCTGCCCGAGGCGGACGTGGCCCGTCTCCTGGGCTGTTCCGTCGGCACCGTCCGCTCCACCACCCACCGGTCCCTGGCCAAGCTGCGCGGCCTCGTGCCGGAGCTGGGGCCCGGCACCGCCGGACCCTCGCCGTCCCGTGACTACGCGCCCGTGGAGGTGCGCCCGTGAATGTCGAAGAGGTACTGAAGGACACCTTGCGCGAGCAGGCCGCCGCCACCGGCCCCGCCGCGCCCGACCTGGCCGACCGGGTGCTCGTGGCCCGGCGCCGCCGCCGGGGGCGTACCGCCGTGACGGCGGTGCTCGCGGTGACCGCCGTGGTGGCCGCGGCCGTGCTGGTGCCGCGGGCCCTGGAGGACGAGGACCGGACCGCGGGCGTGCTCGACACCGAGGACGTCATCGCGCACACCGACCAGTCGCCGCCGCGCGACGCGATCGCGGCGGGGCGGTCGGCACTGGCCGCGTTCCAGACGTACAAGCACGTGAAGCTGGACGGCGGCGACGTCGAACTGACCCGCACCTACGGCGTGCTCGACCCGAGCACGAAGACCTACCGCAAGACCACCCGGTGGTCCTGGCTGACCGTCGCCCCCGGCCTGCGCACCGCCGCCGTGCTGGAGCGGAAGCTGCCCGCCGACCGGATCGGGATCCTCGACCTCGCCACCGACGAGGTCGTGCGGTGGATCCCCGTCGACCACAAGGTGGCCGCGGTCGCGTTCTCGCCCGACGGCGGCAGGCTCGTCGCGACGACGTACGAGAAGGACCCGGACCACTGGACGACCGGCCCCCAGATGACCGACGGCGGCGAGCCGGGACCGCAGGCCTCGACCCGGACCGGTTTCTACGTCCTCGACGCCGACAAGGGCAGAGGAAAGTGGCACGCGGTGCCCGCCGACGAGTCGAACAGCAACGCCCGCCAGGACTTCGCCTTCAGCCACGCCGGGAACCTCGTGTTCAGCGACGCCATGGGCGGCGGTGACTACTACGACCTGAAGGGCAGGGAAGCGGCGGTCCCCGACAACGCCCTGCACTTCCAGCCGTACGTGGACCAGGGCATCTCCCCGAACGGCACGTTGGTGATCCAGGACGGTGGCGCCGTGCTCGACGCCCGGAGCGGGACCCCCGTCGACCAGCTGTCCGTGCAGACGCCGCTGGCCTGGGCGGACGACGACCGGGTCATCGCCTGGGGCTGCGATCCCAAGCAGTGCGACAAGAAGGGCGAGTTCCGCAATCAGCTGTTGCTCGTCACGCTTCACAGCCACAAGACGGTCCCGCTCAGCGACTTCCGCAAGGCGTCGGCCGACTATCCGGGCCGCTGGTACCCCCAGTTCACGACGCGCTGACCAACTCCTCGTACACCCTGAGCAGCCCGTCGGCCACCTCCTGGCCGGCGGGCCGCAGGGGTGCCCGGACCGGGCCGCCGCCCGGCAGGCCGAGTGCGGCCAGGAGGGCCTTCACGGTGACGGTTCCGGGCAGCCCTGCGCTCATCACCGCTTGTGTCAGCGGCACCGTCAGCCGCTGGCGGCGGGCCGCCTCGGCGGTGTCCCCCGCGTCGTACGCGTCGACGATCGCGCGGAAGGCGCGGGGCGCGGCGTTCGCGACCGTCGAGACGTACCCGGCGCCGCCCAGCGCGTACAGCGCGAGCACGTACTCGTCGCAGCCCGTGTAGTACGCCAGGTCGGTGGCGGCCATGACCGTCTGCGTGCCGAGCAGGTCGTACGCGCAGTCCTTCACGGCGACGATCCGCGGATGCGCGGCGAGCCGGATCATGGTCCCGGGCTCGATGCGGGTGCCGGTGCGGCCGGGGATGTCGTAGAGCATCACGGGTACGTCGACGGCGTCGGCCAGTTCGCGGAAGTGGGCCTCCACGGCGTCCTGCGGCGGCCTGCTGTAGTACGGGGTGACCGCCAACAGGCCGTCCGCGCCTGCTCGTTGGGCCTGCCGGGCCAAGGCGAGCGTGTGCCGGGTGTCTGACGTGCCGACGCCCGCGATGACCGTGGCCCGGCCGTCGGCGGCCTCGCACACCGCGCGCACCAGGTCCGACTTCTCGGCGTCCGTCGTGGTGGGGGACTCCCCGGTGGTGCCGGACAGCACCAGCCCTTCGCAGCCCCCGGCCACCAGCCGGTCGGCCAGTCGCTGCGCGGCGGTCAGGTCAAGGGCGCCGTCGTCGGTGAAGGGGGTGACCATGGCGCACAGGGCGCGGCCGAAAGGGCTGCGGGGGCTTCGCGGGGCGGTGGTGTCCATGGGTGCAGTTTCGGCCGCCCGACGGTGAAGCTCCACTTAAATCTGCTACGAGGTGACGTGGAGCATTGCTTAAGTGGGAGGAGGGTGAAGCGGTTTTTTATGTTGACTTGGCCGGTTCTCCCCTTGTTTTGGCCAAAAGATGTTCTTCAGTGGGATCGGCCGGAATCCGATGAACTGCACAGAAGAAGTTCCTCAGTTCATGCAGTAGTTCGTGCGGTAGATCATGAAGGGGTTCTGGTGCGAGACGTGGTTCTTGCCCTGACCATGCCCGCGCTGATGTGCGCGAGTGGCATCTACGCGGCCGGTGCCGCCTGGTGGCGGCGCAGGCGGCCCACGCCACCGCCGTACTCGCAGGCGGGGTTGCGGCTCGCCGGTGAGCGGGCGGTCGAGGTGGCCGAGGCGATCGTGGCCGACGAGTTCGCGCTCTGCGCCGCCGACATAGGGTTCCCCGATGATCGAAGTGCCGGAGGCATTCGCGCCCGGGACCGTCGCCCGTGAAGGAGAGCCCGGGGTGACCGTCGATCCGAAAGGGTGCGCGGGCGACCCCGCCTACGACGCCGGTACGGTCATCAAGGCACACCTGCTCTTCCTTCTGGCGGAGGACGACCTCGACAAAGCCGTTCGGCGCAGCCTGGACATCTTCACCGGCGCCGCCGGGCCCGACCGCGACCGCGTCCGGCGCCGGTGCCAACTCCGCGCAGTACAGACCGTGTTCCGGGCGCTGCGGCACGGCCCCGGTCGCGAGCGCCCCGGGCTCGACCGCGACGGCGTCGTGGCGCTCGCCGGGGGTCTCGCCGGGCTGCTCACCGAGGAGGTCTGAGGCCCTGCTGCCAAATCGCCCCGTATGCGCCACCATGAAGGCGTAGCTCGCAGGCCGTTCAGGGGAGGCAGCATGAGGCTGGGCAAGGCACTCGCCACCGGGATCGCCGAGGAAGCGCCGCAGGAGGCCGTCGAGGTCGCCGCGGACCGTGAAGTCATCGAGAATCAGCAGCAGTTGACGGGTGCGGCCGATGCGCCGGAGCCCCTCGAGGTTCCGGCCGTCCGATGAGACTCCGGCTCCCCGAGGAGAGCCCGAGGGAGCCGCCCACCGGATTCAAGATCGCCCACCCCGTGCTCCACACGGACGGTGGGCGCGCCGGTTTCCTGGGCGTCTCGCTCGGCGCCGCAGCGCCCTACGGAGTGCTCGACCAGGCGCGGTGCGTGTACGGGAGGCGGCACCGCGTCCCCCACCGGCGCTGCGACTGCGGCTTCCATTGTGTGCACGAACGCGCCGTCGCCGAGGGGCTGCTGGTGCTCGCCGAGCACCGCAAGACGGTGCTCCTCGAGGTCTCCGTGCTAGGCCGCTACATCCGGTTCGAGCGGGGTTTCCGCTACGCGCGGCAGCGGGTGCGCACCATGACCGTGGGGCCGTGCCCGTGCGGTGCCGCCGCGTCGGTGCTCGCCGACGCCGGGTGGGGGCGCGACGGCCAGCGGGCCCTCGAAGCGGCGTGCGGCGGCTGCGTGGGCGGCCGGGCGCGCTGGACCCTCGCGACGTTCGCCGAGCGCGCGGGCCAGGGGCTGAAGGTGATCGCCGCGCCCGGCGCCCAGGCCGACGGTGATCTCTCCGGCATGCCGGAGCTGGTCGCCGAGGCGGCCCTGCTGCAGGCCCGCCTCGACTGGTTCCAGGGACAGCTGGGCCGGCTCGGCGAGGCGCAGGGCGGGGGTGGGCCGGAGGCGCGGCCTTAGGGCGTGTGTCGAAAGTCGCGCCTGCCCCGCCGGGCGGATGACGGGACTTTCGACACACGCCCTAGGGTGCCGGGCCATCCGAACAGATTCTCCGCCTGGACAAAAAATGTTTTCGGTGGGACGGTGGGGTCATGTTCGACGTCACCGTCATCGAGGATCCGGCCGCCGCCGCGGTCTCGCTCGACCCCGTACGGGCCCGGCTGCTGGCCGAGCTCGCCACGGGGCCCGCGTCCGCGGCGATGCTGGCGCCCAAGGTCGGCCTGCCGCGGCAGAAGGTGAACTATCACCTGAAGACGCTGGAGAAGCACGGCCTGGTCGAGCTGGCCGGCGAGCGGCGCAAGGGCAATGTGACCGAGCGGCTGATGCGGGCCAGCGCCGCCAGCTACGTGATCTCGCCCGGAGCGCTCGGCGCGGTGCAGCCCGACCCGGACCGGGACCGCGACCGGCTCTCCGCGCACTGGCTGATCGCGCTCGCCGCGCGGCTCCTGCGGGACATGGGCGCGCTGCTCACCGGTGCCGCGAAGGCCCGCAAGCGGCTGGCGACGTTCGCGCTCGACGGCGAGGTGCGGTTCGCGTCCGCCGCCGACCGGGCGGCGTTCGTGGCGGAGCTGACGCAGGGCGTCGAGGGGCTGATCCGCAAGTACCACGCGGCCGACGCCGTCGACGGGCGCGACCACCGCCTGGTGATCGCCCTGCACCCGAAGGTCCGTGACGAGGAACCCCGACTGCCCACCAGTGACCAGGAATTGACGGAGTGACAGGCCATGACTGACGAGAAGCGACAGGCCGAGAACGCTGAGAACGCCGAGAACGCGGAGAACGCGGAGAACGCTGAGAACGCGGAGAAGAACGGGAAAGAGTTCGAGATCCCCCGCGAGTTCGAGGTGGGCGCCTCGCCCGAGCAGGTCTGGGACGCCGTCACCCGGCACACCGACGGCTGGCAGTGGCCCATGGAGTTCGAGCCCAAGGAGGGCGGTGCGGGCCCCTTCAACTCCGTACTGACCGTGTGGGAACCGCCGCACCGGCTCACCGTCCGCTCCGAGGACCCGGAGGCGCTGCCCCCGTTCCAGACGAGCAACCAGCTCGACTACACGATCGAGCCGAGGGACGGCGGCACCCGCTCCTGGGTCCGCTACGTGCACAGCGGCATCTTCGTCGACAACTGGGACGAGTACTACGACGGCGCCGACAAGCACACCGACTTCTATCTGCACACGCTGCGCCAGTACGTCACGCATTTCCCGGGCCGCACGGCCGCCTTCGCCACCCTCGACGGACCGGCGACCTCGGCGACCGTGGACGCCCTCGCCGCCGTGGGCCGCGCGCTGAACCTGCCCGAGAACGCCGCGGCGGGCGCGCGGGTCCGGGTCCAGGGCCCGGACGGCACGACCCTGGACACCGTTCTCGACTACCGCAACGACTGGTTCGTCGGCCTGCGCACCGACACGGCTCTCTACCGGATCTTCGGCCGCGGCCGCTGGGGCGCCCCGGTCGGCATCACCGTCCACGACTTCGCGCCGGACGCCGACGCCGACCGCAACGCCACCGACTGGAGTGCCTGGCTCACGGCCGTCTTCCGCTGAGCCGGGCGCTCCAGCCGGCCGGATCACGGACGCAGGCGCAGCACCTGCGGGTCGTGGTCGCTGATCTGGTCGTGGAACTCGCTGTTGATGTGCACGCTGTCGTACGTGAAGGAGCCCTTCGACCTGATCGACGGGCTGACCAGGATCTGGTCGAGGACCTGGCTGTTGCCCTGGTAGTCGTACGTGTAGCGCTCGCTCTTCGGCAGCGACTTGATCGCCGACCAGAGCGCCCCGCCGTCCTCCAGGAGCTTCGCCGTCCCCGAGAACTCGAAGTCGTTGATGTCGCCGAGCGTGATCACGTCGGCGTTCCGCTGGACCTTGAGGATGTCCTTCACGAAGGAGTTCACGACTGTCGCCTGCGCGTGGCGCTGCGTCTCGGAGCTGCGCGTCGGCGGCTGGTACTGCGAGGTCAGGCCCTGGTCGCCGCCCTTCGACGCGAAGTGGTTGGCGATGACGAAGACCGTCCTGCCGCGGAAGGTGAACTCGCCGGCCAGCGGCTTGCGGCTGTTCGTCCAGGCCGTGTTCGCCGGGTCGACACGGCCCGGCGACGCGGTGAGCGCGGCCTTGTTCCTGCCGGCGCTGGTCACGCCGACCGCCGTCGTCGCGTCGCCGCCCGCCCGGTCGGTGAAGGACACCCGCTCCGGGTTGAACAGGAACACCTGGCGGATGTTGCCGCCCGGCTCGCCGCCGTCCGCGTTGTTCACCGGGTCGATGGAGCGCCACTCGTAGCGCGGGCCGCCCGCCGCGACGATCGCGTCGATCAGCTTGCCCATCGTCTGGTCGGCGGCGACGGTGCCGTCGTTCTTCGCGCCGTTGTTGTCCTGGATCTCCTCCAGGGACACGATGTCGGGCGAGCGCAGGTTGTCGACGATGGCGGCGGCGTGCTCCTCGAAGGTGGCGTCGCCCGGGTCGAGGTTCTCGACGTTGTACGTCGCCACGGCCAGCTCGCCCGACTTCTGCGCGCGGGTCGTCTCGCGGGTCAGCCCCGACTTCTTCAGGCTGCCCAACTCCCGTGCCACGAGCGTGTATCCGCCGAAGGAGTTGAAGTCGAGCGGGCCCTCGGTGGTGCCGGTCAGCACGTCGCCGACGTCGGCGACCGGGAAGTCGGCGCTCGCGCCGAGCGACTGGATCTGGAGGCGGCCCGAGTTCTGCGACTCGTACGAGCCGTAGCGGGTGCCGCCGCGCTTCGTCGCGTTCTCGTGCGGCTTCACCGTGACCCACAGCTCCGTGTACGGGTCCGACGCGGTCACCACCCGCGACGAGCCGATCCGGACGTTCTGGCCCTCCAGGGACTCGTAGTAGTCGAGGGCGTACTTCCGCGGCTGGAGCGTCAGCCCGTTGACCGAGCCGTTCGCGGCGCTGTCGCCCGCCGGGGTGTAGGCGTCCGGGACGGACTTCGCGCTGATCGTCGTCACCGGGATCGCGTTGCCGGACGAGACGACCGTCACCGTCGCCCTGGATATCTCGGTGAGCGACTGGTTTCCGGACGAGGCGCCGCCCGGCACGTATTCGGTGACCGTGCCGGAGACGGTCACCGCGTCACCGGCCTTGACGGCCGGGGCGGAGCTGGTGAAGACGAAGACGCCCTCACTGGTGGCGGGGTCGGCGTCCGGGTTCGGGTCCTGGAACCAGAAGCCCTTGGACGAGCCGTACGTGCGGACACCGGTCACCACACCGGGGACGTCCGCGACCGCCTGGCCGGCGAGCGGGGAGGTGCGGGTGCTGCCCTGGATGTCGTGGATGGCGACCGTGGCGGCGTGCGCGGGGGCCGTCACCACGACCGCGTAGGTCGCGCAGCTCGCGGTGGCGACGGCGAGCGCGGCCAGGCGCGAACGGGTACGCGCGGAGTACGCGGGCGATACGGACGATACGGATCTGCTCGACAAGGAATGCCTCCGGGGGCGTGCGTGTGGCGAGCGCCGGGACGAGGGTGGAGCGCGCGCGGACCGGGACGGGGGTCCGTCCCGCTCCGTGCTTCCGACTGACTACTGCCTGTCTACGTCTACGCGCGTCAATCTCTTTCCTGGGCAGGGGAGTTGTCAAGGTTTTCCGGGTGTCCCACAGGCGAGCGGAACCTGACGGGTACATGAACTGGGCGGCAAAGGGTCAAATCCGTCTACGCTGAGCGGTCGCAACGCATGACACTTGTACGGCCCGAGGAGAACCAGCCGATGTCAGACAGCTCCCCCCTGCCGCCGGTGCGGCTGCCCGCCGAAGCGGAGCTGGCGCGGGACGCCCTCGCCAGCCCCCTGCTGTCGCGCGCGGTGCGGCTCGCGCGCTGGGCCGGACCCGGCACCCGGGTCGGCGCGGGCGGCGAACTCGTCGAGGAGCAGCTGCCCGCCGCCGCTGCCGAACTGGGACTCTCCGGCGCCGATGCCGACGACGGCGAGGCCGCCGCGTTCGCGAGCGAGGCCTGGCGGATCGCCGTCGACACCGGGCTCGTGGAGGTCGTCGACGAGGAGGAGGGCACCGTCACCGTCGGCGAGGAGCTGGGTGTGCTCACCTCCGGCGGTCCCGCCGACATCCTGGGCCTGTGGCTCGGCGCGCTCGACAGCGTGCTCGCCGACGCCTCCGTGCCGGACCTGGACGACCTGGTCGGTGCCATGGAGGAGGGCGGCGAGATCGACTTCTCGCAGCTCGACTGGGACCCCGACGCCGAGTCCGAGTTCCTGGAGGGCGTCCTCGGCAATCTGTATCTGCTGACCGTCACCGAGGGCGGTGCGGGCGACGGGCCCGTGCCGCTGCCCGCCCTGGCCGCGTCGATGATCGTCCCCGACGACATGGGGGAGCCCACCGACGACATCCTGGAGCAGGTGTCGGACGCGATGATGCGGCTCGACGACCAGTTCCGGCTGCTCGCCCCGGTCGGGCTCGTGGAGTTCCAGCCGGTCGACGAGGCGCTGATGGCGGACATCGACGAGGCGGCCGAGTCCGTCGCCGAGCCGGTCGACGACTCCGACGTCTCCCGGTACGGGATGGTGCGGCTCACTCCGCTCGGGCTGTACGGGATCCGGGCCCGGATGCTGGAGGCCGGGGTGGACGCGCCTGCCGTCGGCGACCTCGTCGACAAGGGGGCCGATGTGCTCCTCGACAGCACGTCCGCCTTCCCGCAGGCCGCCGCCCAGGCCGAGATCGAGCAGTGGGTCGCGCGGCGGGAACCGCTGGGCGCGGCGCGGGAGTTGCTGGCGGCGGCGCGCGGGGCCGATGACGGGGCGCCGTTGCGGCGGCTGCGGTGTCAGCAGGCGCTGTCCCTGGTCGGGGGCGGGGCCGAGCCGGCACTGCGGGAGGTTCTGGACGATCCCGAGCTCGGGGGGCTCGCCCGGGTCTGGCTCGCCGAGCACGGGTTCGGTGACGTGCCCGCGCCGTCGGAGGACCTGGTCTTCTGGCTCACCGTCGACACCATCGCGGCCCAGCTCTCCCTCGAGGGGAACTCGGACGAGTTGCAGGCGCTGGTGGAGGGGCTTGCCGCGCAGCACAGCGGGTTCTTCGCTGCCGCGTGGCGGGTCGAACATCCGGCCACGCCGGATGTGCTGGAGGCCATGGGGCGTCTGCACCCCGACAAGAAGGTCGCCAAGGAGGCGCGGAAGGCTGCCTTCAAGGCGCGGTCTGCTGCGCAGTAGTAGGCGCCTACCTCTCGGGTTGTGTCGGTCGGCTGACAGCCGGTGGGGCTTCTCGCACAGTTGTTGGTCGGGTGCGGCCCGGTGGCCGCTTCTCGCGCAGTTCCCCGCGCCCCTGAGATGCGCACTTCGTGCGGCATCTCATCGACAGGGGCGCGGGGCAGGAGAGCCCCGGGCCGTTCGTGTGCCCGCTAGCAGAGATATCGCGTGGTGTGCTTGAAGGACGACGTCGCCCCGTCGAAGCCGTACGTGCCCCGGTAGGCCGGCGGATTCTGGTACTCCCCGACGATCGTGATCGTGTTCGCGGACGAGCCCTGCCCGGCCCGCTTGGCGTCGAGGCGGATCGAGTCGCCGATGAAGCCGCCCGTGATGTCCCAGGTCGCCCCGCCGGTACCGGACGTGATCCGGCCCCCGGTCACCACGTAGGGATGCGTGTTCGGGTTGATCTTCGCGGTGATGGTGAAGGTCACCGGGCCGTTGTTCAGCTCCAGTTTGCAGTCGACGGACACCGCCTCGGCGGACACGTCGGCCTGCGCGGCGAACGCCTCGGCGTGGTTCTTGACCTCGACGCCCTGCGGATTGTGGAAGCGGTGCTCGGCGCGTGAAGTGCCCTTCTGCTTGCGTGCCTGAGTGGTCATGACGTCACCCCCTATGCCAGTTGCTCGGCGATCTCGACGCGCAGCAACGCGCGGACGTTCTCGATGTGGTTGACGACCGTCACCTGCGGGGAACCGGCGAACAGCAGGCCCACCGCGACGTTGTCGAGGGAGGCCACCAGGGAGCCGGAGTCGCCGCCGTCCGACATGCTCGTGGTGAGGATCTGGTCCCTGAAGCGGGCCGTGCCCGCGGTGCCGTAGTCGACGTCGATCGTCGTGTCGACCGCGATGATCCGGCCGAAGGAGAGGTTCGTCGTGCGGCCGGTCTTCTTCACGAGGTCGCCGACCGCGACATTCGCCTTGCGCCGCCAGGCACGCGGCGCGCCGCTGAAATACTGCTCGCGCGTGGCGTCCTGGAACCGGATCTCGCCGAGCGCGCAGTCGACCACGTTGTTCTGCTGGTCGAGCGGTGTCTGCGGGGCGAACTGGATGGTGATGAACCGGGACAGCGACGCGATCCGGTCCGCCGGGTCGGTGCCGCCGTCGAACGTGCCGGGCTGCAGGATGACGCTGCCCGGCTGCGCCCGGTTGGAGTCGGCGAGCACATGGTTGTTGGACAGGACGTAGAACTTGGCCGGAGTACCGAGACCGGGCCCCGGCGGGTCCACGGTGGCGCCCGGCAGGAAGTCGTAGACCACGCTGCCGAGCGTGCCCGCGGTGATGGCCACGTTGCCGACCGAGAAGCCGGCCGGGCAGGGGCGCATCCGGCGGACCAGGACCTGCGGCTCGAAGGCGGCGAGACCGCCCAGCTCTTCGAGCACCGGCCGGCTCATGCCGCCGAGCTGCTGGGCGACGCCGCCGTCGGGCCCGTAGGCGATCTCCTGCTGACGGGCCCCGGCGCCCGGCCGGATCGGCCGCCGCTGGGCGGAGATCTGGCCGACGGCCACGACGTCGGTGGGGGTGCCGTCGTCCATCAGACGCGGGATCACGTCCCGTTCGGGCAGCAGGGACTCGGGCACCTTCTGGGTGACCAGGACCAGGACGGCCGGTTCACCGGTGGGCTGCCCGTCGGCCCACTTCACGCCGTGGCCGTAGCCGACCACGTTCGTCAGCGGCTGCTCGTGCCGCAGGAAGTCGCTCTGTGCCTGGCGGCGGGAGCTGTCACTGAGCTGAGCGCCGGCCGTACCTCGCATCGATTCGGGCTGGCTCACGCCAGACCACCTCTTCCCCTGACGTGCACATGGGTGCCGTGCACTGCTGTGCGGGGGTTCCCCGGAGCCGGTCAGCGCTCTTCGGGCGGCTCGCCGGGCTTCTCGTCCTGGGCCCGGACGTCGCCGATCGCGAGCACGCGCACCGGCACGCCGTCCAGCTCCGGTGGAACCACGTCGTCCGCGGGGAGCCGGTCCGGGGGCACCTTCCGGGTGACGAAGACGACGATCACGTCCGCCCCCGAGTGCTCGTCCCTTCCGATCCCGACTCCCGTGACATTGGCCAGCCTCATCAGCCGGCTCTCATGGAGGGTGCGTGCCCGCCGTGCGTCCACTCGGCTCGCCACCCCCTCGGCGGGTGCTGCGGTGATGCAGGTAAGGCCTGTCTAGTGACGGCCGGGAGGGTGGTCAAGGCGTTCTGCGTTAAATCTTCTGATTACCGGTGCTGTGCGCCTGTTGACCTTCTTTACGAAGATTCTTCCGAAGTCTGCGCGCAAGCGCCGTCAGGTCCGCAGGTAGGAGGCGCCGTTGAGGTCCAGGACGGTTCCCGAGGCCCACTGCGCCCCGGGCGACGCCAGCCACAGCACGGCCCCGGCGATCTCCTCCGCCGAGGCGACCCGGCCGAACGGGCTCTGCGCCCGCACCTCGTCCGTCAGCCGGTGCGCCACCCGCTCCGTCTCGATGAACCCGGGAGCCACCGACGCCACCCCGATCCCGTACGGCGCGAGCGCGACCGCGAGGGACTGTCCGAGCGCGTGCACGGCGGCCTTCGTCGCCCCGTACGCCGGGTGGTCCGGCTCGCCCTTGAAGGCGCCGCGCGACCCGACGTTGACGATCCGGCCGCCCGTGCCCTGCTCGATCATGCGCCGGGCGGCCAGGTGGCTCAGGTTCGCGGTGCCGAGCAGGTTCACCGCCACATGGCGCCGCCACAGCTCCGACCACTCCTCGTACGAGGTGGTGGCGGGCGGGTGCGGCAGGTTCACGGCCGCGTTGTTGACGAGGACGTCGATGCCGCCCAGGCCCTCGGCCGCCCGCCCGGCGATCGACGCGGCGCCCGCCGGGTCCGACAGATCGCCGCCGACGAGCACATGCCCGCTGCCGCTGAGCGAGTCGAGGGTGGCGCGGGCCTCGGCCTCCCGGGAGCCGTAGTGCACCGCCACCCGGTCGCCGCCCGCCGCGAACGCCTGTGCCAGCGCCCGTCCCAGGCCGCGCGAGGCGCCGCTCACCAGCACGCGCCGTCCGGATTCCGGCAGGTTCACTGAAGTCATGAAAGGGGGCCCCTCGGCTTAGGACGGTGTTCAACCGCCGTTTATACGCGAGCGAGAACGTGTGGCCGAAACAGGCCCGCCCCCCGCTACACCATCACAACGGGAGACAGCCACATGTCGCTCACTCGCAGGGACTTCGCCAGACGCTCCGCGGCCACCGGTGCCGGAGTCGCCCTGGCCGGCTCCGTCGGCGCCCTCGCCACCGCGCCGAACGCGCTCGCGGCCACGGACCACGGTCACGACCATGACCATGACCACGATCACGACCACGGGCACGGGCACGAGCACGGCGTCGGCTACGGACCGCTGATCCCCGACCCGGCCGGCCTGCTCGCGCTGCCCGCCCACTTCTCGTACAAGGTCATCACCTACAGCGGGAAGACCACGCTGGAGTCCGGCGAGTTCACCCCGTCCAACCACGACGGCACCGCCGCCTTCGAGGGCTCGCGCGGCACCACGCTCCTCGTCAACAACCACGAGCTGGCCGGCGCCCGCGCCGACTGGCCGCACCCGGTGCCGCTCACCGAGGGACTCGTCTACGACCCGGGGGCGGCCGGCGGCTGCACCGTCGTCGAGGTCCGCCGCGGCGGCGAGGTCGCCGAGTGGGTCGGCATCGCCGGCACCGCCACCAACTGCGCGGGCGGCTCCACCCCCTGGGACACCTGGCTGACCTGCGAGGAGACCGAGGACAAGGCCGGTTCCAAGGGCTTCACCAAGGACCACGGCTACGTCTTCGAGGTCGACCCCGCCGACCGCCGCGCCAACCGCTCGCCCAAGCCGGTCAAGGCGCTGGGCCGGTACGCCCACGAGGCCGTCGTCATCGACCCCAAGAACGGTCAGGCGCTGCTCACCGAGGACGCCGCGAGCCCCAACGGCCTGCTCTACCGCTGGGTGCCGCCGCACGGCTTCAAGCACGGGCGCGGTCGCTTGCGCACCCTCGCCGACGACGCGGGCGTCCTCCAGGCGTTCAAGTGCTTCGACTCCGGCGGCCGGTTCGTCGACGACCTCTCCCGTGCCACGAAGATCGGCACGGTCTACGGCGTCGACTGGGTCGAGGTCCCCGACCGCGACGCCAAGACGGTCTCCACCCGCAAGCAGTTCAAGGACGGCGAGGTCACCCGCGCCCGCAAGCTGGAGGGCATGTGGTGGGGTGACGGCGGCGCGTACATCGTC
Source organism: Streptomyces sp. NPDC001904 (assembly GCF_040297005.1). Taxonomy (NCBI): domain Bacteria; kingdom Bacillati; phylum Actinomycetota; class Actinomycetes; order Kitasatosporales; family Streptomycetaceae; genus Streptomyces; species Streptomyces sp. NPDC001904. Next base: position 46,070 of record NZ_JBEOYI010000030.1, on the reverse strand, counting down.
TCCTCCTTCGCCCGCACCGAGAGCCCCGTCCAGCACGACGGCCAGGTCTGGTTCTACGACCCCAAGCGCCGCACCCTGACCCTGAAGGTGCTGCTCGGCGTCAACCCGGACCCGTCGGTGGACGGCGCCTTCGACGGCCCGGACAACATCACCGTCTCGCCCTACGGCGGTCTGGTCATCGCCGAGGACGGCGAGGGCGTCCAGCACCTGTTCGGCGCGACCGACAAGGGCCGGACGTACCCGATCGCGCGCAACGAGCTGAACATCGGCACCGAGGAGGACCCGGAGTACAGCGAGTTCACCGGCGTCACCTTCTCGCCCGACGGACGCACGCTGTTCGCCAACATCCAGACGCCCGGCATCATGCTGGCCATCACCGGCCCCTGGAAGCGGCAGCGCTAGCCGATCAGCTCAGCGGGTCCACCGGCGGCGCCTCGCGTTCCGCGGCGATCCGGTGGACCCGCCTGCGCACCGCGAACCAGCCGATCAGAAGCGCGGCGGCGATCGGGATCAGGGTGAGGACCGTGTCCCGGCCCGCGCCGTCCGTGTCGAACCACATCATCACGACGACCGCCAGCAGGAAGGCGACCGTCGACAGCTCGATCCACGGCGATGCCCACAGCCGGAACGCCGGCCGGTGCACCAGCCCCTGCTTCGCGCGCCGCACGAACAGCAGATGACAGATCATGATCATCGACCAGGTGGAGATCACACCCAGCGAGGAGATGTTGGTGACGATCTCGAACGCCTTGTCGGGCAGCCACGCGTTTAGCGCGACACCGAGCAGCGCCACCACCGCCACCAGCAGGATCCCGCCGTACGGGACATGGCTGCGGCTCATCCGGGCGGTGAAGGACGGCGCCGAGCCCGCCATCGACATCGAGCGCAGGATGCGGCCGGTCGTGTAGAGCCCGGAGTTGAGCGACGACAGCGCGGCGGTCAGCACCACCAGGTTCATGATGCCGCCCGCCGAGGGCACCCCGATCTTCGACAGCACCGTCACGAACGGGCTCTCGCTCGCGGAGTACGACGTCCAGGGCAGCATCAGCGTCAGCATCACGACCGAGCCGACGTAGAAGACCGCCACCCGCCACATGATCGAGTTCACCGCCCGCGGCACGACGGTCGCCGGATCGGCGGTCTCGCCCGCCGTCACACCGACCATCTCCACGGCCGCGTACGCGAAGATCACGGTCTGGGTGATCAGCACGACCGGCCAGATGCCCAGCGGGAACACGCCGCCGTTGTCGGCGATCAGGGAGATGCCCGCCGGATGGCCGTCGACCGGCTCGCGCGAGACGAGGAAGTAGATCCCGATCAGCAGGAAGATCACCAGCGCGGCGACCTTGACGATGGCGAACCAGAACTCCATCTCGCCGAACGCCTTCACCGAGATGAGATTGACCGTGAGGACGATCCCCAGGGCGATCGCCGCGAGCACCCACTGCGGCACCGAGGTGAACATCGACCAGTAGTGCACGTACACCGCGGCCGCCGTGATGTCCGCCATCCCCGCCGTCGACCACTGCAGCACGTACATCCAGCCCGCCGCGAACGCGCCCTGCTCGCCCAGGAACTCCCGTGCGTAACTCACGAACGAGCCGGACGACGGCCGGTGCACCACCAGTTCGCCCAGCGCCCGCACGACGAAGAAGGCGAACACCCCGCACACGAGATAGGCGATGGCGAGCGCGGGCCCGGCCTTGGCGAGATTGCCGCCCGCGCCGTAGAGCAGACCGGTGCCGATCGCGCCGCCGATCGCGATCATGCTGATGTGGCGGGGCTTGAGCGTCTTGCTGTAGCCGAGGTCACCGGCGTCGGCGACGCCTTCGGCGGTGGTCGGGTCGTCGAGCCGCGAGTCTGGATTCCTGTCCTGGTGCACGCGGGGAACTCTCGCAAAATAAATGCCTGGCATGGCTGATGCGCGCCGCCGTACAGTCGTTCTTGTCCAGGTGCGACAGGCAGGACCTACTTCCACTCATAATGGGGAGGCCGCGGGTTCGATTCCCGCCGCCGGCATTTTTCGAGCCGGTGTAGCTCAGTGGCAGAGCACCATCCGTCGGTTCCGCCGGCCTTGATCTCTGGACGCATGCATTCTTCGCACCTCCCGGTGCGAAGGCCACGGCTCCTTCTCTCGACAAGAAACCGATGCCGTGGCCGGCCTGATCTCGGGAGGCGCAGCAGATGGTGTGTGCCCGGTGCGCAGACAACGGGTACTTCCTGGATCTGGCGGTTGCGGGTTCGAATCCCGTCGGTGACTTCGGGTCGCCGTAGCTCAAATGGCGAGAGCACCAGACTGTTTCCGTCGTCGATTCCGACCTCGGGCACGCTCCATTCGCTGTGCCTCCCCCTGTGCGCATCTCAAGAATTCGGGGGGAATTCTCATGGCTCGTTACAACCGCAAGGGCGCCAAGCAGGCGCTGCGTTCCGTCGTCCGCACCACCGGCCGTACCGTGCGCACGCACGAGGGCGGCGCCGGCTTCGAGCGGGACGCCCGCTCCGAGCTCTTCCTGCTCGCGGTCGCCAACTTCGTCTCCCAGCGCACCTTCTACGAGGACGGCGCGGACCGCGACGACCGGTTCGCCACGCTCGTGCGCGGGCTCGCCGTCACCGACCCGGAGTGGACCGCGGGCCTGCTCGGCTGGCTCCGCGGCGAGGGGAACCTGCGCACCGCGTCCCTCGTGGGCGCCGCCGAGTACGTGAAGGCACGCCTCGACGCCGGTGCGAGCGACGGACCGTCGAACCGGGCGGTCGTCGCCTCCGTACTGCGCCGCCCCGACGAGCCCGGCGAACTGCTCGGCTACTGGACGCAGGCGTACGGGCGGGCCGTCCCCAAGCCGGTCAAGCGCGGCGTCGCCGACGCCGTGCGCCACCTGTACCACGGCAAGGCGCTCCTGAAGTACGACACCGCGTCCAAGGGCTACCGCTTCGGCGACGTCCTCAACCTGGTGCACGCGGCGCCCGACCCGGCCAAGCCGTGGCAGGGCGAGCTGTTCCGGTACGCCCTCGACCGGCGCCACCACCCCGACACGGCCGTGCCCCCGGCCGGCAGCGACGTCCTGCTCGCCCACCGGGAGCTGATGGCCCTGCCGGTCGCCGAGCGGCGCTCCGTGCTGCTCGCGCCCGACGGCGCCGAGCGGCTCGCGGCGGCGGGCATGACGTGGGAGGCGCTGGCCGGCTGGCTGCAGGGCCCGATGGACAAGGCGGCCTGGGAGGCCGTCATCCCGTCCATGGGCGCGATGGCGCTGATCCGCAACCTCCGCAACTTCGACGAGGCGGGCGTCTCGGACGAGGTCGCGGCGCGGGTCGCGGCCACGATCTCCGACCCGGCCGAGGTGGCGCGCTCGCGGCAGTTCCCGTTCCGCTACCTCGCCGCGTACCAGCACGCCCCGTCGCTGCGCTGGGCGTACCCGCTGGAGACCGCGCTCGGCCACTCGCTGGCCAACGTGCCGTCCCTGAAGGGCCGTTCGCTGATCCTGGTGGACCGCTCCGGCTCCATGTGGAGCCCGCTGTCCGAGCGGTCGCGGCTCAACCGCGCGGACGCGGCCGCCGTGTTCGGCGCGGCGCTCGCGCTGCGGGCGGAGCGGGCCGACCTGGTGCAGTTCGGCACCGGCAGCACCGACGTGATGTACCGCAAGGGCGAGTCCGTCCTGAAGGTCCTGGAGCGCTTCGGCGACCTGGGCGGCACGAACACCGCCGAGGCGGTGCGGCGGCACTACCGCGGCCACGACCGGGTGCTGATCGTCACCGACGAGCAGGCGCACCACAGCCGGCACGGTGACCCGACCGGGCAGGTTCCGGCACGGGTCCCGGTCTACACCTGGAACCTGGCCGGGTACCGGGCGGGCCACGCGCCCTCCGGCTCCGCGAACCGGCATGTGTTCGGCGGGCTCTCGGACGCGGCGTTCCGGATGGTGGCGCTGCTCGAGGCCGGGCGGGACGCGGACTGGCCGTGGGGGTGATCCCCGGGCGGCTCCGTGCCCCGCCCGGGGGAGCGCCGGAAGAAAAGTCTTCGGTAAGGGAACGGTAAAGCGGAGCCGCTCGTTACCTGGGGCATGACCGCTATGACCCCCGGCTCGAACATCCCGCTCACGGCGCAGCGCGTGGCGGTGGACGTCAGCGCTCCCGTGCGGCTCGACGTCTCGGGCCTGCTGCTCACCGCCGACGGCAAGGTGCGCTCGGACGACGACTTCATCTTCTACAACCAGCCCGCCGGGCCCGGTGTGACGTACGCGTCGGGCGGGGGCGCGTCCCCCGACTCGATCACCGTCGACACCTCGGCCGTGCCGCCCGGCATCGAGAAGATCGTCGTCACCGCGAGCCCGGACGCCGAAGGCCAGACGTTCCAGGGCATCGAGCCCACGGCCACGATCCGGAACGCGGACGACGGCTCGGTCCTCGCCACGTTCACCCCGCCGCAGCTCGGCACGGAGACGGCGCTGGTGGTCATGGAGGTGTACCTGAGGAACGGCGCGTGGAAGGCCCGCGCGGTGGGCCAGGGGTATGCGAACGGGCTGGCGGGCATCGCCACCGACTTCGGCGTCTCCGTCGAGGAGCCGGCGGCCCCGGCCGCGCCCGCCCAGGCCCCGGCCGCCCCGGTGACGTCCCCGCCCCCGCCCACCACGGCGCCGGTCGACCCGCGCATCGCGCCGCCCCCGCCGCAGGCCGCGGCGCCCGCAGCCCCTGCGGCTCCCGCCGCCCCGCCGGCCCCCGCCCCGGGCGCCGGGAAGATCAACCTCGACAAGGGGCGGGTCTCCCTCCAGAAGAACCAGACGGTGTCCCTGGTCAAGGCGGGCCGGCCGCTGCTCAGCCAGGTCAAGATGGGCCTGGGCTGGGAGCCGGCCTACGGCGGCAAGGACATCGACCTGGACGCGTCGGTCATCGCGTACGGTCCGCAGCGCAACCACATCGACAGCTGCTACTTCGGCAAGCTCTCGATCGTGAACGGCGCCATCAAGCACTCCGGTGACAACCTCACGGGCGAGGGCGGCGGCGACGACGAGGTGATCGTCGTCGACCTGGGACGTCTCCCGCAGGACGTCACGGGCCTGGTCTTCACGGTGAACTCGTTCTCGGGCCAGAAGTTCACCGAGGTCGCCAAGGCGTACTGCCGGCTGCTCGACGCGGCGACGGGCGAGGAGCTGGTCCGCTTCGACCTCACGAACGCCGAGGCGCAGACGGGCGTCATGATGGCCAAGCTCATCAAGCAGTTCACCGGTGAGTGGGAGATGACCGCGATGGGCGACTTCGTGAAGTCGCGGACCGTGCGCGGCATGGTGAAGCCGGCGGCACAGGCGCTCTGACGCCCGTACGGCCGATCGGCTGAGGCCGCCCGCACCCAGGTCCTGTCCGGCGTACGGTGGGCGCGTCGGGGCAGACAGCGAGGAGGCCGCTCGTGGCGCATGTGGAGTCGGTGGAGCCGGTGACCGCGGGACTGGCGCGGATCCGGGAGGATCTCGCCGCGTTCTACCAGGACCTGCACCGGCATCCGGAGCTGTCCCTCCAGGAGACCCGGACGGCCGCCCTGCTCGCGGGGCGGCTGCGGGACGCCGGGTTCGACGAGGTCGCCGAGGGCGTCGGCACCACCGGAGTCGTCGGCGTGCTGCGCAACGGCGAGGGGCCCGTGGTCATGCTCCGCGCCGACTTCGACGCGCTGCCCGTCGAGGAGAAGACCGGCCTGCCGTACGCCAGCACGGCCCGCGCGGTGGACCACGAGGGCCGCGAGGTCCCCGTGATGCACGCCTGCGGCCACGACATGCACGCCACCTGCCTCGTCGGCGCCGCCACCCTGTTCGCCCAGGCCCGCGACGCGTGGTCGGGCACGCTCCTTGTCGTCTTCCAGCCCGCGGAGGAACTCGCCGTCGGCGCCCGGGGGATGATCGACGACGGTCTCTTCGAGCGGTTCCCCGCCCCGGAGATCGTCCTCGGTCAGCACGTGGGGCCGCTGCCCGCGGGCTTCATCGGGTACGGCACGGGACCCGTCATGGCCTCGGCCGACTCCCTCCACGTCACCCTGCACGGCCGCGGCGGCCACGGATCGCGTCCGGAGGCGACCGTCGACCCGGTCCTGATGGCCGCGCACGTCGTGACCCGGCTCCAGGGCATCGTCGCCCGTGAGGTCTCCCCGGCCGAGCCCGCCGTCGTCACCGTCGGCCGCCTCCAGGCGGGCACGAAGGACAACATCATTCCCGACCGCGCCGAGCTCGGGATCAACATCCGTACCTACACACCCCAGGTCCGTGATCAGGTGCGGGCCGCCGTCGAGCGGATCGTGCGCGCCGAGTCGGCGGCCGGCGGCGCCGTCGCCGAGCCCGACCTGGTCTGGTCCGCCGCCGCACCCGCCCTGGTCAGCGACCCCGACGCCACGCGCGCCACGATGGCCGCCTTCGCCGGGCACTTCGGCGAGCAGCGCGTCCAGACCCTTCCGCTCGTCACCGCGAGCGAGGACGTCGGCGTGTTCGGCGAGACCCTGAAGGTGCCCACCGTCTTCTGGTTCTGGGGCGGTCTCGACCCGGAGCCGACGATCGCCGCCTTCCTGGAGGGCCGCGCCGACCAGCTCCCCAGCAACCACTCGCCGTTCTTCGCCCCGCTGATCGAGCCGACGCTCAGCACGGGCGTGGAGGCGCTGGTGATCGCCGCCCACACCTGGCTGAGCCGTCCCTGATCCGGCCGCTACGGCACCACGACGATCTTCCGGCCCACCCCGGAGGCGAACTGGTCGAGGGCCTGCGGGTAGCTGTCCAGCGGGAGCCGGTCGCTGATGAAGACGTCCGGGTCGAGGACACCGCCCGCGAACAGCTCGGCCGCGCGCTCGTAGCTGTGCAGGACCGCCATCGAACCGGTGATGGTGATCTCCTGGTTGTAGATGCGGTACGGGTCGATGGTCACCCGGGTCGCGTAGTCGGCGACGCCGAACTGGAGGAACGTACCGGCCTTGGAGACCCGGCCGAGGCCGTCCTGGATCGCCGCCGCGTTGCCGGTCGCGTCGATGACGACGTCCCAGCCGGCCGGCCGGTCGAGTTCGTCGGGGCCCGCCGCCGAAGCCGACACGCCCAGCCGCTTCGCCGTGGCCAGCCGGTCGGGGTTCAGGTCGACGACGTCGACGCTCGCCGCGCCGGTCCGCTTGGCCAGCTCCAGCATCATCAGGCCCATGGTCCCGGAGCCGTAGATCAGCACGTGCGCGCCGAGCCGGGAGTTCAGCACGTCGTAGCCGCGCACCGCGCAGGACAGCGGTTCGATGAGGGCCGCGTCCTGGGTGCGTACGTGGTCGGGGAGGAGGACGCAGTTGGCGACGGGGGCCAGCGCGTACTGGGCGGCGCCGCCCGCGGTGGTCACACCGATCGCGGCCCACCGCTCGCACAGGTTGCCGCGGCCCGCCCGGCAGAAGCGGCACTCGTGACAGTGCAGGGAGGGGTCGACGGCCACCCGGTCGCCCACCCGTACCTCGGTGACGTCGCGGCCCACCTCGGCGACCGTGCCGGCGAACTCGTGGCCCGGCACCACCGGCAGCGTGGGCGCGAACTCGCCCTGGCGGATGTGCAGATCGGTGCCGCACAGTCCGCAGGCCGCGACCTCGACGACCACGTCCCGCGGACCCGGCGTGGGGTCGGGCACCTCGCCGACGGTGACCTTGCCGACGGACTCGACGATCGCTGCCTTCATTTCACTGCTCCCAACGACAGGCCCTGGACCAGCTTGTCCTGGGCGGCGAACCCCGCGGCGAGCACCGGCAGGGAGATCACGAGCGACGCGGCGCACACCTTCGCCAGGAACAGGCCCTGGCTGGTGATGAAGCCGGTCAGGAAGACGGGCGCGGTCTGGGCGACGACCCCGGTGAGCACCCGTGCGAAGAGAAGTTCGTTCCAGCTGAAGATGAAGCAGATCAGGGCCGTCGCCGCGATGCCGGGCAGCGCGATGGGGGCCACGACCCGGGTGAGGACGGTGGGCAGCCGGGCACCGTCGATCTGCGCCGCCTCGATCACCGCGACCGGCACCTCGGCGAGGAACGACTGCATCATCCACACCGCGATCGGCAGGTTCATCGACGTGTAGAGGATGACCAGCAGCCAGATGTTGTCGAGGAAGTCGGTGTTCTTCGCGAACAGGTAGATCGGCAGCAGCCCGGCGACGACCGGCAGCATCTTCGTCGACAGGAAGAAGAACAGGACGTCGGTCCACTTCTTCACCGGCCGGATGGAGAGGGCGTAGGCGGCCGGAAGCGCGAGGAGCAGCACGAACAGGGTCGAACCGACCGACGCCACCAGCGAGTTGATGAGTGCGGGCCAGGGGCTCGCGCCGCCGCCCGCGCCGAAGAAGTCGCGGTAGCCGTCGAGGGTCAGCGCGGCCGCGAAGGACGGCGGGTTGGTCGCGGCGTTCTCCTCCGAGTGGAAGGAGGTCAGGACCATCCAGGCGATCGGCAGGAAGAAGACGATGCCGAGCAGCCAGGCGACGAGACCGAGCCCCTTGCCTTTGAGGACCGTTGCGAACTTCATCCGCGGGCCACCTCCTCGCGGAACAGCGACGACACGACGCGCAGCGCGAACGTCGCGATGATGATGGAGCCGATGACGACGAGCACGCCCGCCGCGGAGGCCAGACCGTTCTCGTGGGCCTGGTAGAAGGTCTGGTAGACGGTGTAGGGCAGGTTCGCCGTGCCCAGGCCGCCGGAGGTGAGGGTGAACACCGCGTCGAAGTTCTGCACGATGTAGATCGAGCCGAGCAGGGCGCCGAGTTCGAGGTAGCGGCGCAGGTGGGGGAGGGTGAGGTGGCGGAAGATCTGCCAGGGGCTCGCGCCGTCCATCCGGGCCGCCTCGATCTGCTCGGCGGAGCGTGACTGCAGGCCCGCGAGCAGGATCAGCATCATGAACGGGGTCCACTGCCAGATCAGCGACATCTCCACGGCGAGCAGCGGCGTGTTCGAGATCCAGTCCGGCTGGGGGCCGCCGACGTAGTGCAGCAGGCCGTTGAGCAGTCCGTACTCGGGGTTGTAGAGGACGTGCTTCCACAGCAGGGCGGCCGCCACGGGCACGACGAGGAACGGCGCGATCAGCAGCGTACGGACGATGCCGCGGCCTCTGAACCTCCGGTCGAGGAGCAGGGCGAGCGCGAGGCCCGCGACCAGGCTCACCACGACCACGGTCACCGTCAGCAGGATCGTCGTCAGGACCGACTTGCGCAGATCGGGGTCGGTGAGGACCTCGGAGTAGTTGGCGAACCCGGCGAAGTGGCGGGCGTCGGGGTAGAGGGCGTTCCAGTCGAAGAACGAGATCACCAGCGTGGCCACGAACGGCAGCTGGGTGACGACGATCATGAAGACCAGGGCGGGGAGCAGCGGCGCGCGGGTGGCCCAGGCGCGCAGCCGTCGGGGCGGGCGCCGGCTCGCGGCGGTCTGCGGGGCGGCCACGGGGGCCGAGGTCACGGTCGTCATCGGCCCTCGTACTCCTTCGCGATCTCGGCGGCGAGCTTCTGGGACTTGTTCAGCGCCGAGTCGACGGACTGGCGGCCGGCGATCGCCGCGCTGATCTCCTGCGAGACCTTGGTGCCGAGATCGGTGAACTCGGGGATGCCGACGAACTGGATGCCCGGTGCGGGCCGCGGCTGGACGCCCGGATCGCGCGGCCTGGCGCCCTCGATGGCGGCGCGGGTCTGGTCCTGGAAGGCGGCGGCCTCGGCGCGGTACTGCGGGATGTCGTACGTCGACGCGCGTTTGCCCGCGGGCACGTTGGCCCAGCCGAACTTCTCGCCGACGAGCTTCTCGTACTCCTTGCCGGACGCCCAGGAGATGAACTTCCAGGCCTTGTCGGGGTTGGGGGACGCCTTCTGCAGGCCCCACGCCCACGTGTACAGCCAGCCGCTCGACTCCGTCTTCTCGGTGGGCGCGGCGACGTACCCGATCTTGCCCTTGACCGGTGACTTGGCCGACTCCAGGGACCCGGCGGCGGACGTGGCGTCGTACCACATGGCGGTCTTGCCCTGGGTGAGGTTGTTGAGGCACTCGGCGAACCCGGACTGCGCGGCGCCCGACTCGCCGTGCTTGCGCACCAGGTCGACGTAGAACCGCGTCGCGTCCTTGAAGCCCTTGTCGTCGAGGCGCGCCGTCCAGTCGTTGTCGAACCAGGTGCCGCCGTAGGTGTTCACCACCGTCGTCAGCGGCGCCATCAGCTCGCCCCAGCCGGGCAGGCCGCGCAGACAGATGCCCTTCATGCCGGACTCGGCCCCGTCGGCCTTCGCCGCGAGGTCCGCGACCTGGTTCCAGGTCGGGTGCGCGGGCATCTTCAGGCCCTTCTTCGCGAAGACGTCCTTGCGGTACATGAGGAAGGACGACTCGCCGTAGAAGGGCTCCCCGTAGAGCTTGCCGTCGTCGCCGGTGAGCGACTGGCGCATGGGCGCGAGGATGTCCTGCTGGTCGAAGCCCGGGTCCTTCTTCACGTACGGGCCCAGTTCGTGCAGCCAGCCGTTGCGGGCGTAGATCGGGATCTCGTAGTTGGAGAGCGTCGCCACGTCGTACTGGCCCGCCTGGTTGGCGAAGTCCTGGCTGATCTTGTCGCGGACGTCGTTCTCCGGCAGGACCGTGAAGTTCACCTTGATGCCGGTCTCGCGGGTGAAGTAGCGGGCGGTGAGTTTCTGCAACTCGGTCATCTGCGGGTTGTTCACCATCAGGACGTTGATGGAGTCGCCGCCCCCGAGTCCGCCCGCTCCGGCCCAGCAGCCGGACAGCAGAGGGGTGAGCAGCGTCCCTGCGGCGGCCGTCGCGAGCAGGGCGCCCGGTGGCCTCCGTCGGCTCTGGGTTCGCATGGGTGCTCCTGGACTTCTGTCGCGTAGGGGATGAATCGCTTGACCGATGGGTGTGCGGTGCCGACTCCCGTGCCCCGCACGGGAGGTGACGGTGCGTCCGGTGTTCAGGCGCGGATGACCTGCGGGCCCATCAGCGAGTAGCGGTGTGCTTCGGACACGGGCAGCTGGGTGCTCGTCACGATCGTCTCCAGGGCGCCCACGGGCGCGAACCGGCAGAAGCTGACCGCGCCGAACTTGGTGTGCACGCCCACGAAGACCGTGCGCCGTGCCGCCCGGATCGCCTGCGCCTTGACCTCGCTGACCGCCGGGTCGGGGGTGGTCAGGCCGTGGTCGCGGCTGATGCCGTTGGCGCCGATGTAGGCGAGGTCGATGACGAAGCCGGCGAGCATCTTCGTCGTCCAGTGGTCCACGGTGGCCAGCGTGCCCGCGCGGACCCGCCCGCCGAGCAGCAGGACCGTGGTGTTCGGGGCCTCGGCCAGGGCGCCCGCCGTGGCCAGGGACGCCGTGACGACGGTGAGCGGCCGGTCGTGCGGCAGCGCCTCCGCGATGAGCTGCGGGGTGAACCCCTCGTCGACGAAGACCGTCTCCGCGTCGCCGAGCAGGTCGGCGGCGGCCGTGGCGATCCGCCGTTTCTCGGGGACGTGCATGGTGGTGCGGAACGCGAGCGTCGTCTCGAACCCGGCGCTCTCCACCGGGTACGCCCCGCCGTGCGTGCGCCGGACCAGACCGTGGTCCTCCAGCGCGCGCAGATCGCGGCGGACCGTCTCCTTGGCGACGCCCAGTTCGGCCGCGAGCTCGGTCACGTCGACGCTGCCGGTGCGGCGCGCCGCGCGTACGATCTCCCGCTGCCGTTCCTCGGCGCTCATGTCGCCCCTCTCCGTGCCCTGGTGCCGTCGTGCCCGTTCGGGCCCGGTGGGGCCCGCTCCGGAATTTCTACCGGGGCTACGAGGTGGTGACCAGGTCTGTCAGGGAGGCGATGCGGCCCGCTTGTGTCCGTTTCGGGGCGTGGCTGCCCGGCTCGGACCAGGGAAGGAGCCGGGGATCATGTGGTTTCGGGCGGGGTGGCTGCCCGTTTCGCGAGGCGAGGGGGCCCGCTTGGTGCCCGAGTGGGGCGCGGGCCGCGCGCGGCTCAGTACGGCCAGATCGGCGGGTCGTTGATGAAACGTCCGCCCATGTGCCGGTGTGCCGGATTGTCGTCGCTGAGCGGGCCGAACTCGGCGAGCAGCTTCTCCGCGTACACCTCGGAGTCGTCCTGCGGCTCGTAGCCGAGGGCGCGGGCGCTCGACAGGTCCCACCAGACGCGGGTGTTGGCGGAGGAGCCGTAGACGACGGTGTGGCCGACGTCCGGCGCGGACAGTGCCGCGTGGAAGAGCCGGGCGCCGTCGGCGGGGCTCATCCAGACCGACATCATGCGGACGTCGGTGGGCTCCCGGAAGCAGGAGCCGATCCGGACCGACACGGTCTCGATGCCGAACTGGTCCCGGTAGAACTGGGCCAGGTCCTCGCCGAACGACTTGGACAGGCCGTAGAAGGTGTCCGGGCGGCGCGGCGTCGAGACCGGGACCACGGGGTCGCCGTCCTCGGTGCGCGGGCGCGGGGTGTAGCCGATCGCGTGGTTGGAGGAGGCGAAGACGACGCGGGGGGCCGTCCCGTCGGCGCGCGCCTCGCCCTCCGCGCGGACCGCCTCGTAGAGCCGCTGGGTGCCCCTGATGTTCGATTCGACGATCTTGTCGAAGGTCGACTCCAGGGAGATCCCCGCCAGGTGCAGCACGCCGTCGACGCCGCGGACGGCCTCGCGCAGCGCCTCCGTGTCGTTCAGGTCCGCGACGATCGCGTCCGGCGCGTCCGGCACGGGTCGGACGTCCAGCAGGCGCAGGGTGTACCCGTACTGCGGCAGCAACTCGCGCATCAGGGTGCCGAGTCCGCCGGCGGCGCCGGTGAGCAGGAGCGTGCGGGGCGCGGAGGGGACTGGCATGTGCGAGATCTCCATGTCCATGCGTGAGCGGCATTCACATTCGTGGACACGCTAGGGAGGCGGCCGCTCGCCGTCAAGGCTCCGCCGAGTGCGGGCGCTTGACCGTCTGCTTTGAGGCGGCTTACGGTGAGTGAGTTCAGAAATATAGACGCGGATCAGAAACATGCACATGTGTGCGTGCAACGCTCAGGGAGAGCCCGTGACGTCAGCCGCCCTCGCCGTTCGACTCGCCGCCCCGAGTGGCCCGCTCTTCTTCCCGGTCACCCCGTTCGGGCCGGACGGCACCGTCGACCTCGACACCTTCCGCACCCATGTGCGGCGCGGCGTCGACGCCGGGGCCGCCGCCGTCTTCGCCTGCTGCGGCACCGGGGAGTTCCACGCGCTCGCGCCCGAGGAGTTCGAGGCGTGCGTGGCCGCCGCGGTCGAGGCGGCGGACGGCCGGGTGCCGGTGATCGCGGGCGCCGGATACGGCACCGCGCTCGCCGTCCACTATGCGCGCGCGGCCGAACGGGCGGGCGCGGACGGCCTGTTGGCGATGCCGCCCTATCTCGTCGTCGCCGGGCAGGAGGGGCTGCTGCGGCACTACACCGAACTGGCCGGGGCGACCTCCCTCGACATCATCGTGTACCAGCGCGACAACGCCGTGTTCACCCCGGAGACCGTCGTCGCGCTCGCCCGCCACCCGAAGGTGATCGGGCTCAAGGACGGACTCGGCGACCTCGATCTGATGCAGCGGACCGTGAGCGCGGTCCGCGCCTCCGGGGTGCGCGACGACTTCCTCTACTTCAACGGGCTGCCCACCGCCGAACTCACCGTGCCCGCCTACCGGGGCATCGGCATCAGCCTGTACTCCTCCGCCGTGTTCTGCTTCGCGCCCGAGATCGCGCAGGCCTTCCACACGGCGGTGAACACCGGCGACGACGCCACGGTGAACGCGCTGCTCGACGGCTTCTACCGGCCGCTCGTCGAACTCCGCAACCAGGGCCGGGGCTACGCGGTCGCGCTGGTGAAGGCCGGGGTACGGTTGCGCGGGCTCGACGTCGGCGAGGTCCGCCCGCCGCTGCACGAGCCGACCGGAGAACACCTCAAACGACTCGCCGAACTCATCGAGGACGCAGGCGCGTTGCTGGAAGCCGCGAGTGAGGAGCAGGGCGCGTGAGGACCTCCGCCTTCGTCTACCCCTGGGACGTCATCGGCGACCCGGACGCCGCCCACCGCATCGCGGCCCTCGGCGTCCAACAGGTCACCCTCGCCGCCGCCTACCACTCCACCCGGGCCCTCACTCCCCGCCACCCCCGGCACCGCGTCGTCACCGCCGAACACGCCTCCGTGCTCTACCCGGTCGACGAGCGGCGCTGGCCGGAAACCGGGTTGAGGCCCTACGCGGCCGGGGACTGGGCCCCCGGTGACGCCTGGGGCGAGGCCGCCGCAGCGCTCGCCGACGCCGGCCTCGACGTCCACACCTGGGTCGTCCTCGCCCACAACTCCCGCCTGGGCGCAGAACATCCGGACACCTCGGTCGTCAACGCGTACGGTGACCGCTACCCCTGGGCCCCCTGCATCGCCCGGCCCGCCATCCGCGACCACCTCGTCGCCCTCGCCGCCGAGGCCGCGACCCGGCCCGGCGCGCGCGGCACCGAACTCGAATCGCTCGGCTGGTACGGCCTCGCCCATCTGCACGCCCACGACAAGACCGGCGGCGTCGGCCTGGGGGAGGCCGGGCAGTACCTGATGTCGCTCTGCTTCTGTCCGGACTGCCGGGCCGGGTACGCCCAACACGGCCTCGACGCGGAGGAGCTGAGCCGCTCGGTGCGCACCGCCCTGGAACCCGTGTGGCGGGGCGATACGGCCGACGACGGCTGGGCGGGCGTGGAGAAGCTGCTCGGCGCCGAGCAGGCCGCCGCCACCCGCGCCCACCGCGACGCCACCGCCCGCGGCCTCCAGGAGGCCGCCGTCGCAGCGGTACGGGAAGCGGCCCCCGCCGGATTTCAGGTGCTGCTCCACGCCGACCCCGTCTCCTACCACTGCGGTGCCAACGCCGGAGTGGACCCCGCACACATCCTCTCCGTCGCCGACGGGGTGGTCGTGCCGTGCACGGGCGGCGCGGGGCTGCTGGCTCCCTTCGCCGCACAGGGCAGGGGAGTGCTCGCCGCGAACCTCACCGTCGTACGGGGCATGGGCGGCAGCCCCGGCACCCTCGCCGCCGACGCGCGGGCCGCGCGCGAGCTGGGCGCGGGCGAGCTGCGGCTGTACCACGCGGGGCTGGCGTCGGACGCGGACCTGGAGCTCGTCACGGCGGCCCTCGCGGAGCTGTGACGCCGGTCCCGGACCGATGAGTTCCGGGCCGTGGCGGGGTCTGTACCGGTGAACAGCGCACATCACGCCTCACCGGAAGGGTCACCATGAGTGACACGACAGTGGACCTCGGCCCCCAGGCCCGGATCGTCGCCCGGCTCGCCCAAGGGGTCCGCGAGGACCAGCTCGACCTGCCGACGCCCTGTCCCGACTACGCCGTACGCCATCTCATCGGACACATCGTCGGTCTCGCCGGCGGTCTGCGCGCGACGGCCCGCAAGGAGCGCCCGGACGACGACACGGCGCCACCCGGCAGCACCCTCCCCGAGCTGTCCCCGGACTGGCGCGCCGCCCTGCCCAAGGCGCTCGACGAACTGGTCGAGGCCTGGCGGGACCCCGCCGCCTGGGACGGCACGACCCACGCGGGCGGCCTCGACCTGCCCGGCGCCGTCGCGGGCCTCGTCACGGCCGACGAACTCGTCGTGCACGGCTGGGACCTGGCCCGCGCCACCGGCCAGGAGTACACCCCCGACGAGGCGGCCCTCGGCGCCGCCCACGCGCTGCTCGCCCCGGCCGCGGACGACAGCGGGCGCGGCGGCCTGTTCGGCCCGGTCGTCCGGGTGGCCGCGGGCGCGCCGCTCACCGACCGGGTCATCGGCCTCAGCGGCCGCGACCCCGGGTGGCGCCCTTAGGCCGCGTTCCGGGGGACTTCCCCGGGGCCGTGCCCGGGCGTCTTGGTGCCGTGTCCCGCCTCAACTCATATGAGAGCGCTCGGACTTCTTTTGCTGGAAGCGTTGACGAACCAGGCCACTGCTTCTAGCTTCAACGCGTCGTACTTCGTACGTCATATATGAGACGCGATACGTGATACACCGAGAGGCGCGCATGACCTCTGTGCCCACCCCGATCCCCTCCCGCACCCAGTTCGTCCTCGACGAGATCAAGCGCCGCATCCTGACCGGGCAGTTGAGACCCGGACAGGCCCTGGTCGAGACCGACCTGGCCGCGCAGTTCGGGGTCTCCAAGACTCCGGTGCGCGAGGCGCTCAAGACGCTCGCCGGGACCGGGCTCGTCGTGATGAACCAGTACAAGGGCGTCACGGTGCGCATGGTGGACGCGGACATGGCCCGCGAGGTCTACGACGTACGCCTCCTCCTCGAACCGGAGGCCCTGCGCCGCACCGTGCGGCGCAAGGCGTCCCTCGACGCCGCCCGCGACGCCCTGAGCGCCGCCGACACCGCGGCCGACACCGCCCAACGGTCTCTGGCCAACCGGGAGTTCCACCGCGCCCTCTACGCCCCCTGCGGCAACCCGCTGCTGGGCCGGATGCTCGACGAGGTGCGCGACCAGGCCGCGCTGGTCTCCGCGGTGGCCTGGGCCGCCGACCCGTCCTGGGAGCGGGAGGCCGCCGAGCACCGGGAGATCCTGGAACTCGCGCTGGCCGGCGACGCCCAGGCTGCCTCGCGCGCACTGCGCGACCACATCGCGTCGTTCGTGGAGCGGGCCTTCCCCGAGGCCCGGGAGGAAGAGGGTGAGCAGCGATCATGACCGCGCCGAAGGCTTCGTACCAGACCCAGCGGGCCGCGCTCGCCGACGTCGTGGCGATCCCGGTGACCCCGTTCGCGGCGGACGGCACCGTCGACGAACCGGTCCTGCGGACCCTGCTGCGGCGGCTGCTCGACGGCGGCGTGCGCATCCTCACGCCGAACGGCAACACCGGTGAGTTCTACGCCCTGACCGCCGCCGAGCGCCGCCTCGTCGCCGAGGTGACCCTCGACGAGGCGGGCGGATCGGCCGCCGTCCTGGCCGGCGTCGGACACGACGTGCCGACCGCGATCGACGCCGCCCGGCACGCCCAGGAGCACGGCGCGAGCATGGTGATGGTGCACCAGCCGGTGCACCCGTACGTCTCCGAGGGCGGCTGGGTCGACTACCACCGGGCC
Organism: Streptomyces sp. NPDC001904; assembly: GCF_040297005.1. Taxonomy (NCBI): domain Bacteria; kingdom Bacillati; phylum Actinomycetota; class Actinomycetes; order Kitasatosporales; family Streptomycetaceae; genus Streptomyces; species Streptomyces sp. NPDC001904. Next base: position 29,063 of record NZ_JBEOYI010000030.1, on the reverse strand, counting down.
GTCGCCGACGCGGTGCCCGGGCTCGGCGTCGTCCCCTACGTCAAGAACGCCGCGCTGCCGGGTGCCCGGCTCGCCGAACTCGGCGCGGCCTGCCCGAACGTGATCGGCGTCAAGTACGCCGTCCCGGACGCGGCGCGCTTCGCCGCCTTCGCGCGCGACGCGGGCCTGGACCGATTCGTGTGGGTGGCCGGGCTCGCCGAGCCGTACGCCCCCTCCTACTTCTCGGCCGGCGCCACCGGCTTCACCTCGGGCCTGGTGAACGTCGCCCCGAGCGTCTCGCTGTCCATGATCGAAGCGCTTCGATCCGATGACTACCCGGCCGCGATGAAGGTCTGGGAGCAGATCCGCCGCTTCGAGGAGCTGCGCGCCGCCGACGCCTCCGCCAACAACGTCTCCGTCGTCAAGGAGGCCCTCGCCTCGCTCGGCCTGTGCCGCCGCGACGTCCGGCCGCCCAGCCGGGAACTGCCCGAGGCGGAGCGCGCCGAGATCGCGGAGATCGCGGCGGGGTGGTTGACATGACCGGCGAGAGCCGCCTGCGGCTGACCCCGGAGCAGCTCCGCTCCCACCAGTGGTACGGCACCGAGGGCGCCCTGCGCACCTGGTCGCACAACGCCCGGATGCGCCAACTCGGTTACGAGGCGGAGGAGTACCGGGGCCGACCGGTCGTCGCGGTCCTCAACACCTGGTCCGACATCAACCCCTGCCACGTCCATCTGCGCGAGCGCGCCGAGGCGGTCAAGCGGGGCGTGTGGCAGGCGGGTGGCTTCCCCCTGGAGTTCCCCGTCTCCACGCTCTCGGAGACGTACCAGAAGCCGACCCCGATGCTCTACCGCAACCTGCTCGCCATGGAGACCGAGGAACTCCTCCGCTCCTACCCGATCGACGCCGCGGTGCTGCTCGGCGGCTGCGACAAGTCGACCCCCGCGCTCCTCATGGGCGCCACCTCCGCCGACGTCCCCGCCCTCTTCGTGCCCGCCGGGCCGATGCTGCCGGGCCACTGGCGCGGCGAGACGCTCGGCTCCGGCACCGACATGTGGAAGTACTGGGACGAGCACCGCGCGGGCAACCTCACCGACTGCGAACTGCGCGAATTGCAAGGTGGGTTGGCGCGGTCGCCGGGCCACTGCATGACCATGGGGACCGCCTCCACCATGACCGCCGCGGCCGAGGTCCTCGGCATGACCCTGCCGGGCGCGTCCTCCATCCCGGCCGTCGACTCCGCGCACGAGCGGATGGCCGCCGCCTCCGGGCGCCGCGCCGTCGAGCTGGCGTGGACCGCGCTCAAGCCGTCGGCGATCCTCACCCGCGAGGCCTTCGAGGACGCCGTCACCACCGTGCTCGGACTCGGCGGCTCCACCAACGCCGTCATCCACCTCATCGCGATGGCCGGCCGCGCGGGCGTCGCCCTCACCCTCGACGACTTCGACCGCATCGCCCGCACCGTGCCGGTCCTCGCCAACGTGCGGCCCGGCGGACGGACGTACCTCATGGAGGACTTCCACTTCGCCGGCGGCCTGCCCGCCTTCCTCTCCCGGATCCCCGACCTGCTGCACCTCGAACGGCCCACGGTGAACGGCACGTTGGGGGAGCAGATCGAGGGCGCCGTCGTGCACGACGACGACGTCATCCGCACCCGCGAGAACCCGGTCGCCGCCGAGGGAGGCGTCGCCGTCCTGCGCGGCAACCTCTGTCCCGACGGCGCCGTCGTGAAGCACATCGCCGCCGAGCCGCACCTGCTCAAGCACACCGGCCCCGCCGTCGTCTTCGACGACTACAGGGCCATGCAGCGCACCATCGACGACCCCGAGCTGAACATCACCGCCGACAGCGTCCTGGTGCTGCGCAACTCCGGCCCCAAGGGCGGGCCCGGGATGCCCGAGTACGGCATGCTCCCCATCCCCGACCACCTGCTCAAGCAGGGAGTACGGGACATGGTGCGGATCTCCGACGCCCGGATGAGCGGCACCAGCTACGGGGCGTGCGTGCTCCACGTGGCCCCCGAGTCGTACGTCGGCGGCCCGCTCGCGCTCGTCCGCACCGGCGACAGCATCACCCTCGACGTGGCCGCCCGGCTCCTGCGGCTCGACGTGGACGACGAGGAGCTGGCACGCCGCCGCGCCGAGTGGAGCGCACCGCCCGAGCGGTACGAGCGCGGCTACGGCGCCCTCTACAACGAGCAGATCACGCAGGCCGACACCGGCTGCGACTTCGCCTTCCTGGCCAGGCCGGGACAGGTGCCGGACCCGTACGCGAGCTGAGCCCGCCGCCGCGCGGGCCCCGGCCCCGGCTTCCCATGATCGACATCTCGAACAGTGTCCGCGAAGCGCTTCACCACGACCGAGCCACACCCAGAGCCACACCCAGAGCCACACCCAGAGCCACACCCAGAGCCAGAGCCAATGCCCATGCCAGAGCCGCCGAGAACCTGAGCCACTGAGAACGGAGTTCCCGTCATGGCCCAAGCCGCAGCCGTGGCCCAAGCCCCGCCGGCCGCACCACCGCCCCGGCGCCGCCGCCGCACGTCCGCCACCCCGCGCAGGCTGCCGTATCTGCTGATCGCGCCCGCCGGTCTGCTGATGCTGGGCTTCATCGCGTACCCCGTCGTCAGCGTCTTCTACTACAGCCTGCAGCACTACAACCCCACCAAGCCGTGGCGGAACGGCTTCGCGGGCTTCGACAACTTCGTCACCGCGTTCACGAGCGACCCCGACTTCTGGAGCACGCTCGGCTTCAGCCTCCAGTGGGTCGTGGTGCAGGTCGTCCTGCAACTCCTGCTCGGGCTCGGGCTCGCGCTCGTCGTGAACCAGACGTTCATCGGCCGCGGTCTCGCCCGCGCGCTGGTCTTCTCGCCCTGGGCCGTCTCCGGCGTGCTCACCTCGTCCATCTGGATGCTGCTCTACAACTCCCAGACGGGCATCACCCGTTACCTCGCCGATGCGGGCATCGGTTCGTACGGGACGTCGTGGCTGTCCGACACCGCGACCGTGTTCCCGGCCGTCGTCACCGCCGAACTCTGGCGCGGCGTCCCGTTCTTCGCGATCCTCATCCTCGCCGACCTCCAGTCCGTCTCCAAGGACCTGTACGAGGCCGCCGAGGTCGACGGCGCGAGCCGGCTGCGGCAGTTCCTCCACATCACGCTGCCGCATCTGAAGGACGCCATCATCCTGTCCACGCTGCTGCGCGCGGTGTGGGAGTTCAACAACGTCGACCTGCTCTACACCCTCACCGGCGGCGGGCCCGCGGGGGAGACGACGACCCTGCCGCTGCGGATCGCGTCCATCGCCGTGGACAGCCACGACTTCGGCTACGCGTCCGCGCTGACCTCCATCGCCTTCGTGATCCTGCTGTTCTGCTCGATGATCTATCTCCGCCTGAGCAAGTTCGGGGGCGACGACAAGTGACCGCCACCACCACCGCCCCCGTGCGCCCGGGCCCGGCCCCCGGCCGGCACCGCCCGGAGATCAGGCCGTCGAAGAAGGGGGCGTCCTGGGACCACGTGCCGCGCCGGCAGATCTACGTGCCGCTCGGCGTGTACCTCCTCTTCACGCTGATCCCCTTCTACTGGATGCTGCTCTTCGCGTTCCGGCCCACCGGCTCGACCTCGCTCGTGCCGTGGCCGCTCACCTTCGAGCACTTCGACAAGGTCTGGAACGAGCGGGCGTTCGCCACCTTCTTCCGGAACAGCCTGCTCGTCGGCGTCGCCTCGATGCTCATGACGACCGTCGTCGCCCTGGCCGGCGGCTACGCGCTGGCCCGCTTCGACTTCAAGGTCAAAAGGGCCTTCATGCTGGCCCTGCTCTGCTCGCAGTTCATCCCGGGCGCGCTGATGCTCGTACCGCTCTTCGAGATCTTCGCCAACCTGAAGATGATCAACTCGCTGGGCAGCGTCGTCATCGCCGAGACCGTCTTCCAGCTCCCGCTGACGATGATCCTGATCAGCGGCTTCATCCGGAACGTGCCGCCGTCCCTGGAGGAGGCCGCCTGGGTCGACGGCTGCGGACGGTTCCGGGCCTTCTGCGCCGTCGTCCTGCCGCTGCTGCGGCCCGGACTGATCGCCGTGGGCTCCTTCGCCTTCGTGCACAGCTGGAACCATTTCCTGTTCGCCCTGATGTTCCTCTCGGACCAGAGCAAGCAGACGATCCCGGTCGGCCTCGCCACGCTCATGGGCGCCGACTCCGTCGACCTGGGCGCGCTCGCCGCCGGCGGGGTCGTGGCCGCGCTGCCCGTCGTGATCGTCTTCGCCTTCATCCAGAAGTGGCTCGTCACGGGCTTCAGCGCCGGGGCGGTGAAGGGATGACCGCCGACCCGACCGCCGAGCCGACCGCCAGGCCCGTCCCCGTCGTCCTCGCCGGCGCGCGCGGGCACGGCCGGTGGCACCTCGCGAACATCCGGCGGCTCGCCGACGCCGGCCGTGTCACCCTCGCCGGGATCTGCGAGCCGAAGCCGCTCGACGACACCGAACTGGCGGGCTTCACCGGCGTCGCCCAGTCCGCCGACCTCGGCGACCTGCTGGACCGCACCGGCGCCCGGGCGGCCGTCGTCTGCACCCCGATCCCGACCCACACCGACCTCGCCCTCACCGCCGCCGCGCGGGGCGTCCACCTGCTCCTGGAGAAGCCGCCCGCGCCGTCGTACGCGGAGTACGAGCGGATGACCGCCGGTGTCGCCGAGGCCGGTGTCGCCTGCCAGATCGGATTCCAGTCGCTGGGCTCGCACGCGGTGTCTCATATACGAGATCTCGTACGGGACGGAGTCATCGGAGAACCCGTCGGCATCGGCGCCGCCGGAGCCTGGGCCCGCGACGAGGCCTACTTCCGGCGCACCCCCTGGGCCGGCCGACGCCGACTGCCCGGCACCGGCAGCGGTACCGGCGGCGGCCCCGGCGGCAGCACCGGCGCCCCGGTCGACGTGGTCGACGGCGTGCTCACCAACCCCCTCGCCCACGCCGTCGCCACCGGCCTCGCGCTCGACGGGGCGACCGGTGCCGACGACCTGACGGCCGTCCGCACCGAGCTGTACCGCGCCAACGCCATCGAGGCCGACGACACCTCGTACGTCTCGATCACCACCCGCACCGGCTCGCGCGTCACCGTCGCCGCCACCCTGTGCGCCGAGCGGCCCGACGAGCCCTACGTCGTCGTGCACGGCAGCCACGGCCGGATCACCTTCTGGTACAAGCAGGACCGCGTCCTCGTGCAGCGCGCGGGACACGGACCGCAGGAGACCACGCACGCCCGCACGGATCTCCTGGAGAACCTGATCGCCCACGTCACCGACCCCGCCGGGGCCACCGCACTCCTCGTCCCCCCGGCCGTGACCGGTGCCTTCATGCGCGTCGTCGAGGCGGTCCGGTGCGCGCCCGACCCGCTGCCGCTGCCCGCCCCGGCCTGGCGCACGGTGCCCGGCGGCGGGGGCGACGGCACCCTCCGCCGGGTCGTGCCCGGCATCGACGGACTCGTCGCGGCCAGCGCCGACACCCTCACCGGTTACGCCGGGCTCGGTGCCGACTGGGCCCGGCAGGACCAGCGGGTCCACCAGGTTCAGCAGGTTCAGCAGGTTCAGCAGGTTCAGCAGGTTCAGCAGGTTCAGCAGGAACAGGAGGCCGCCCGATGAACCGGCTCGCCGCCGCACCCCTCACCCTGCGCTGCGCGGGCCGCCCGGTCGCCCGCTACGAGGTCCGCGCCGACCTCGGCCGACGCAGCTCACCGCGTCCGTTCCTGCACCCGGTGACCACCCTCGCCGGCACTCCCGTCACCGAGCGCGGACCCGCCGACCACCCGCACCACCTCGGAGTCGGCGTCGCCGTGCCCGACGTCGAAGGGCACAACTTCTGGGGCGGGCGCACCTACGTGCGCGACCGGGGGCCGACGGAGCTGGACAACCACGGCGAGCAGCGGCACCGCGAGTTCAAGCTGCGCGACCCGGACGGCTGCGTCGAGGACCTGGACTGGATCGCGGACACGCGCGTGCTGCTGCGCGAGCGCCGCACCGTCGCCGTGACCCGGCTCGCCGACGACGCCTGGGCGCTCGACCTGACCTTCGCGCTCACCAACCCGGGCCGCACCTCGGTCACCGTCGGCAGCCCCGCCACCAACGGCCGCCCCGGCGCCGCCTACGGAGGCTTCTTCTGGCGGGCGCCCAAGGAGAGCGCCGCCCCCTCGGTGCGCACCGAGGCCGCCCAGGGCGAGGACGCCGTGCACGGCCGCCCCGCCGACTGGCTCGCCCTGAGCGGCGACGGCTGGACGCTGGTCTTCGCCGGGGCCACCGCGGAGACCCGGCGCGACCCGTGGTTCGTGCGCACCGCCGAGTACCCCGGCGTCGGCTCCTCGCTCGCCGCCCGGGAACGCCTGCCGATCGCCCCCGGCGACACCGCCGTACGCCGGATCGTCACGGTCGTCGCCGACGGCCGCCTCGACGGCGAACGCACCGCCGCCCTGGTCAGAAAGGCGGTCTCCGCATGAACACCGCGGCCCGCACCGGAGACCTGGGCGACGGCACGTACCGCAACCCGGTCCTCGCCGCCGACTGGTCCGACCCCGACGTGTGCCGCGTCGGCGACGACTTCTACCTCACCGCGTCCAGCTTCGGCCGGGCACCGGGCCTGCCCCTGCTGCACTCGCGCGACCTCGTCAACTGGACGCTGATCGGCCACGCCCTCGACCACCTCGAACCCACCGAGGCGTTCACGGCGCCGCGCCACGACTGCGGGGTGTGGGCGCCCTCGATCCGGTACCACGACGAGCGCTTCTGGATCTTCTGGGGCGACCCCGACCACGGCATCCACCAGATCAACGCGCCCTCCGTCAGGGGCCCTTGGAGCCGGCCGCACCTGCTGAAGGCGGGCAAGGGCCTGATCGACGCGTGCCCGCTGTGGGACGAGGAGAGCGGCGAGGCGTTCCTCGTGCACGCCTACGCCCGATCGCGGGCCGGCATCAAGAACCGGCTCACCGGCCACCGGATGAGCGCCGACGCCACCGAACTCCTCGACGAGGGAGCCCTGTTGATCGACGGGGACCGGATCCCCGGCTGGTTCACCCTCGAGGGCCCCAAGCTGTACCGGCGCGAGGGCTGGTACTGGATCCTCGCCCCGGCCGGAGGTGTGGAGACCGGCTGGCAGGGCGCCTTCCGCTCCCGCTCGTTCTTCGGCCCGTACGAGGAGCGCGTGATCCTCGAACAGGGCGCCACCGGCATCAACGGCCCGCACCAGGGCGGCTGGGTGGACACGCCATCGGGCGAGAACTGGTTCCTGCACTTCCAGCAGCGCGGCGCGTACGGGCGTGTGGTGCATCTCCAGCCGATGCGCTGGGACGCGCATGGCTGGCCGGTGCTCGGTGCCGAGGACGCGCCCGGCGTCCCCGTGCACGTCCACCGCAAACCGGACCTGCCCGCCCAGCCCGTCACGGCCCCCGCGACCGACGACGACTTCCCCGGCGGGCGGTTCGGCCGGCAGTGGCAGTGGACCGCCAACCCCCGCGACGGCCTCGCGACGGCGCACGGCGGTGACGGACTGCGTCTGACCTGTGTGCGCTCCGCCGACGGGGTGCGCGACCTGCGCCGCGTCCCGCACGTCCTCACTCAGCGCCTGCCCCTGACACCCTCCCGCGTCGAGGTCGGCCTCCGCCTCGACAGCTCGACACCCGGCGCCCGTGCGGGACTTGCCGTGCTCGGCGACGCCTGCTCCTGGATCGGCCTGGAGCGCGCCGCCGACGGCACCGTCCATGTCGTGCACCGGTTCACCGAGGGCCCGGCCGCCGACACCGAGCGCGCCGCCGACCACCCGCGCCCGGCACCGGACGGCACGGCGCGCCTGCGCATCGACATCTCCGACGGGGCGCGCTGCCGCTTCCTCGTCGACACCGGCGACGGATTCCGGCCCTCGGGCCGGATGTTCGCCGCACAGCCGTGGCGCTGGGTCGGAGCACTGCTCGGCCTGTTCGCCGCGGCCCCTGACGGGGCGGCTCCCGGCGGTACGGGACCCGCCGGGACCGCCCTCTTCACCCGCTTCCGCATCACCGACCGAACCCCACCGATCCAGAAGAGCTGAACCCCACCGAGCCAGAAGAGAGCCGATCATGAACATCCGCATGCGCAGACGCGCGCTCCGCACCGGCACCGCCGTGGGCCTGTCCACGCTGCTCGCCCTGACCGCCACCGCCTGTGGCGACGACGGCTCCGGCGCCGGCGGCGACAAGGGCGACGAGGGCTCCGGCAAGGGCACGATCACCTTCTGGGACAACAACACGGCCGTGCGCCGCGACGTCTGGATGGAGATCATCGGGGACTTCGAGAAGAAGTACCCCGACATCAAGGTCAAGTACGTCGGCATCCCCGCCGAGAACGTGCAGTCCAAGTACGACACCGCCATCCAGGGCGGCGGCCTGCCCGACGTCGGCGGAGTGGGCACCGCGATGCTCGCCACGCTCACCGCGCAGGACGCCCTCGAACCGGTCGGCGACCGGCTGGCCACCAGCTCCCTCAACGACAAGCTGAACAGCAAGTTCGTGGACTCGGTGAAGGCGGCCGGCGGCAGCAGCGAGCTGTACACGATCCCGACGTCCGCGAACAACGGCGTCCTGTACTACCGCACCGACCTCTTCGACAAGGCGGGCCTGGACGCGCCGACGACCTGGTCCAAGTTCTTCGACGCGGCGACCGAGCTGACCAACTCCTCGAAGAACCGGTTCGGTTACACCATCCGCGGCGGCGAGGGCTCCATCGCGCAGGCCCTCGACGTGATGTACGGGCAGAGCGGCATCACCTCGTTCTGGGACGGCGACAACGAGAAGACGACCGTCAACGACCCCAAGAACGTCGCCGCGCTGGAGAAGTACGCCGCCCTCTACAAGAAGGCCACCCCGTCGGCCGACGTCAACAACGACTTCACCAAGATGGTCAGCCAGTGGGACAGCGGCACCATCGGCATGCTCAACCACAACCTGGGCTCGTACGCGGGCCATGTGAAGGCGCTGGGCGCGGAGAAGTTCAAGGGCCTGCCGAACCCGACCGGTGACGACGGCATCCGCGTCCAGGTCTCCAACCCCGTCGACGGACTCGGCCTGTTCAAGGCGGGCAAGAACAAGACGGCCGCCTGGAAGTTCATCGAGTTCGCCGCCTCGCACGCCGAGAACAGCAAGTGGAACGAGTCGGCGGGCCAGATACCGGCCAACACCGATGCCGCCAAGGACGCCTGGGTGCAGAAGGCCGAGCCCACCAGGCTCGCCGCCGAGGCGCTGGAGTCCGGCTCCACCAAGATCGTGCAGCTGCCGTACTACCTGCCCGACTGGAACACCGTCTCCAAGGCCGACAACGAGGCCGGCTTCCAGAAGGTCCTGCTCGGCAAGGAGTCCGCGAAGGACTTCCTCGACGCCATGGCCGACCAGCTGAACAAGGCCCAGGCCGACTGGAAGCAGCAGGCCAACTAGCCGTCGCTCGCCGCGGGGCCGGTGCCGGGAGCGCCGTGTCGCCGGCCCGGCTCGTCGCCCGTGAACTGCTGCGCGCGCGAGTGCTGCCCGCCCGCGACGTGCACCGCACCGGCGACGAGATCGACGAGCTCTCCGACGTAGCGCAGCCGCGTCCGACCTGGCTGCCCGGCACGACACCCGCCTGATACCGGCAAGGAGCGCACAGTGAACACACGGATATGTCATGCACGCGCCATAACTGGGCTGATCGGCTGCACGGCCCTGGCCCTCGTCGTCACCGGCACCGCGGGCACCGCCCAGGCGCACGGCCGGGACGTCACCCGCCAGACCCTCGCCGCCGGCGACGGCTGGGCCTCGGCCACCACCGGCACCACCGGGGGCGCCGCCGCCGACGCCGCGCACGTCTACACCGTCACCACCTGGGCCGGGCTCAAGGCCGCCTTCGCCGACGGCGGCACCGCACCGAAGATCATCAAGGTGCGCGGCACGCTCGACGCGGACGGCTCGGCCTGCGACGACTTCGCCGCCGACGGCTACGACCTCGACCAGTACCTCGCCGACTACGACCCGGCCGTCTGGGGCTACGAGGACGAGGTGAGCGGCGCGCAGGAGGACCTGAGAGCCGCGTCGGCCACCGCCCAGGCCAAGGCCGTCAAGGCCGATGTGCCCGCCAACACCACCCTCGTCGGCGTCGGCAAGGACGCCGGGATCGTCGGTGGCAGCCTTCAGATCACCGGCGTCGACAACGTCATCGTGCGCGGCCTGACCCTGGAGTCACCGCTCGACTGCTTCCCGCAGTGGGACCCGACCGACGGTGACACCGGCAACTGGAACTCGGAGTACGACTCCGCCGTCGTCCACGGCTCCACGCATGTCTGGCTGGACCACAACACCTTCACGGACGGCGACCACCCCGACTCCACGCTGCCCACCTATTACGGCCGCCTCTACCAGCAGCACGACGGCGAACTCGACATCGTCAAGGGCGCCGACTACGTCACCGCGTCGTGGAACGTCTTCGCGGACCACGACAAGACGCTGATGATCGGCAACAGCGACAGCGCCGCCGCCACCGACGAGGGCAGGCTCCGCGTCACCCTGCACCACAACCTCTTCAAGAACCTCGTCGAGCGGGCCCCGCGCGTCCGTTTCGGCCAGGTCGACGTCTACAACAACTCGTTCGTCGCGAACGCCGAGTACGGCTACTCGTTCGGCATCGGCTTCAAATCGCAGCTCTACGCGGAGAAGAACTCCTTCACGCTCCCTGCCGGGGTCGGTGCCGGGGCGATCCTCCATCGCTGGAACGACTATCCCCTCACCGAGAAGGGCAACGTCGTGGGCGGCGTCGTCACCGACGTCATCGCCGCCTACAACACGGCGAACGCGTCCGCTCCGCTGCGGTCCGGTGCCGGGTGGGTCCCCTCGCTCCGGCTCCGCGTGGACCCGGCGAAGACGGTGACCCGGTCCGTCGCCCGTTCCGCCGGAGCCACCCAGCTCCGCTGACACCGGCTGACGGCCGGCCCGCACGGTCGTCACGCGCGGCTCTCGTCGTGGCTGGCCGCGCAGTTCCCCGCGCCCCTGAGGCATGCGCTTCGCGCAGCCTCCCCTGATGAGATGGCGCACGAAGTGCGCATCTCAGGGGCGCGGGGAACTGCGCGACCAGCCACGACGTACGTCGCACCCGGCCACCGTCCCGAGCGCGGCGCCCACCACGAGCCCCACCCCGTGATTGTTCGCGAGCAGGCACAGCACCACCCCGGCGACCGGCACCACCACGGCCAGTCGGCGCGCGCCGGGACGGACACCGCGCAGGGCGTACCAGCCGGCCAGCGCGCCCACCAGGCCGCAGACGGCCACGGAGTCGCCGCCGCCCGTACGGCTCCAGCCGGCCATGCTCACCGCCTGCGCCGCGACGCCGCTCACCAGGAACACCAGGAGCATCCGCCAGGGGCCGAACCGCCGCTCGGCGACGGGCGCGACCACGACCAGCGCCGCCAGGTTGAAGACGATCTGGCTCCACCCCGACGACTGCACCCCGAGCGCCGTGACGGCCCGCCACCACGAGCCGCCGGGATGCCGTTCCAGCGCGTCGACCATGCCCGGAAAGACGTTCTGCGCCACGGCGAGCCCCGCCATGAGGACCGACAGCGCGAGCGCGGCGAACGGAAGCGGTGGGCGCCAGGTCCGGAGCAGGGCCACCGGAGGCGGAGCCTCACCCGAGCCCGATCCCGGGCCGGGGTCGTCGTCGGCGGCCGAAGCCACCGCGACCTGGAGCCCGCAGGTGATGACCGCCGCCGCGCACACATAGAGCAGCACGCCGTCGGTCGTCATCGGCCCAGCTGCCACAGCGCGTAGGTGACGAGCAGCAGCAGCACCCCGGCCAGCGCCATGGCTCCGCCCAGGAAGCGGAGATACCCGAGGCTGCCGAAGAAGGTCGTCGGGGCGGTGTCCACCCGGCCCGAGCCCGCCCACACGTCCGCGCTCTTCGCGCGGGCCCGCTCCGACCGGCGGGTGCTGATGCCCTTTATGTCGAACGCCCAGGCCACCCCGCACCAGATCGCGACCACTCCACCGATCAGGAACGCACCGAGCAGCACGGGCGACTCGCCGCCCGACGACGTGGCCAGCGTGGCAGGGACGGACAAGGCGGGGTCTCCGGAAGGACGGGGCGTGCACGGCGCACACGGCTGCGACCGACCCTAGGGCCTCGGGTTCAACGGCAAGTCAAGGCGGTCTTTGCCCAGGGCAATGACTGGGTACCGATCGCGCTCGTCCTCCCGGCCGCCGGTCGGGTATCGATCGGGTAAAAGTGCCTGCCCGCTACATGTGATGCGCGTAGACAGGGGTCGACCTGGCGCGCCCCCGCGCGCCGCGGGCCAGACTTCGGAGACATGACATGCGGAGATCCACCACCCTCACGGGCCTCGCGGCGGCCTGCGCCCTCGCGGGCGGCGTCCTCTACGGCACGGGTGCGGCGAGCGCCGACCGCCCGAGCGGGGACACCACCGCCGAGCCGCACAACATCGGCCTCCTCGTGAACGAGATCAAGAGCTACTACGGCGCCACCCAGGACGCCGCCGGCGTGTGGCAGGCGTCGCCGGACAGCGCGTACGCCGACGACATGGCACGCGTCGTCACCAGGGCCGAGCACGCCATCGACAGGGCGGCCAAGGGGCACGGCAGGCACGGGAAGAAGCCCGCCGTCGTCTTCGACATCGACGACACGCTGCTGCTCAGCCTCGACTACGAGATCAAGACCAACTACACGTACAACAGCGCCAGTTGGGCCGACTACGTGGCCAAGGCCGACCGGCCCGCCGTGCCCGGCACCCCCGAGCTCGTCAAGTACGCCACCCGCAAGGGCGTCACGGTCTTCTACAACTCCGGGCTCAAGGAGTCGCAGCGCGCCGGGGCCGTGGAGAACCTGAAGAAGGTCGGCATCGACGTCGGTCTCGACGCCGGGCACGTCTTCCTCAAGGACACCGCCGACCCGCCCGCCTACCTGAGCGACTGCGCCACCGCGGCCGCCTGGAACTGCACCACCGTGCAGTACAAGTCGGGCACGCGGCAGCACATCGAGTCCCTCGGCTACGACATCGTCGGGAACTTCGGCGACCAGTACTCCGACCTCCAGGGCGGCCACGCCGACAAGACCTTCAAGTTCCCCAACCCCACCTACTACGTCGAGTAGAGGCGGGCCCGTCCTCGAAGTCCACGACGGTACTCACGCCGGATCTCCCCTCGCGGTGCGGCCCGGCGGGATGCGGGAGCGTACCGGCGTGACGTACGGGGATTCGGAGGCCGTCCGCGATACCGGACATGTGAGGGGACGGGATCCGGCCTAGATTGATGACCGGACAGGCACGGAGGGACACAGGGGACGGGCGCGTGGGCGAGGGGACGGCGACGACGGCGTACTGGGACGAGCTCGCCCGGCATCTGCGCGGCCGCGGACTGCCCGACGGCCATGTCACGGCGACGGTCGCCGAACTCTCCGAAAGCGCCGTGCGGTCCGGCGGCACGGACCCGGCGGCCGCGTTCGGCCCGGCGGCGGAACTGGCCCGCAGACTGGCCCCCGGGCGGGCCGCGCCCGACGAGCACGTCGAGATCTGGCGCTGGACCGCCGACACCTACGCCGACGCGGCGCTCCTGGACCGCTTCGGCGCGGAGGGCTGGGAGCTGCGGCGGATCGACGAACTCGGCCGCTTCGTCTGCCACCGCGACCCCGAGCACCCCCGGCGCTGGGAGTACCGCAGAGAGCCGGCCACCCCCGGCGGCGCGGCGCCCGAGGGCTGGGAGCCCTGCGGCGCCTGGGTCGTCTACCACTGGTACAAACGCCCGGCGGCGGCTCCGCCACAGCCGGCGCCCGGCGCCGCGGACCTGCCGTCCCCGTCCCCGGTGCGCCGGCTGTGGCGGAGCCGCCGCCGGTAGCGCGTCCGTGCGTCAGCCCTTCAGCGCCGCCCGCATCATCGCCTTCGCGATCGGCGCCGCGAGACCGTTGCCGCTGACCTCGGAGCGCGCCGCGTTCGACTGCTCCACGACCACCGCGACCGCGACGGACTTCCCCGTCGAGTCGTCCTTCGCGTAGGACGTGAACCAGGCGTACGGCGTCTGGCTGTTGTTCTCACCGTGCTGCGCCGTACCGGTCTTGCCGCCCACGGTCGCCCCGGAGATCCGGGCGTTCGTCCCCGTGCCCTCGTTGACGACCGTCTCCATCGCCGACCGCAGCTGCTTCGCGGTGGACGCGCTGACGATCCGCTCGGTGTCGGAGTCCGGGTACGAGGTGACCGCGTCCCCGTCCGCGTTCGTCACCTCGGAGACCATGTGCGGCGACGCCTGGAGGCCGCCGTTGGAGAGCGTCGCCGACACCATCGCCATCTGCAGCGGGGTGGCCGTGACGTCGAACTGACCGATACCGGACAGGGCCGTCTGCGCGCCGTCCATGCCGGACGGGTAGACGCTCTCGGCGGCCCGCACCGGCACGTCCTGCTTGGCGTCGTCGAAGCCGAACTTGTCGGCCATCGCCTTGAGCTTCTTCTGCCCGAGATCGTGGGCGACCTTGCCGAAGACGTTGTTGCAGGAGTACTGGAGCGCGGTCCTGAGCGTCGCGTTCTCGCAGGGGGCCGACGCGCTCTCGTTCTTCAGGAACTTGCTGGTGCCGGGCAGCGGATACGGATTGGGGGAGTCGGTCTTCTCGTCGACCGACGAGTACAGGCCGTTCTCCAGCGCGGCCGCGGCGACCACCAGCTTGAACGTCGAGCCGGGCGGCAGCGCCTGCTTCAGCGCCCGGTTCAGCGTCGGCTGGTCCTTGTCGGCCGCCAGCTTCTTCCACGCCGAGGCGTCCGACGACCCCGAACCGCTGATCTTCGACGGGTCGAACGACGGCGTCGACACCATGCCGAGGATCTTCCCGGTCTCCGGGTCGATGGCGACGGCGGCGCCCTTCTTGTCGCCGAGCGCCCGGTACGCGGCCTTCTGCACACCCGCGTCGATCGTCGTGATCACGTCACCGGGCGCGGTGCTCTTCCCGGTGAGCATGTCCACGGGGTTCTTGATCTGGTTGTCGGTGCCGTCGAGCACGCCCTGGTAGAGGGACTCCAGCTGGGTGGAGCCGTACACCTGTGACGTGTAGCCCGTCACCGCCGAGTACAGCGAGCCGTCCGTGTAGTTCCGCTTGTACGCGAGATCGCTGCCGCCGCCCGTCTTCGCGGAGCCGGTCACCGCCTTTCCGCCCACGATGATGTCGCCCAGCGGATGCGCGTACTGCTGCATCAGGGTCCGCCGGTTCTTCTTGTCGTCCGCGAGGGCCTGCCCGTCGTAGAACTGCACCCACGTCACCCTGACCAGCAGGGCGAGCACGAGCAGCAGACAGAAGACGGAGGCACGTCTGATCGTCTTGTTCATCCCGCACAGAAGACGAGCGGGGCGAAGGGTTTCGTTCCTGTAGCGACGTGTTTCACACGCTTTCTCAGGAAGCTCTCACCGAACGCCCCGCTCCGGCCCGGCCGGAGCGGGGCCGTTCAGAGGCGGCGCGTGGCCAGGGTCAGCCGGTCCCGGGCGTCGAAGAGCGCGTCCTTGACCATCTGCTCGTGCGCGGGCGTCAGCCGGGCCACCGGCACCGAGCAGGAGATCGCGTCGCGGGCCGGGGTCCGGTACGGGATGGCCACGCCGAAGCAGCGCAGCCCCAGCGTGTTCTCCTCGCGGTCCACCGCGAAGCCCTGCTCGCGCACCGCGTGCAGCTCCTCGATGAGCTTCTCGCGGTCGGTGATCGTGTGCTCGGTCAGCGCGGGCAGCGTCTCGGGCAGCAGCTTGCGGACCTGCTCGTCGGTGTGGGTGGCCAGCAGCGCCTTGCCGAGCGACGTGGAGTGCGCGGGCAGCCTGCGGCCCACGCGCGTGAAGGGACGCAGATAGTGCTGCGACTGCCGGGTGGCCAGGTACACCACGTTCGTGCCGTCGAGGCGCGCCAGGTGGATGGTCTCCGTGGTGTCGTCGGAGAGGCGGTCCAGGGTCGGCCGGGCGGCGGCGACGACCTCGTCGCCGTCGATGTACGACGTGCCGACGAGCAGCGCCCGCACGCCGATCCCGTACCGCGTGCCGGTCGCGTCGGTCTCCACCCAGCCCAGCTCGACGAGGGTCCGCAGCAGCATGTACAGGCTGGACTTGGGATAGCCGACGGCCTCCTGGACCGCGGCCAGGGAGTGCATCCCGGGACGCCCCGCGAAGTACTCCAGCAATTCGACCGTCCGCACCGCCGACTTGACCTGCGCGCCACCCGCCGCGGCCCCCGTCTCGCCTGCCGACATCGCCCTTGACCCCTTCGTTCGACGAGAAATAGTCTCCGTAATGTTCATCGACAGAGACAGCGTTCAGTATATCGAACGACTCTCGGGGTCCGTCCGCCGAGCCGCGAGAAAAGCTGGAGGAAATCGTCGTGGGAGACGTGGCAGTCGAGGCAGCAGCACCAGTCTGGAGTGTGGACCCCCGAACCGGGAAGCAGCGGGAGCAGGTTGCGGTCGAAGCCACGGCCCAGGAGGTGGACCAGGCGGTCCGCGCCGCCGAAGCGGCCCGTCCCGCCCTCGCCGACCGCGCGGTGCGCGCCGCGTTCCTGCGCACCGCCGCCGAGCTGCTCGACGGGGCCGGTTCGACGGGGTCCCACCTGGTGGAGGCGGCCGACGCGGAGACCGCGCTCGGACCGGTCCGGCTCACCGGTGAACTCGCGCGCACCTGCTTCCAGCTGCGGGCCTTCGCGGACATCGTCGACGAGGGCGCCTTCCTCGGCGTCGTCATCGACCACCCCGACGACACGGCGACCCCGCCCGTCCCCGACCTGCGCCGCTACAAGATCCCGCTGGGTGTCGTCGCGGTGTACGCCGCCTCGAACTTCCCCTTCGCCTTCTCCGTGCCCGGCGGCGACACCGCGAGCGCGCTCGCGGCCGGCTGCCCGGTCGTGGTGAAGGCCCACCCCGACCACCCCGCCACCTCCGAGCTGGTCGCCTCCGTGATCCGCCGGGCCGCCGCACGGCACGGCATCCCCGAGGGCGTCCTCGGTCTCGTCCACGGCTTCGAGGCCGGGGTCGAGCTGGTGAAGCACCCGCTGGTCGCGGCGGCCGGCTTCACCGGGTCCGTGCGCGGCGGCCGGGCGCTCTTCGACGCGGCCGCGTCGCGGCCGACGCCGATCCCCTTCCACGGCGAGCTGGGCTCGCTCAACCCCGTCGTCGTCACCGAGGCCGCCGCCGCCGAGCGCGCCGAGGCGATCGGTGCCGGGCTCGCGGGCTCCATGACCCTCGGCGTCGGCCAGTTCTGCGTCAAGCCCGGCCTGGTCCTCGCCCCCGCGGGCGCGGCGGGCGACACCCTGGTCAAGGCGCTCACCGCGGCCGTCAGCGACACCGGGTCGGGCGTCCTCCTCGACCACCGCATGCGGGACAACTTCATCGCCGGGGTCACCGAGCGCGCGGGGCTGCCCGACGTGTCCGCCCCGGTCACGCCCGGCGCGGGCGGCGACCACACGGTCTCGCCCGGCTTCCTCACGGTCCCGGCCGCGCGCCTCGCCGTCGAGGGCGGCCCGCACGACCTGCTCCTGGAGGAGTGCTTCGGCCCGGTCACCGTCGTCGCCCGCTACGAGTCGGCCGACGAGATCACCGCCGTCGTCTCCCGCCTGCCCGGCAATCTCACCGCCACCGTCCAGCTGTCCGAGGCCGAGGCCGCGGGCGAGGGCCGGGGCGCCGAGCTGCTCGCCGAGCTGACGCCCGTCGCGGGCCGCGTCCTCGTCAACGGCTGGCCGACCGGTGTCGCCGTCGCCCCCGCCCAGCACCACGGCGGCCCCTACCCGGCGACCACCTCGACCTCCACCTCCGTCGGCGGCACGGCGATCGAACGCTGGCTGCGCCCGGTCGCGTACCAGACCGCGCCGGAGGCCCTGCTCCCGCCCGAGCTGCGCGACGACAATCCGCTGGGGCTGCCGCGGCGCTTCAACGGCCGCCTGGAAAACTGACCGCCATGGAACTGAACCTCCCTGAACTGCCCTTTCCTCTGACCGCCTACGGCCCCGACGGGCACTGGGCGTACGCCGACGGCGTCCTCACCGGCCGGGCCGGCGCCCGCCAGGACCGCTTCGTGCCGCCGGCCGGTGACGCGCTCGACCCCGCCTCCGACGCGCCCCGGCTGCTGGGCGCGCCGAGCGGCGACTTCCGGTTCAGCGCGCGGGTCACCGTCGGGTTCGCTTCGGACTTCGACGCCGGTGTGCTGTACGTCCACGTGGGGGACCGGGAGTGGGCGAAGCTCTGCTACGAGCGGTCGCCGGCCGACCCGACGATCTGTACGGTCGTCACGCGCGGGCGCTCCGACGACGCCAACTCCTTCGTGGTGCCGGGCAATTCGGTGTGGCTGCGGGTCAGCCGGACCGGGTCGGCGTTCGCGTTCCACGCCTCGGCCGACGGCGAGAAGTGGACCTTCGTCCGGGTCTTCGCCCTCGGCGACGACACGTCGGCGGCGCCGCTGATCGGATTCCTGGCGCAGTCGCCTACCGGCGAGGGGTGCGAGGTCTCCTACGACCACATCGAGTTCCGCCCGGGCTGGCCGAAGGACCTCCGCGACGGCTCCTGAATCCCCGGCCCCCACCGCCCCGGGCTGCGCCCCCGCCCCGCCGCCTTGGGCAGTCTGCCGCCGCCCGGCTTGCCGCCATAGGCTGCGCCCCCGCCCCGCCGCCTTGGGCAGTCTGCCGCCTGGGGCGGCAGGGTGGGCAAGGCGGCACCCCGGTGCGGGGTGAGCGCTTCAGAGGGCGGTGGGTGCAGCGCCGCTGGCGGGTGCGGCCCCGGTGGGGGCTGGTCGCGCAGTTCCCCGCGCCCCTATCGGGGCGGACACCGGCCCGCACTCGCAGTGCCCCCGGCGGGGTGGACAGCAGGCCGCGATCCAGGTCAGGAACCGGGGCGGGGCCCAGCCCGTCTTCCCGGGCATGATCCGCACCGCCGTGACCGCCGACGTTCCCGTCATCGCCGCCCTGCACCAGCGGGCCCGCGCCACCTACTACCCCGAGGGGTTCCCGGACGGCGACACCCCCGAGCTGTGGCAGGAGCGATGGACGGAGGCCGTCCTCCGGCCCCGCGCCCACGTCCTGGTCTGCGTACGCGACGGCGCACCGGTCGGCATCGCCTCCTTCCGCCGCCCCGACGAGGACCCGTACGGCACCACGGTCAAGCTCTTCCAGCTGCACACCGACCCCGCCCACTGGCGCCGCGGCATCGGCACGGAGCTGCACGCCGCCTGCGTCGAGCAGTGGCGGGCGGACGGCATGACCGAGGCCGTTCTGGACGTGCACCGCGACAACGAGCGGGCCCAGGCCTTCTACGCGGCCCACGGCTGGCACGGCGCCCGCACCGGCTCCGGCCACCACCGTGAGCTGCGCCTCGACCTGCCCCGGGAATGAGCGGAGGCCGCATCCGGTTGTACCGGTACGGCGCAGGGCACCCCCTGCCCGACAGGACGTGAACACGCGAACCAGCTGGAGCGAGAGACCCTCATGCGCGTCGAGATCTGGACCGACATCAACTGCCCCTTCTGCTACATCGGCAAGTCCCGGTTCGAGCAGGCCCTCGATGCCTTCCCGCACAAGGGCGAGGTCGAGGTCGTCCACCGCTCCTTCGAGCTGGACCCCACGGTCAAGAAGGGCGAGACCGGTCTCGTCGTCCCGCACATCGCGCAGAAGTACGGCATCAGCGAGGCCCAGGCCGCGGCGAACGAGCAGGGGCTCGGCCAGCAGGCCGCCGCTCTGGGCCTGCCCTACCTCACCGAGGGCCGCGACTACGGCAACAGCTTCGACCTGCACCGCCTGCTCCACCTGGCCCGGGACAAGGGCGTGCAGGACGCGCTGATCGACGCGCTGTACAAGGGCAACTTCGTCGACCAGGAGTCCGTCTTCGCCGACGAGGAGCACGTCGTACGGCTCGCCGTCGGGGCGGGCCTGGCCGAGGCCGACGTCCGCGGCGTGCTCGCCGACCCGGACGCCTACGCCGACGCGGTGCGCGCCGACGAGCGCGAGGCGGCCGAGCTGGGCGCCACCGGCGTGCCGTTCTTCGTCCTCGACCGCAAGTACGGCGTCTCCGGCGCCCAGCCCGCCGAGGTCTTCACCCAGGCGCTGACCCAGGCCTGGGACGCCCGCTCCCCGCTCACCGTCATCGACAGCACCACCGGTGACGCCGACACCTGCGGCCCCGACGGCTGCGCGGTCCCGCAGGCCTGACCGGCACTGATAAGGGCCGCTTAGAGGTACTGCTCAAACATCCGCAATGGACGGGTAGTTGGCGGCGGGGCACAGTGGGGACATGGAGACTTCCGGTGCGCCCCGACAGCTCGACACGGACCTGGTCCGCGCCGAGTACACCCCTGCCACCAGCTACCTGAACACGGCCAGCTCCGGCCTGCTGCCCGCCCGCGCGGTGCGGGCGATGCGCGAGGCGATCACCGCGATGGCCGAGGGCCGCCCGATCGACTCCCTCTTCGTGGACGTGGAGGAGGCGCGGGCGGCCTTCGCCCGGATCGCCGGGGTCCCCGTGTCCCGCGTGGCGACGGGTGCGTCCGTCGCCGTCTACACCGGCCTGATCGCGGCCTCGCTGCCCGAGGGCGCCGAAGTCCTCGTCGCCGAGGGCGAGTTCAGCTCCACCATCAACCCCTTCCACGTACGGCAGGACCTCAAGGTGCGCACCGTGCCGCTGGCGGCGCTCGCCGAGTCGGTGCGTCCCGGCACGGCCCTGGTCGCGGTCAGCGCAGCCCAGTCGGCCGACGGCCGGATCACGGACCTGACGGAACTGCGGGCCGTCACCCGCGCGCACGGCGCCCGCCTCTACGTCGACGCGTCCCAGGCCGCCGGCTGGTTCCCCCTCGCCGAGCACGCCGCCGCGGCGGACTACGTCTCCTCCGTCGCCTTCAAGTGGCTCACCTGCCCGCGCGGCGCCGCCTTCTTCATCGGCCCGCGCGACCCCGACGAACTGGCCCCCGTCTTCGGCGGCTGGGTCGCGGGGGAGAAGCCCTGGGACAGCTGCTACGGACCGGTCACCGAGCCGGCCCGCTCCGCCCGCCGCTTCGACGAGACCCCCGGCCTCATCGCGTACACCGGCGCCCGCCGCTCGCTGGAACTGATCGAGGAACTGGGGCCGGACACGATCCGCGCCCACGACCTGGCTCTCGCCGACCGCTTCCGTGCGGGCCTCGCCGGCCTGGGGCACGCTCCGGTACCGGCCCCGGGCTCGCCCATCGTCTCCGTCCCGGGGCTCGGCGTACGGCAGCCGGAGCTGCACGCCGCCGGTGTCGAACTCTCCGACCGGGCGGGCAACTTGAGGGCGTCCTTCCACCTGTACAACACGGCCGACGACGTCGACCGGCTGCTCGCCGCCCTGTCCCGCTGATCCCGCCCGGTCAGGAACAGTCCCCGGCTCCGGCCTCCGTGCAGAGACTGCCCTCCACCAGCGCGAGCAGCCGGACGAACTCCGTCTGCTCCGCCCCGGAGAGTCCGGCCAGGCTCTGCTCCTCCAGGGCGCACCACGCGTCGGCCACGTCCTTGCGGAGCCCGCAGCTCGTCTCCGTCGCCTCCACGCGCACCGCGCGCCGGTCGTCCGGGTCGGGGGAGCGGCGCACGTGTCCCGCCTGCTCCAGGCGCTGCAGCATCTTGGTGACCGTCGACGGGTCCAGCTCGACGGCCTTGATCAGCTCCGACTGCCGTACGGGTCCCTTGTCCCACAGGTGCATCATCACGAACTCCTGCCCGGGGTAGAGCCCGAGCCCGCGCAGCCGACGGCCGGCCGCGGCGCGGTGCAGCCGGGCCACCCGCGCCAGGGCGAGGCTCACCGGACCGCCGAGGGCGACGGCCGGGACGGGGGCGGTACAGACGGGCTCGCCGTCCTTGGGCGTGGACTCCATGGCTGCTCCTGCGGCTGATTCCGGCCTCATGCGACCGATACCGAATATTACCTTGGTCGGCCAAGTAATGAGCTACAGTGGCGTCAGCACAATTGATTGGCCGACCACATAATTCCGTGGCGGACCCGTACCGATGTTGATCGGAGCAGTCATGACCACCGCTTTCGACCCGTTCGACCTCCCCGGCACCCGGATCGCCAACCGCATCGTGATGGCCCCGATGACCCGCAGCAGGGCCGGCGCCGGCGGTACCGCCACCGAGCTGACGGTTCAGTACTACGCGCAGCGCGCCTCCGCGGGCCTGATCATCACCGAGGGCATCCAGCCCTCCGCGGTGGGCCAGGGCTATGCCTGGACCCCGGGCCTGCACAGCGCCGAGCAGATAGCGTCCTGGCGCACGGTCACGGACGCCGTGCACGCGGCGGGCGGCAAGGTCTTCGCCCAGATCATGCACGCGGGCCGGATCAGCCACCCGTCGCTGCAGCCGGAGGGCGGCCTGCCGGCGGCGCCCTCCGCGATCGCCCCCGAGGGCAAGGCCTTCACGAACGACGGCTTCCAGGACTTCGTCACGCCGCACGAGCTGACCGGCGACGAGGTCCGCGCCACGATCGCCGACTTCGCCACGGCCGCGAAGAACGCGATCGAGGCCGGGTTCGACGGCATCGAACTGCACGGTGCCAACGGCTACTTGATCCACCAGTTCCTCGCCCCGGGCGCCAACGACCGCACCGACGAGTGGGGCGGCAGCGTCGAGAACCGGATCCGCTTCGCCGTCGAGACGGTCAAGGCCGTCGCCGAGGCCATCGGCCCCGAGCGCACCGCGCTGCGCATCTCGCCGCTGAACCCGTACAACTCGATGCCGGGCACCGACACCGCCGAGACCTACCAGGCGCTCGTCGCCGAGATCGAGCCGCTGGGCCTCGCGTACCTGCACGTCCTGGAGGCCACCGCCGACGTCCGCGAGGTCACCACCGACCTGCGCAAGCGGTTCAGCGGCCCCTTCTTCCTCAACGCGTTCACCGCGACCCCGACCGACCACACCGCGCTCACCCTGATCGAGGACGGCCTCGCCGACGTCCTCACCTTCGGCGCCCTCTTCCTCGCCAACCCGGACCTGCCGGCCCGGCTGCGCACCGAGGGCCCCTACAACACCCCGGACGGATCCTCGTTCTTCGGCGGCGGCGCCGAGGGATACACGGACTACCCCGCCCTGTGACACACCGGTGGGGCGGGACCGTCGACCGGTCCCGCCCCACTCGGGTGCGTACGGAGCTCATCCGCGTACGGGGATCACCGCACGGGGGTGAAGTCCCGTGCGCCGATGAACTCCGGCCGCCGCACGGGCGCCGCGAACGGCTCCACCGCGGTGTTCTCCACGCTGTTGAACACGATGAAGACATTGCTGCGCGGATACGGGGTGATGTTGTCCCCGGAGCCGTGCATCGCGTTGCAGTCGAACCAGGTGGCCGAGCCCGCACTGCCGGTGAACAGCTTGATGCTGTGCGCGTCGGCGAACTTGGTCAGCGCCTCGTCCGAGGGGATGCCCGCGTCCTGCATCTGCAGCGACTTCTTGTAGTTGTCCTCCGGCGTCTCGCCCGCGCAGCCGAGGAACGTCTTGTGCGAGCCGGGCATGATCATGAGCCCGCCGTTGGTGTCGTAGTTCTCCGTCAGCGCGATGGAGACGGACACCGTCCGCATGTTCGCGAGGCCGTCCTCGGCGTGCCAGGTCTCGAAGTCCGAGTGCCAGTAGAAGCCACTCGCCCCGAAGCCCGGCTTGACGTTGATCCGCGACTGGTGGACGTACACGTCCGAGCCGAGGATCTGCCGGGCCCGGTCCACGACGCGCTCGTCGCGGACCAGGTTCGCGAACACCTCGCTGATCTTGTGGATCTCGAAGACCGAACGGATCTCCTGCGACTTCTTCTCGACGATGGAGCGCTCGTCGGCGCGCATCGCCGGGTCGTTGACGAGGCGGTTCAGCTCGGCCTGGTAGACGCCGATCTCGTCCGGGCCGATCAGTTCGTCGATCGCGAGGAAGCCGTCCCGCTCGAAGGACGCGAGGTCCGACTCGCGGATCGGACCACGGGTGCCGGGAGCCGACCAGACGACCGGGTCGACACGGGGCGTCGCCACCTCGGAGGTGCCACGGGTCGGATACAGGTCAGTGGTCATCCGGCTCAGCCCTCCTCGGTCAGCAGCGGGTAGACGCCGTTCTCGTCGTGGTCCTCCCGTCCGGTCACCGGGGGGTTGAACACGCACACACAGCGGAAGTCCGTCTTGGGCCGCAGCGTGTGGCGCTCGTGGCCGTTCAGGAGATACATCGTGCCCGGCTCGATCCAGTGCTTCTCGCCGGTCTCCCGGTTCTCGAGCTCGGCCTCGCCCTCGACGCACAGCACGGCCTCGATGTGGTTGGCGTACCACATGTCGGTCTCCGTGCCGGCGTAGAGGATCGTCTCGTGCAGGGAGAAGCCGACCTTCTCCTTGGCCAGGACGATGCGCTTGCTCTCCCAGGTACCGGTCGCCGACTTAATGTGCCGGTCGGTGTTCTCGATCTCCTTGAACGAACGGACAATCACGGTGAGTTGCTGCCTTTCTCGTATTACTGAATAGGTGTCAGGCCGTCTCGCGCACAGCCCTGGTGAGCGTGCGCAGGCCCTCCTCCAGCTCCTCGGGCGTGATCGTCAGCGCCGGAAGCAGCTTGACGACCTCGCTCTCGGGGCCGGACGTCTCGATGAGCAGGCCGAGCTCGAAGGCGCGCTTGGCGACCTTGCCCGCCCGCGCCTTGTCGCGGAACTCCAGGCCCCACACCAGGCCACGGCCGCGGTACTCGACGGTGTCGTCGGGGAACTCGTCGCGCAGCGCGCGCAGCGCCTGGTCGACCTGCTCGCCGCGGGCCAGCGTCTGCTTCTCCATCGCGGCGCCGTCGGTCCAGTACGTCTCCAGAGCGGCGGCGGCCGTCACGAACGCGGGGTTGTTGCCGCGGAACGTGCCGTTGTGCTCGCCCGGCTCCCAGACGTCGAGCTCCGGCTTGAACAGGCAGAGGGACATAGGGAGTCCGTACCCGCTGATGGACTTCGAAACAGTCACGATGTCCGGTGTGATGCCCGCCTCCTCGAAGGAGAAGAAGGCACCGGTGCGGCCGCAGCCCATCTGGATGTCGTCGACGATCAGCAGCATGTCCCAGCGCTTGCAGACATCGGCCAGCTTGCGCAGCCACTCGGCGCGGGCGACGTTGATGCCGCCCTCGCCCTGGACCGTCTCGACGATCACGGCGGCGGGCGTGTTCAGGCCCGAGCCGGAGTCCTCCAGGAGCCGCTCGAACCAGATGAAGTCCGGCGTCTGCCCGTCGAGGTAGTTGTCGAACGGCATCGGGGTGCCGTGCACCAGCGGGATGCCGGCGCCGGCCCGCTTGAAGGCGTTGCCGGTCACGGCGAGCGCGCCGAGCGACATGCCGTGGAAGGCGTTCGTGAACGACACGATCGACTCGCGGCCCTTGACCTTGCGGGCCAGCTTCAGCGCGGACTCGACGGCGTTGGTGCCCGTCGGGCCCGGGAACATGACCTTGTAGGGCAGGTCGCGCGGGCGCAGGATGATGTTCTGGAACGACTCCAGGAAGTTGCGCTTCGCCGCCGTCGACATGTCGAGGCCGTGCGTGACGCCGTCCCGCTCCAGGTAGTCGATGAGTGCGCGTTTCAGCACCGGGTTGTTGTGCCCGTAGTTGAGCGATCCGGCGCCCGCGAAGAAGTCCAGGTACTCGTGGCCGTCCTCGTCGTACATGCGGCTGCCCCGGGCCCGGTCGAAGACGGTGGGCCAGCCGCGGCAGTAGCTGCGCACCTCCGACTCAAGGGTCTCGAAGACGCTCAGGTCCGGCTGGGTGATGGTCACAGCAATAGCTCCTCTGGGGAAGCGAGTGAGGGGGGTTCGCGGTGGGTGGGATCGGGGTCAGGCGGGAGTGCTGCCGGGGCCGATGGGCCCGATGCGGTACAGCTCCTCGGGCAGGTGCCCGTCGTCCGGGAACAGGCCGGCGTCGAACAGGACCTCACGGGCCACACCGGCGCCGTGCCGGCGCGCGTAGGACAGGAACAGCGCCTGGGACGCCGAGTTGTCCGGGGTGATGGTGGTCTCGACCGTGCTGACCG
Source organism: Streptomyces sp. NPDC001904 (assembly GCF_040297005.1). Taxonomy (NCBI): domain Bacteria; kingdom Bacillati; phylum Actinomycetota; class Actinomycetes; order Kitasatosporales; family Streptomycetaceae; genus Streptomyces; species Streptomyces sp. NPDC001904. Next base: position 3,094 of record NZ_JBEOYI010000030.1, on the reverse strand, counting down.
GCCGCCCGGCGCCCAGGACCTTGGCCGTCAGTCCGTCCAGGAGTTCGCCGGCCAGACCGTGCCCGCGATGGGCCTCGTCCACGGCGACCTGCCACACCACGAGGGTGCGCGGGCGCTCCGGACGGATGTAGCCGGTGACGAACCCGGCGACCTCGCCCCGCTCGTCGCGGGCCACCACGGAGGTGGCCGCGAAATCGCGGCACCACAGGAGATAGCTGTACGAGGAGTTGAGATCGAGCACCTTCGAGTCACGTGCGATACGCCAGATCGCAGCGCCGTCGGCGACGCCTGGATGGTCGAGCTGGAATTGCGCTTGTGCGGCGGTCATGCAAATTGAATTTACCGACCTATTTCTTGGATTGCATCCGGGGAGGGGGTTACGTCAGCGGCCGATGTGTGTTATCGCGTGCGGGTGGGTGCGCGCACGAACGAGGTGCGCAATATGGCGATTTGCGCCGACCATAAGGGACAAAATGCTGCGCTTGTGGAGTGCGTCACAACGTTGTAACCGGTCCGGTACCCGCCCGAATTACGCCGCTCCGTGCTGTCGAAATCTTGGTGTTTACGCCCCGAGAAAGCGGGCAGAAGTCATACGGGAAGCTGCTCCCGTAATTACGTGAAGAATATGTTGGAGAAGAATAAAGAAAAGCGCCGCCCTCATGAAATCCCGTGAAGGCGGCGCTGCTTCTGCGTGCGGGGAATTACTGCCAGGCGGCCGCGACCGCCTTGCGCGCACCCTCCAGGTCCACGGCGAAGCCCGCCTCCGCGAGCGCCCCGCCGAGCGCGGCCAGCGAGGACTGCACGACACCGCGGGTGGCCTGCGGGCCGTAGTGGTTGACGCGGATCATCTCCTGCGCGAGCGCGCCGCCGCCCGCGACCAGCGGCAGCACCGGGTCCACGGCGAGCGCCCTCGCGACCAGCTCGCGGGCGTCGGTACCGGCGGGCGCCCGCAGCGTCGTGGCGACCGGCGCGGCGTCCCGCGCCTCGTGGACGTACGGCTCCAGGCCCCCGCCCAGGGCCAGCGTCCCGGCGCGGGTCGCGGCCGCCGCACTCGCGTGCCGCGCCATCAGCGCGTCGAGACCCTCGCTCTCGATCCGCTCGACACACGCCTCGAGCGCGAGCATCTCCAGCTGCGCGGGCGCGTGCAGCAGCGCCTTGCGGCCGCCGTCGATCCACCGCTGCTTCCAGTCGAGCAGCGACAGGTAGGAGTGGCGCGGCGCCTGCTCGTTGGCGGTCATCCGCTCCCAGGCGCGGGCGCTCACCGACACCGCCGAGACACCGGCCGGGCCGCCCATCGCCTTCTGCGCGCCGATCACGCACAGGTCCACGCCCCACGCGTCGGGCAGCACCGGCTCGGCGGCGATCGAGGCGACGGCGTCCAGGTAGAACAGCGCGCCGTGCTCCCGCACCACCTCACCGATCTCCGCGACCGGGTTGGTGTTGCCGGTCGCGGCCTCCGCGTGCACCAGGGACACGAAGTCGATCTCGGGGTGCTCGGCGAGGGCCGCCCGCACCTGCTCGGCGGTGACGGCCGTGTGGAAGGGGACCGCCAGATCGTGCACGGTGGCCCCGCAGTCGCGCAGCCAGTCGCCGAAGGTCTGCCCGTACGGGCCGGTGATCACGTTCAGGGCGACCGTCCCGGGCGCCGCCGTCCCGCGGATCGCGCCCTCCAGCGGCAGCAGCGCCTCGCCCTGCATGATCACGACATCCTGCGACGTGTCCATCAGCCGGGCCACGCGATCCTCGATGGAGGCGAAATGCTCGGCGCTCAACGGGGCCAGGTCGAGAAACGGGTGCGTCACGGTGGTGCTCTCTTCGCTCACGGGTTCGGACAGGATGCCGATGACGAGCGTACCCACCGCGCCTCTAGGCTTCTGTCCATGACCGATGGCGGGGTGCTGCATGTGAGGGGCCGGGTCCTGGCGGGGCCCGACGACGTACGCGACGAGCTGTGGGTGATCGGCGGCCGCGTCACCTACGACCGCCCGGTCGCGGCGGGGTCCGACGTGACCACGGTCGACGGCTGGGCGCTGCCCGGCCTGGTCGACGCGCACTGCCACGTCGGCCTCGACGCCCACGGGCCGGTCCCCGCCGAGACCGCCGAGAAGCAGGCCCTGACCGACCGCGACGCGGGCACGCTCCTCCTGCGCGACGCGGGCTCGCCCTCCGACACCCGCTGGATCGACGACCGCGAGGACCTGCCGCGGATCGTCCGGGCCGGCCGGCACATCGCCCGCACCCGGCGCTACATCCGCAACTACGCGCACGAGATCGAGCCCGAGGACCTCGTCGCGTACGTGGCCCAGGAGGCCCGGCGCGGTGACGGCTGGGTCAAGCTGGTCGGCGACTGGATCGACCGCGGCACCGGTGACCTGGGCGCGTGCTGGCCCCGCGACGCGGTCGAGGCGGCGATCGCCGAGGCCCACCGGCTCGGGGCCCGGGTGACGGCCCACTGCTTCGCCGAGGACTCGCTCCGCGATCTGGTGGAGGCGGGCATCGACTGCATCGAGCACGCCACCGGCCTCACCGACGAACTGATCCCGCTCTTCGCCGAGCGCGGTGTCGCCATCGTCCCGACCCTGGTCAACATCGCCACCTTCCCGGATCTCGCGGCCGGCGGCGAGGGCAAGTTCCCGCGCTGGTCCGCGCACATGCGGCGGTTGTACGAGCGCCGTTACGACACGGTGCGCTCCGCGTACGACGCCGGGATCCCGGTGTTCGTCGGCACCGATGCCGGCGGGTCGCTCGCGCACGGTCTGGTGGCCGCCGAGGTCGCCGAACTGGTCCGCGCCGGTATTCCCGCGCGGGAGGCGGTGTCGGCCACGGCGTGGGGAGCCCGTGCCTGGCTCGGCCGCCCCGGCCTGGAGGAGGGGGCCCCGGCCGACCTGGTGGTGTACGGGGCCGATCCCCGGGCGGACGTCGGGATTCTGGCCTCTCCCCGTCGGGTGGTGCTCCGCGGCCGGGTGGTGGGCTGACCGCTCCTCGCGGCTGCGGGCCGGTGGCCGCTTCTCGCGCAGTTCCCCGCGCCCCTGGACGAGCGCAGGAGCGGTGCTTCAGCCGCTGTGCGACACGCTCCCCGAGCAGCAGGCCGCCC
>NZ_JBEOYI010000029.1:0-94715 GCF_040297005.1 Streptomyces sp. NPDC001904 | reverse complement strand
CCCGCCTCCCGTGTCGGGCGGGGTCGGGGTGCCCCCCCCCACCCTCTCGGCGCTGCCGCGGTCCGCCCCCCCCCCCGGGGGGGGGGGGGGCCGGCCCCCCCCCCCCCCCCCCCCGGGGCGGTCGGATCAGGACGCCGTGCCGGCCATGGCCCGCACCAGGCCGAGCGGCCGCATGTCGGTCCAGTTCCGCTCCACGTACTCCAGGCAGGCGGCGCGTGTGGCCTCGCCGTGCACGGTCCGCCACCCGGCCGGGACCTCCGCGAACACCGGCCACAGGGAGTGCTGTCCCTCATCGTTGACGAGCACGTAGTAGGACGCCTCGTCGTTCTCGAACGGATTCGCCACGGTTCCACCTCGTACGTCGGCATCTGCGGTCCCTGCGATCCTCGGGGCACGCCCTATACGAATCCTGCGGCGGCAAGGAGCGTCCTGTGGCCGGGAGTTGCCAGCCACCGCTCCGTCCGCGCGAGCGGGAACGTGGAAGTGCCCTCCGCCGGACGACGGAGGGCACTTCGCACACGGTGCGGCCGGGCGCGGGGCCGGCTACCGGACCAGCGGCTCCCACCAGGCACGGTTGTCCCGGTACCACCGCACGGTCTCGGCGAGGCCCTCGCGGAAGTCCTTGCGGGGCGCGTACCCGAGTTCTCGGCGGATCTTGGTGCAGTCCACCGCGTACCGGCGGTCGTGGCCCTTGCGGTCGGCGACGTACTCGACACTGCTCTCCCAGTCGGCGCCGCAGGCGTCGAGGAGCAGGGCGCTGAGCTCCTTGTTGGAGAGCTCGGTACCGCCGCCGATGTTGTAGATCTCGCCCGCCCGGCCCCCGGTGCGCACGAGTTCGATGCCCTGGACGTGGTCGTCGATGTGCAGCCAGTCGCGCACGTTGCCGCCGTCGCCGTACAGCGGGACCTTCCTGCCGTCCAGCAGGTTCGTCACGAACAGCGGGATGAGCTTCTCGGGATAGTGGTGGTGCCCGTAGTTGTTGGAGCAGCGGGTGACCCGGACGTCCAGGCCGTGGGTGCGGTGGTAGGCCAGGGCGAGCAGATCGCTGGAGGCCTTGGCCGCGGAGTAGGGCGAGTTGGGGGACAGCGGCTGGGTCTCCGGCCAGGAGCCGGACTCGATCGAGCCGTAGACCTCGTCGGTGGAGACGTGCACGAATCTGCGGCCGCCCGCCCGGTGGGCCGCCTCCACCAGGGTGTGCGTACCGAGCACATTGGTCCGCACGAACGCGGCGCCGCCCTCGATCGACCGGTCCACATGCGATTCGGCCGCGAAGTGCACCACCTCGTCGTGCTCGGCCATGAGCTCGGCGACGAGCGGGGCGTCGCAGATGTCGCCCTCGACGAAGGCGAAGCCGGGGTGGGCGCGGACCTCGTCGAGGTTCGCCGGATTGCCCGCGTAGGTGAGCAGATCGAGCACGGTGACGGAGACGTCGCCCGGCCCCTCGGGGCCGAGCAGGGTGCGCACGTAGTGGGAGCCGATGAAGCCGGCGCCGCCGGTGACGAGAATTCTGCTGCTCATGACGAGATCTGCACCTTGCTGTGATCACCGAGCACGAGCCGGTGGGCGGAGGGGACGCGGGGAGCCGGTGTCACCTCGACGTCGCGGCCGATGAGGGAGGCCTCGACACGACGGACACCACGGACCGAGGAACCGCGCAGGACGATGGAGTACTCGATCTCGCTCTGTTCTATGCGGCAGTTGGCGGACACCGAGGTGTAGGGGCCGATGTAGGCGTCGCGCACCACCGTGTCCTCACCGATCACCACGGGCCCCACGATCCGGCTGCCGCTGACCTCCGCGCCCTCCTCGATCACCACCCGCCCGATGAGTTCCGACCGCTCGTCGACCCGGCCGTGCACGTACGGTTCGAGCGTGTCGAGGACCGAGCGGTTCACCTCCAGCATGGCGGCCGCGTTCCCGGTGTCCTTCCAGTAGCCGGAGATCGCGGTGGACCGCACGGTCCTGCCCCGGTCGATCAGCCACTGGATCGCGTCGGTGATCTCCAGCTCCCCGCGCCAGGAGGGCTCGATGGAGCGGACCGCCTCGTGGATCGCCGGGGTGAAGAGATAGATGCCGACCAGCGCCAGATCGCTCTTGGGCCGGATGGGCTTCTCCTCGAGGCCGACGACCTGGCCGCGGTCGTCGAGCTCCGCGACCCCGAAGGCGGACGGGTCGTCGACCCGGGTGAGCAGGATCTGGGCGGCGGGCCGCTCGGCGCGGAACGCGTCGACGAGATTCCTGATCCCGCCGACGACGAAGTTGTCACCGAGATACATCACGAAGTCGTCGCCGCCGAGGAACTCCTCGGCGATGCCCACCGCGTGGGCGAGCCCGAGCGGGGCCTCCTGCGCGATGTAGGTGACCTTCAGACCGAACTGGGCGCCGTCGCCGACGGCCTCCCGGATCTCCTCGGCCGTGTCGCCGACGATGATCCCCACCTCGATGATGTCGGCCTCGGCGATCGCCTCCAGACCGTAGAAGAGCACCGGCTTGTTGGCCACCGGCACCAACTGCTTGGCCGAGGTGTGGGTGATCGGACGCAGGCGGGTGCCCGCGCCGCCGGCCAGGACCAGAGCTTTCATTGAGCTCTCCCTATCTTGCTGTCGAGTCGCTCGGGGGCGGTGCATCGGTCCGGGGTCCGGGACCGCGTGGTGTCAGGCGCCGACGGTCCCGATGAGCCGGCGCACGATCGCGTGCCGCCCTGCGTCGTGACGGCGCAGGAACTCCCGGAGCCGCTCGGCGTGCCGGTCGCTGCTGCACTGGAGGGGGTGGACGACCGTGAAGCCCCCGTCCTCCGGCACGTACGAGAGTTCGCGCAGCATGGGCACGGCGGGGTCGGTGACGAACTCCGCCAGGCCGGTCAGGGCCTCGTCGGCGCTCATGCCGCGCGGAGTCACCAGCTCACCGGCGTCGGCGACCGCGCGGTAGAAGCGGAGCATCTCGCCCGCGAAGCAGGCGCGCAGCTCGTCCTGCACCGCGGGTGTCTCGATGGCCTCGGTGAGCTTGGTGCAGGCCGCCTCGTCGGGCAGGGTGCCCAGGTCGAGCCGGTGGCTGACGGTCATCGTCCGCCGGCGTGAGGTGTCGCGCAGCAGCATGCGGACCGTGCGGTCCAGCACCGTGGTGAAGCGCTCCCCGGCATCGGCGAGCCGCAGCCACAGGTCCCAGTCCTCCATCCCGATGTGGTCGGTGGTCCAGCCCCCGACGCTCTCCGGGAGCCCGCGCACGTGGCCGACGCGGGACGGCTCGTACAGCGGCCACAGGAGCTGCAGCTCCGGGTGCCACAGGCCGTTGAGCGGGTGCGAGCGGTACTCCTCCCCGCCCTGCTCGTTCATGCCGATGCTCGCCGTCGCCACGAGGCGCGCCCCCGCGTCGAACTCGCGCTGCAGCACGGCCAGATGGTCGGGCAGCCACTCGTCGTCGTAGTCGAGATAGGCGATGGCCGGGGCCGTGGAGGCGGCCAGGCCGATGTTGCGGGGGCCTCCGGGATGGCCGTGCCGTTCCGTGCGGATCAGCTGGACGCGCTCGTCCTCGTAGGACAGCACCACGTCGTCGGTGTCGTCGGTGCAGCCGTCGGACACCACGATCAGGCGCCAGTCCTCGAAGGTCTGGGCGAGCACACTGTCGATGGTCGTGCGGATGGCCTCGGACCGGTTCCAGGCCGGACAGATCACATCTATCGCTGCCGTGCTCAAGGGCTTCCTCGCAGACTCCTCAAGACGGCCGTCGTGCCGTCCCCGGTACCTTCGGAGCCCTGCCTACGCAGCGCCTATACGCACTGCGCCGGCCGGCCACCGGGCACGGCGGCGACGTCAGGCGAAGACGACGGTGCGGTGCCCGTTGGGCAGGACGCGGCGCGCGCTGTGCCACTGGACGGCCCGGGCCAGCGCCTGCGCCTCCACGTCGCGGCCGATGGCCACCAGCTGTTCCGGGGTGACGGCGTGGCTGACCCGGCGGACCTCCTGCTCGATGATCGGCCCCTCGTCGAGGTCGCCGGTCACGTAGTGCGCGGTGGCGCCGATCAGCTTCACCCCGCGGGCGTGCGCCTGGTGGTAGGGCTTGGCGCCCTTGAAGCTCGGCAGGAAGGAGTGGTGGATGTTGATGATCCGGTCGCTGAGCCGCTTGCAGAAGTCGTCCGAGAGGATCTGCATGTAGCGGGCCAGCACGACGAGTTCGACCTGCTCCGCCTCGACCAGATCGAGCACCTGCTGCTCCGCGAGGGCCTTGCCGTCCTTCGTCACGGGGATGTGGTGGAAGGGGACTCCGTACGAGGCGACGAGGTCGCCCAGGTCCGGGTGGTTGGAGACGACGGCGGCGATCTCCACCGGCAGCGCCCTGGTGCGCGAGCGGAACAACAGGTCGTTGAGGCAGTGCCCGAACTTGCTGACCATCAGCACGATCCGCATGCGGTCGTCGGCCCGGTGGATCTGCCAGTCCATCTGGAACGAGTCCCCGACGGCACCGAAGCTGGCGCGCAGCTTCTCGACGGTCACGGGCGCCTCGGCACAGAACGCGACCCGCATGAAGAACCGTTCCGTGTCGTGGTCGCTGAACTGCTGGCTGTCCTCGATGTTGCAGCCGGTCATGAACAGGTAGCTGGACACGGCGTGCACGATGCCTTGCTTGTCGGGGCAGGACAGCGTGAGGACGTACTGCTCGGCGGGCATGGGCGTCTCCGATACGTGGGGGCCGTCGCGTGGTGAGGCGGGGCCACCCAAGCCGCAGCGTCCATTTTTTTCATACGTGCGCACGGGAGGGGCGGCACCCTCGGGTGCCGCCCCTCCCGTGCCCGGTACCGGACACGGCTACCGGTAGTTCACGAACTGCAGAGCGAAGTCGAAGTCCTTGCCCTTCAGGAGCGCGATGATGGCCTGCAGGTCGTCACGGCTCTTGGAGCTGACCCGCAGCTCCTCGCCCTGCACCTGCGCCTTGACGCCCTTCGGGCCCTCGTCGCGGATGATCTTCGCGACCTTCTTGGCGTTCTCCTGGGAGATGCCCTCCTCGATGGAGGCGAAGATCTTGTACTCCTTGCCGGACAGCTGCGGCTCGCCGGCGTCCAGGGACTTCAGCGAGATGCCGCGCTTGATCAGCTTGGACTGGAAGACGTCGAGGATGGCCTTGACCCGCTCCTCGGAGTTGGCCTCCATCAGGATCTTCTCGCCGGACCAGGAGATGGAGGCGCCGACGTTCTTGAAGTCGTAGCGCTGCGAGATCTCCTTGCCGGCCTGGTTGAGGGCGTTGTCGACCTCCTGCCGCTCGACCTTCGAGACGATGTCGAAACTGGAGTCGGCCATGTCCTGTGGCTCCTTGTATCGGGGTTGTGGCGACGGCGGACCCGGCATCGGCCGGGCCCTGGGCGGGTGCGCACCGCTGAGCCGCACCCGGTGCAAAGCCTAGCCACCGCCCCGTCCCCGCCCGTCGATCAATCGGGTGGCGAAGCACCCCCGTCCATCGGGTATTGTTTACGTCGTTGCCAACGAGCACCGCCGAGAGGCGAGGCCCAGGCAGCAAACCCAAGGCGGTGTGCCCGAGCGGCCAAAGGGAGCAGACTGTAAATCTGCCGGCTCAGCCTTCCCAGGTTCGAATCCTGGCGCCGCCACACTTGGGGAGACCCCCTCGGGACTACGGAAGCGTAGTCCCGAGGGGGTCTCTGTTTGTCCGGAGCCCGGCCGGTGGAGCCGCGGCGGCACCCGCGCCCGGACCGCGGCGCCGGCACCGGTCCCCTTTCCCTCTTTTTCGAATTCCTTGAATGTGGAACGGTCGCTTTCGCGGTGAATGCCGAGCCGTCTCCATGTGGCCATGTTCCGTATTTCTCTGCTCCAGGCGAATGAATGAGCGCGAGGCGGACGTGACGTTTCTTCGGGTGATCGAGTTCAGTGCATTTCGACGGGCCGCACGCGGCTGCTCGTCGCTTCACTGTGCGTATGGGAGAAATGATGATCCGCAAGGTTCTGGCCGGCGTCGCGCTCACGACCGCCGCCGCGGCTGCCACCGTCGGTGCCGCCGGGGGCGCCTCCGCCACCACCGGTGGCCCGCAGGCCGAGACCATGACGAGCGCCGCCGACGCCAACGACGCCGCGCGCGCCGCCGGTGAGACCGGCTTCGCCACCGGCTCGACGGAGTTCGCCACCGACCACGGTGACGTCACCATCGCCGGCGACCCCGGCGGCGTGGCCAACGCCTACGGCGCCCCGTTCGTCAACGTCGACCTGCGCTGCGCCGTCCCCGCCACCCAGGGCGTCGGCGGCAACGTGCTCGGCGGCCCCGTCGCCGCGTGCGACACCGCTCCCGTCGACCAGTTCGACGCTCCCGAGCGCATCCTCTGACCCGCGGTCCAGGACCCTTCCCTTCCTGACCGGCAGGTGACCACGGCGGCGGGGTCCGCCGGGTCCGTGTCCCTCCTTGCACGGACCCGGTGGGCCCCGCCCACCCGTCGCCCTCGGTACGGAAACGCCGTCCACGGGGTGACGTCGAGTGAAGTCGTCGTCGCTCTCCAGTTATCGATGAGGACCCCAATCAGGAGGTCTTTCATGTCTGGCCTGCTTCCCAAGCACCTCAAGTCGCTCGGCACCGTCACCGGCGCCGCGCTGCTCCTGCTCGCCGCGCCCGCCGCGGTCGGCGCCGCCGAGCCGTCCGAGTCCGTCACCGTCGCCCCGACCGGCACGGTCGCCGACGACGGCACCGTGACGCTGTCCGGCACGTACCGCTGCACCGCCGGCCTCGCCCCCGTCCTCGTCTCGTCCTCCGTGCGCCAGACGCCGGACGGCCCACGGCACGGCATCGGCGGGAGCCTGGCCGACTGCGACGGCCGCGAACACACCTGGCGCAACACCGGCCAGGTCCCCGCCAGCACGTTCGAACCGGGCGCCGCGCAGGTCGAGGCGACGGTGATGGAACTGCGCCCGCAGGGCGGACTGCCCCTGCCGCACTTCCACGCCTCGCGCGACCAGGACGTGACGCTGACCGCCGCCACGGACTGACGGCGGCGACCACCGAAGAGCGCCGCCACCCCATTGCGCGCACCGATTCCCCGGACGCGGAATCGGCCGACGGGGAAGTGAATGCGGAGGCGCCGCCGCGCCTCGGTGCTTTACTCCCCACGCATTCGGTGTGCACCGAATTCGGAAGGCCGGACGGGCTCCGCGGTCCTCAATGTCGCGGAGCCCGAAAAACTGCGGCGACCGACCGCCTTTCTCAGCGGCGCAGCTGCACGTACCCCTCGCGCAGCGGCCCGCCGACCCGTTCCAGGACCTCGGCCACGGCCGCGGCAAGCGGCGCCGGATCTCCGCGTTCCGCGACGGTCCGGTGACCGTCGAGCAGGGCTTCCCCGAGCCGCGGATCGGCGGCGAGGAGCCGGCGGGGCAGCCAGCGGCCGATGCCCGTCCAGGCGCCGAGGTGCGCGGTGAGGAGATCCGACGCCTCCCAGAGCAGGAAGTCGGCCGTGGCGAGCTGCTCGTACCGCTCGGCGGGATCCGTGTCCACGAGGTCGTCCAGGAAACAGGTCGCCACATAGCGGCCGCGCTCCCACTCGGCCGGTGTCAGCGCGGGCGGCCCGGCGGCGAGCAGCTCGCGGGCCGTGTCCCGTACCCGCGCGACATGGCCGTGCGGGTCGAGGAGCGGCAGGCCCTGGCCGTAGACGAAGACCATCGTGCCGCGGCGCAGGGCCCGGTCCTGCCGCAGGACCATCGGAATGTCGGCGAGCGTGTGCAGGAACAGCTCGGCCAGGCGGCCCTCGTGGCGGATCAGCTCCCGGCGGCTGACCTCCGTGTCCGGTACCAGGATCGCCAGGTCCAGATCGCTGTGGGCGCGCGCCCGGCCGCGCGCGGCCGAACCGCCGAGCACGGCGCCGAGCGCGTCCGGGTGGAGCTCCGCGAGGAGCCGGTGCGCCTGGGCGATCAGGTCGGGCGGACCCGGTTGCGGCGATGCGTGATCATCCATGCCGCACGGGTCTACCGGGCCGCCCACGACCCCGTCCAGGCGTCGCCCGCTTCCCGCACGCGAAACCCCGTACGACTCCGTCGTCCGGGCGTCGCACGTCTCCCGCACGCGAAACCCCGCACGACTCCGTCCAGGGGTATCACCGTGTACCCGCGACGATCACCGCGCAGACTGAACCCATGCCGACCACAGCGCGCCGCCGAAACTGCCCCGAGTGCCGTCGCGACATCGCCGTCGTCGCCGGCCGCTTCGCCCGCCACGACCCGCCCGGCGCACGCGACGCGGGCGAGCTCGTCTCCTGCCCGGGCTCGCGCCGCCAGGCCCAGCTGGGGGCCGTGCAGGACGCCCTGGACGGGTACGTCGTCCCGCACGTGCCCGGGCAGATGCCGCTGTTCTGAGAACGGCGGTACGGGGATCAGTTCCCGGCGACCGACTTCACCGCCACCGAGACCGGCGCGGATCCGGAGACCAGCTCCAGGGTCAGCCCGGCCGTCGCGGGAGTGTCCACCAGCTCCGCCAGGACCGCGGCCACGTCGTCGCGCGGCACGGTCCCGCGCCCGGTCGACGCCTCCAGCCGTACGAGGCCTTTGCCCGCGTCGTTCGTCAGCGACCCGGGGCGCAGGATGGTCCAGTCCAGGCCGGTACGGCGGCGGACGTCGTCGTCGGCCGCGCCCTTGGCCCGCAGGTACGCGTCGAAGATGTCGTCGCCCTGGTGCGCCGCGTCCGCGCCCATCGACGACACGATCACGTACCGGCGCACCCCGGCCCGCTCCGCCGCGTCCGCGAACAGCACGGCGGCGTCCCGGTCCACGGTGTCCTTGCGGGCGACCGTGCTGCCCGGGCCCGCACCGGCGGCGAAGACGGCCGCGTCGGCGCCCTGCAGATGCGCCGCGACCTCCTCCACGGACGCGGACTCCAGGTCGCACAGCACCGGCTCCGCGCCGGCCGCCCGCAGGTCGTCGCCCTGCTCGGCCTTGCGGATGATGCCCGCGACCTCGATGCCGCGCGCGGCGAGCAGACGCTCCAGCCGCAACGCGATCTGACCATGACCACCAGCGATGACAATGCGCATGATTCCGACCGTACGCCGAGGTCGGGCGGTTGACCGCGCAACCATCTCGAACCCTGCGCGGGACGCGCGAAACAGGCGGCACGCGCGAGCAGTTGCCGAGCCGTCAGAACCGCCTACGCGGGCCCGCCGCCGTACTTGGCCGCACGCCCCTGCCGCGGCAGGTCCAGGGCCACCGCGGCCGCCGAGTCGCAGTACTCGCGCACCGCACTGGTCCGGGCCACCACCCGCCCCCGGTGCACCACGATCCGGCTGTACGCGAGCGACAGCGCCCCCGCGAGCCGGTCGCCCCGCACGGCGAGCAGCTCGGCCGGGAACCCGGCCTCCACCCGCACCTCCGGCAGCCCGAGCGCCGCCCGCGCCGCCGAACTCACCGCGTCGTACGCGTCGTCGGGCCGCAGCCCGTACCGCGAGGCCAGCAGATAGGCGGCCTCCAGCGGATCGCCCCGGCCCACCGGATTCGACACGTCCCGCATCGCCCCGCTGCCCGCGGCCACCCGCACCCCGGCCGCCCGCAGCAGCCGGACCGGCGCGACACCGCGCCCGTCCACCCCCGCGCAGCCGCCCTGCGGCAGGCAGGCGACCGTCACCCCGGCCGCCGCGAGCCCGTCGACGGCCCGCCGCACGGCCTGCGCGGGCATCCTCGCCAGACCGCCGAGCGGGCCCACGACGACCCCGGTGCGCAGCCCGCCCGCGGCGGCCGCGAGCCGCCCGAGCCGCGCCGGATCGGCGCCGTCCGTGTGCAGATCGACGGGGCAGCCGTGCTCGGCGGCGACGTCGAGCACCGCTTCCACGTAGCCGGTCGGATCGGGGTCCAGGTCGGGGCAGCCGCCCACCACGGAGGCGCCCATCTTCAGCGCGTCGCGCAGCATCGCGAGCCCGTCCGCCCCCGCGACCCCGGTCAGCAGCCGCGGCATCGCCACCGTCCGCAGATCCGCGAGCCCCACCAGCGAGCGGCGTGCCTGCAGCACGGCCTCCAGCGACCCGAGGCCCTCCATCTCGCCGAGTCGCACATGCGAGCGGACCGCGGTGGCCCCGTGCCCGAGTTGCAGCAGGGTGGCCTCGGTGGCCCGGCGCTGGACCTCCTCGGCGTCGTGGGACACCGGGCCGTCGCCGTCCGCCGACAGGGCGGTGTCACCGTGCGCGTGCGGCTCCGCGGGCGCGGGCAGCAGCAGGTAACCGCTCAGGTCCACGCGCGAGCCGTGCCCGGTGAGGCTGCCGGCCGTGCCGACCGCCTCGATGCGCCCGCCGCCCAGCCGCACGTCCACGGTCCTGCCGTCGGTGAGCCGGGCGCCGCACAGCAACAGGCCGGAGCCGTCGGGCGCGTCGTCGGGGGAGCCGGGGGAGCCGGGCGCGGGGGGCTGCTGCGGTGGACTGTCGGGCATCGCGCTCCAGAAGCTCGGGAAGCCGGATCTCGGAAAGCCGGATCTCGGGAACAAGATCATGCGGAACGGGTCGAGCCTAGGACGGCGACGGGCGCGCTTCGAGGAGCGCCGCAATAGTCGTACTGATGGGGTCTCAGGGGCCCCTGGGCCAGTCGGGACAGGGGCTCGCCCTTCCCGGTGGCCGGGCCCGCGAAACGGATTTGGGCGATCGGCGCGCAACCGTGTAATGTCTTCCTCGCTCGCCCCAATAGCTCAGTCGGTAGAGCGTCTCCATGGTAAGGAGAAGGTCTGCGGTTCGATTCCGCATTGGGGCTCTGGTACACACACCGCTCGCGGTGCGCGTATCAAAGCGGTGTAGCTCAGTCGGTAGAGCAAGCGGCTCATAATCGCTGTGTCACCGGTTCAAGTCCGGTCACCGCTACTGACAGTAGCCGATTGTGGGGTCGGTCCTTCGATCGGCTACTCTTTTATGCGTTAAACCCGTCCCATCCGTTCGTCAAGGAGCACTCACGTGGCTGCCACCGACGTCCGCCCGAAGATCACGCTGGCCTGCGTGGAGTGCAAGGAGCGGAACTACATCACCAAGAAGAACCGGCGTAACAACCCGGACCGTCTTGAGATGAAGAAGCACTGCCCGCGTTGCAATGCGCACACCGCGCACCGCGAAACGCGATAAATCAGGCTCGTACACGAGGCCGTCCCCGTCAGGGGGCGGCCTCGTGTCGTTGAATCCCCCAATACAGGAGGTGCCGAGTCCATGGCGCTCGACCAGTCCTTCGTGGGGCGGAGCTACCCGCCCACCGCTCCGTACGAGGTCGGCCGGGAGAAGATCCGCGAGTTCGCCGAGGCCGTGGGGGACACCAATCCCGCCTATGCCGACCGCGCGGCGGCCCGGGCGCTCGGCCATCCCGACGTGATCGCCCCGCCTACCTTTGTGTTTGCCATCACGTTCAAGGCCGCGGGTGACGTCGTTCACGATCCTGAGCTGGGGCTCGACTACAGCCGGGTGGTGCACGGTGACCAGAAGTTCGCCTACACGCGTCCGGTGCACGCCGGGGACCTACTCTCCGTGACATCGACCATCGAGGGCATCAAGTCGCTGGCGGGCAACGACATCATCGATGTGCGCGGTGAGGTGCACGACGAGAACGGTGAGCACGTCGTGACGGCGTGGACCAAGCTCGTCTCGCGTGCCGCAGAGGGGGCCTGACCATGGCTACGACCATCAAGTACGCGGACGTCGAGGTCGGTACCGAGCTGCCGGCGCAGACGTTTTCGGTGACGCGCGCCACGCTGGTGCAGTACGCGGGTGCCTCCGGTGACTTCAACCCGATCCACTGGAACGAGAAGTTCGCGGTCGAGGTCGGTCTGCCGGACGTGATCGCGCACGGCATGTTCACCATGGCCGAGGCGATCCGTGTGGTCACCGACTGGGCCGGCGATCCGGCCGCGGTCGTCGAGTACGGCGTGCGGTTCACCAAGCCGGTCGTCGTGCCGAACGACGACAAGGGTGCCGAGATCGAGGTCAGCGCCAAGGTCGCCGCCAAGCTCGACGACAGCCGCGTCCGGGTCGACCTGACCGCCCTGTGCGCCGGACAGAAGGTGCTCGGAATGTCGCGTGCGGTCGTCCAGCTGGTCTGATCGCCGCCTTCCTGTGCGTGAGTAAGGGGCGTCCTCCATGGGAGGGCGCCCCTTACCCGTGTCCGGAGGCGGGGGGGGAGGGGCTGACTCAGGGGTTGACTCAGGTAGTGATTGGCCACTAACTTCGTACCCATGGTCAGGATGAGTGCGGAGGAACGGCGCGAGAGCGTCATCCGTGCGGCGATCACCGAGTTCGCCCGGGGTGGGTACAACGGCACCTCGACCGAGGCGATCGCCAAGCGGGTGGGTGTCTCACAGCCGTACCTCTTCCGGCTCTTCCCGGGCAAGCAGGCCATCTTCCTCGCGGCGGCCCGGCGTTGCTGCGAGAACATCACCGAGGTGTTCCGCAGGACCGCCGAAGGGGTCGCGCCCGAGGAGATCAAGGAGGCCATGGGGGGCGCCTATCTCTCCCTCATCGCCGACGACCCGGACATGCTGCTCATGCAGATGCAGATCTACGTGGCCGTGGCCGCCGCCGAGGCTTCGGGCGAGGCGGCGTTCGGCGAAGAAGTGCGCCGCCTGTGGGCGGAGATGTACGACACGGTCCTGCTGGCCATGGGGGCGGACGTCGAGGGGACGACGCAGTTCCTCGCCCACGGAATGCTGATCAACGTCCTGGTGTCGATGGGCTTCCCGCCCGAGCACCGGGTCTGGGTCGGCTGCGGCGAACCGTCCTGACGTGACAGAGCGCGTGATGCGGCCGCTTTTTCACGGCCGTAAAAGTTAGTCATCAATAACTAACCATCTGGCAGCACACAGGGAACACGCAGAGGAACACTGGGGGAAGCGATGTCACAGCAGCAGGCACAACGCGGGGGAGCCGTCTGGGCCCTCGTCATCACCAGCGTCGCCGGGTTCATGGCGGCCCTGGACAATCTCGTCGTCACCACGGCCCTGCCGTCCATCCGCCAGGACCTCGGCGGTGCCCTCGACGATCTGGAGTGGACGGTCAGCGCGTACACGCTCACCTTCGCCGTCCTGCTGATGTTCGGCGCGGCACTCGGCGACCGGTTCGGGCGCCGCCGGCTCTTCCTGATCGGCATCACCGTCTTCACCGGGGCCTCCGCCGCCGCGGCGATGGCCACCGGGATCGACGCGCTGATCGCCGCCCGCGCGGTGCAGGGCGTCGGCGGCGCGATCATGATGCCGCTCACCCTGACCCTGCTCAGCGCCGCCGTACCGGCCGCCAAGCGCGGGATGGCGTTCGGCATCTGGGGCGCGGCGAACGGGCTCGCGGTCGCCTCCGGGCCGCTCATCGGCGGCACCCTCACCGAACACGTGTCCTGGCACTGGATCTTCTGGCTGAACGTCCCGGTGGGCCTCGCCCTGCTGCCCCTCGCCCGGCTCCGCCTCAAGGAGTCGTACGGCACCGGCGCCCCGCTCGACCTCACCGGCACCCTGCTCGCCAGCGGCGGCCTGTTCGGCATCGTCTACGGCCTGGTCCGCGCGCCCATCGTCGGCTGGAGCGACACCGTCGTCCTGACCGGGCTGTTCGCGGGAGCCGCCCTGCTCGCCGGGTTCGTGCTCCACGGCATCCGCGCCAAGAACCCGATGCTCCCCATGCGGCTCTTCCGCTCCCGCGCCTTCGCCGGGATCAATGCCGCGAGCATGCTGATGTTCCTCGGCATGTTCGGCTCGATCTTCCTGCTCAGCCAGTTCCTCCAGGGCGTCCTCGGCTACTCGCCCACCGAGGCGGGCCTGCGGATGCTGCCCTGGACGGGCATGCCGATGCTGGTCGCGCCGATCGCCGGATACCTCTCCGACCGGATCAGCGGCCGCACCATCGCCGCCGCCGGACTCTTCCTCCAGGCGCTCGGGCTCGCCTGGTTCGCCGTCGTGATCTCGGCCGACGTCTCCTACGCGGCCCAGCTGCCGGCCCTGATCGTCAGCGGCGTCGGCATGGCCCTGTACTTCGCCCCGGCCTCCAACCTGGTCATGGCCAGCGTCCGCCCCGAGGAGCAGGGCATCGCCTCCGGCTCCAACAACGCGCTGCGCGAGGTCGGCGGCGCGCTCGGCATCGCGATCATGGCGTCGATCTTCTCGGCGCAGGGCGGCTACGACTCCGCGCGGAGCTTCGTGGACGGCATCCGGCCCGCGCTCTGGGTGGGCGCCGCCCTGGTGGCCGTCGCGGGCGCCGCCGCCCTGGCCATCCCCGGCACCCGGCGCACGGCCGACGCGGCGCCGGAGCCGGTGGAGCCGGGACCGGTTCTCGAGAACGCCTGACAGCAGCACCTCGTACGGAACCGGTACTCGCCCGCAGCCCCCGCTCGCAGTCGAAGGAGCACGTCATGCCGACCCTGCCCTGGACCACGCCGAACCCGCCGCCCGCCGGAGCCGAGGTGCTCGTCTTCGCCTCGCGCTTCGAGACCCGCACCCTGTGGGGCGCCCTGAAGTTCTTCGCCCGTACGCCCGCCGTCTGGCGCCAGGTGGGGCGCGCCCCCGGCGCCTACGGAGCCACCCTGAAGGCGGCGCCCCTCAAGCGGACCTTCTGGACGCTCTCCGCCTGGGAGTCGCCCCGGGCACTGAAGGACTTCGCGGCCTCCGCGCCGCACGGGCCCGCCGCCGGGGGCCTGCGCGGACAGATGAAGGACTCCGAATTCCTCACCTGGAAGGCGCCCGCCGGCGACCTGCCCCTGGACTGGGAGGACGCCCTGCGGCGATTCCGGTGAGACCCGGCACGCAGGACACGGCCCCGTCGGCGCGGCGGGGCCGTTCTCGTACCCTGGAGCGCGTGCAGGAACTCCACGACGCCCCTCTCGCCCCCCTGACCACCTTCCGGCTCGGCGGGCCCGCCACCCGGCTGATCACCGCGACCACCGACGCCGAGGTGATCGACGCGGTGCGCGAGGCCGACGCCACCGGCACCCCGCTGCTGATCATCGGCGGCGGCAGCAACCTCGTCATCGGCGACGCCGGTTTCGCGGGCACCGCCCTGCGGATCGCCACCAAGGGCTTCGCACTCGACGGTACGAAGCTGGAGCTGGCCGCCGGAGAGGTGTGGACGGACGCCGTGGCGCGCACCGTCGAAGCCGGCCTCGCGGGCATCGAGTGCCTCGCCGGGATCCCGGGCTCCGCGGGCGCGACCCCGATCCAGAACGTCGGCGCGTACGGCCAGGAGGTCTCCGCCACGATCACCGAGGTGATCGCCTACGACCGCGCGGCGGGCGAGACCGTCACCGTCGCCAACGCCGAGTGCGCCTTCTCGTACCGGCACAGCCGCTTCAAGGCCGAACCCGACCGCTATGTGGTGCTGCGCGTGCGGTTCGAGCTGGAGGACGCGGGCGGTCTGAGCGCGCCCGTCAAGTACCCGGAGACCGCGCGCACCCTCGGCGTCGAGGCCGGCGACCGGGTCCCGGCCGCGACCGCCCGCGAGACCGTCCTGAAGCTGCGCGCGGGCAAGGGCATGGTGCTCGACCCCGAGGACCACGACACCTGGTCGGCCGGGTCGTTCTTCACCAACCCGATCCTCACGGACGAGGAGTTCGCGGCGTTCCACGCGCGCGTGGCCGAACGCCTGGGCCCCGACGCGAAGGCGCCCGCGTTCCCCGCCGGGGAAGGGCTGACGAAGACCTCCGCCGCCTGGCTCATCGACAAGGCCGGCTTCACCAAGGGCTACGGCACCGGCCCGGCCCGCATCTCGACCAAGCACACCCTCGCCCTCACCAACCGCGGCGAGGCCAGCACCGAGGACCTGCTGACGCTGGCCCGCGAGGTCGTGGCGGGCGTCAGGGAGGCCTTCGGCGTGACGCTCGTCAACGAACCCGTGACCGTCGGCGTCCGTCTCTGAGCAGCGGTTTTTCAGGGATTGACCGGATGAGGGTCCGCCCCTGATAGTGACGGCGTCGACGAGCTGTTCGACACGCACATCAGGGGTGGGGACCACAGATGCAGGACACCAGCGGGCAGATCGCGCTGCCCGCGTACGAGCGCGCCGAACGACTGTTGCGCGCGGGGGAGTTGAAGGCGGCCAGGGCCGAGGCGACGGCCGGCCTCGACGCGGACGCACCGCAGCCGGGCCTGTACCTCGTGCTCGCTCGCGCCCACGCCGCCGAGGACGACGACGACCACGACACCGCCGCGGAGCGCGCCTACCGGGCCGGGCTCGACGCCTTCCCGGACGACCTGGACCTGCTCGCCGGGTACGCCGAGTTCGCGCTGGCGGCCGACGGGCTGGAACACCCGGGGCGGCTGGCGCGCGGACGCGCGGCGGCCGAACGGCTGGCCGAACTGGCCCCCGACTCCCCGCAGGCACGGCAGGCCGGCAGCGCCCCCGGGCCCAAGCCGCCCTCCGAGGCGCGGATCCAGCGCCATGACGTGCGTACCGTGCTGCTCCGGGGCGTCGACCCGAAGGCCGCGGCCGAGGAGGCCGCGCAGGCCGCCGCCGCATGGCCGCACGACCGGCGCCTCGCCGTGCGCGCCGCGACGCTGGACGAGCTGGCCCGGCCGGTCGCGGCACCCGCGCGCGCGGTGCTGCGCCACCCGTACCCGGCGGCGCTGCTCCTGGCCGTCGCCGCCTCCGCGCTGATCCTCACGGTGACGGCGCTCGAACTGCCGTCCTGGCTGCTGCTCGCCGTCTTCCTGCTGACCGCTCCCGTGCGCCAGGAGCAGGCCCTGCTGCGCCGCGCCCGCCGCCGGGCACTGGCCGCTCTGCCGGTCGAGCACCGCGAGCCCGCGCCGGGCGCGCCCGGGATCCCGCCGGTGAGCCCGCGGCAGAAGGCGGTGGCGGCCTGCGCGGCGCTCATCCTGGTGGCGTCGGCGGGTGCGTCGGCCACGTGGGCCTACGCCCGCAGTGTGGCGTACCCGCACTACGAGGCCGTGGCGCCGCGGACGTTCCACGGTCTGGGCCAGGTCGGCGAGAGCCCCGCGCTGAGCGTCTACGCCGCGTTCATGTCCGACGACGCGATGGCCCCGCAGGGGAAGCGGCTGTTCGCGGCCTACGGGGAGGAGGGCGCCCGGCTGCCCGCCGTGGTGCTGTTCGGCGCCACGGGTGATCTGCACGATGTCGAGCCCGGGGACATCACCGGACTCTTCGGCGAGGGCATCGAGATGACCGGCGCGCAGGTGACCGGAACGTGGCACCCGGCGCCGGGACGCCTGGGCGGCCGCGTCGACTGCCTGACGTTCCAGCCGCTCCTCGCGGGTGAGGCGCAGGGCGCCTGCACCTGGGCGGACCACGGCAGCTTCGGCACGGTCCTGGTCAGCGCCGAGGGCATGAGCCACGCCGACATCGCGCGCACCGCCGCGGAGCTGCGCCGGCAGACCCTGACGCCGGGGGACGCGGGCGGGGCGTGAGCCTCAGTACGCCACCCCGACCCCCTGCTTCACCGTCGCCGGATCGTCCACCATCGCCAGCATCGCGTGCGCCACGTCTGCCCGCCCCGCGAAGCGGCCCGCGCGCGGGAAGCCGCCCACGACGGTGCGGTACACGCCGGTGAGCGGCTTGTTCTGGAGCCGGGGCGGCCGTACCGAGGTCCAGTCGGTCGCGCTGCTCGCCAGCTCGGCCTCCATGGCCGTCAGGTCGGTGTAGATGTCCTTCAGGAGCGCGCCGATGAGCTTGCCGCCGAGCCGGTCGACGAGCGGTGAGTCCTCCGGCGTCGGGCCCACCGGCGCCGCGCTCACCACGAGTAGCCGGCGCGTGTCCGCCGCCTCCATGGCCCGCAGGACCGACCGCGTGAGCGTCGCCGCGATGCCCGCGTCCGCGCGCCGGCGGGCGCCGAGCCCGGAGAGGACCGCGTCCCGTCCGGCCACCGCGGGCCGCAGCGACTCGGGGTCCGACAGGTCGCTGCGGACGACCGACAGGCGCTCACCGGTCACGGTGAGGCGGGCCGGATCGCGCACCACCGCCGTCACCTCGTGCCCGGCCGCCAGGGCCTGCTGGACGATCTCCTGTCCGATGCCACCGGTCGCGCCGAAGACCGTGAGCTTCATGGCGTACCTCCAGGTTCGCTCACCCGCAGAGGGTGGTGGGTGAGTACTCACTCACCCCTGTTCCACCCTTAGAGTGAGTGAGTACTCACCTCCGCGTCAAGGTTGGTTGGAACCCGCATGGACCAGAAGCCGGCCCGCGTCCGCATCGTCGAAGCGGCCCACGAACTCATGCTGAGCATCGGCCTCGCCCGCACCACCACCAAGGCGATCGCACAGGCGGCCGGGTGCTCAGAGGCGGCGCTCTACAAGTACTTCGCCAACAAGGAGGAGCTGTTCGTGACGGTGCTCAACGAGCGCCTTCCGAAGCTGGGTTCGCTCCTGGACCGCCTCCTCGCGGAAGGCGCGGGCGACTCCGGCCGCACCGTCGAGGAGAACCTCAGGGACATCGCCCTCGAAGCGGCCCTCTTCTACGAGCAGACCTTCCCGATGGCCGCGTCCCTGTACGCGGAGCCGAAGCTCAAGCGCCGCCACGAAGAGGTGATGCGCGAGCTGGGCAAGGGCCCGCACCGGCCGATCCAGGGCCTCGACGCCTACCTGCGGGCCGAACAGCGGGCGGGCCGCATCGGCGCGGGCGCCGACACGTACGCGGCCGCGTCCCTCCTCCTGGGCGCCTGCGCACAGCGCGCCTTCGCCTACGACATGTCGCCGGACGGCAAACCGCCGCAGCCCGTCGACGAGTTCGCTGCGCACATCGCGCGCACGCTGCTCACCGGGATCGCCTGACGGCGTCAGGCGGCCAGCCACTCCTCCACGCCGCTCAGGAGCTTCTCCTTGACCTCCTCCGGCGCCGCCGAACCGCGGACCGACTGCCGGGCCAGCTCGGCCAGTTCGGCGTCCGTGAAGCCGTGGTGGCGGCGCACCAGCTCGTACTGGGCGGCGAGCCGCGAGCCGAACAGCAGCGGGTCGTCGGCGCCGAGCGCCATCGGCACCCCCGCGTCGAAGAGCGTGCGCAGCGGCACGTCCGACGGCTTCTCGTAGACCCCGAGCGCGACGTTCGACGCCGGGCACACCTCGCAGGTGACACCGGACTCGGCGAGCCGCCGCAGCAGCCGCGGATCCTCGGCGGCGCGCACCCCGTGCCCGATCCGGTGGGCCTCCAGGTCGTCCAGGCAGTCGCGCACGGACGACGGGCCCGTCAGCTCGCCACCGTGCGGCGCGGAGAGCAGACCGCCCTCGCGCGCGATGGCGAACGCCCGGTCGAAGTCCCGCGCCATCCCGCGCCGTTCGTCGTTGGAGAGCCCGAAACCGACGATGCCCCGGTCCGCGTACCGCACCGCGAGCCGCGCCAGCGTACGGGCGTCCAGCGGGTGCTTCATCCGGTTCGCGGCCACCAGCACGCGCATCCCGAGCCCGGTCTCGCGGGAGGCGCTGTCCACGGCGTCCAGGATGATCTCGAGCGCGGGGATCAGCCCGCCCAGTCTGGGCGCGTACGACGTCGGGTCGACCTGGATCTCCAGCCATCCCGACCCGTCGGCGATGTCCTCCTCGGCGGCCTCCCGCACCAGCCGCTGGATGTCCTCGGGCTCCCGCAGGCAGGACCGCGCCGCGTCGTAGAGCCGCTGGAACCGGAACCAGCCGCGCTCGTCCGTGGCCCGCAGCTTCGGCGGCTCCGCCCCGGTCAGCGCCTCGGGCAGCCGCACCCCGTACTTGTCCGCGAGGTCCAGCAGGGTCGTGGGCCGCATCGACCCGGTGAAATGCAGATGCAGATGGGCCTTGGGCAACTGACGTACATCACGTCCTTCACGCTCCATCCCAAGATCCTGCCGTACGTACCTGTCGTACCGGTAGCGCCTTTCCACCTTCGGGGTCCCGCCCGAACGAAGAAACGGGCCGCCTCCTCGAAGAAGGAGACGGCCCGCCCGTGAAGATGTGACGCAGAGCACTCAGTCCTGGGCTTCGGCCAGCAGCTTCTGCATCCGGGAGACGCCCTCGACGAGGTCCTCGTCGCCCAGCGCGTACGAAAGCCGCAGGTAGCCCGGGGTACCGAAGGCCTCGCCGGGAACCACGGCGACCTCGGCCTCCTCCAGGATCAGCGCGGCCAGCTCGACCGAGGTCTGCGGGCGCTTGCC
The DNA here is from genome assembly GCF_040297005.1 of Streptomyces sp. NPDC001904. NCBI lineage: Bacteria > Bacillati > Actinomycetota > Actinomycetes > Kitasatosporales > Streptomycetaceae > Streptomyces > Streptomyces sp. NPDC001904. The sequence continues at coordinate 74,688 of NZ_JBEOYI010000029.1, read as the reverse complement.
GCGGATCTCCTTGCCGAGCAGCCCCTTCACCGACGGGTACGCGTAGAAGGCACCCTCCGGCTCCGGGCAGAGCACGCCGTCGATCTCGTTGAGCATCCGCACGATCGTCTGGCGACGCCGGTCGAAGGCCTTCTTCATCTCCTCCACGGCGGTCAGGTCACCGGAGACGGCGGCGAGCGCGGCCGCCTGCGCCACGTTGGAGACGTTCGACGTGGCGTGCGACTGCAGGTTCGTCGCGGCCTTCACGACGTCCTTCGGGCCGATGATCCACCCCACGCGCCAGCCGGTCATCGCGTACGTCTTCGCGACACCGTTGACCACGATGCACTTGTCGCGCAGCTCGGGCAGGATCGCCGGCAGCGAGGTGAACTTCGCGTCCCCGTAGACGAGGTGCTCGTAGATCTCGTCCGTCATGACCCACAGCCCGTGCTCCACGGCCCAGCGGCCGATCGCCTCGGCGTCGGCCTCGCTGTACACGGCGCCCGTCGGGTTGGACGGCGACACGAAGAGCACGACCTTGGTGCGCTCGGTGCGCGCGGCCTCCAACTGCTCGACGGAGACGCGGTATCCGGTCGTCTCGTCGGCCACGACCTCCACCGGCACGCCGCCGGCGAGACGGATCGACTCCGGGTACGTGGTCCAGTACGGGGCCGGGACGATGACCTCGTCGCCCGGGTCGAGGATCGCGGCGAACGCCTCGTAGATGGCCTGCTTGCCGCCGTTGGTCACCAGGATCTGCGAGGCGTCGACCTCGTAGCCGGAGTCGCGCAGCGTCTTCGCGGCGATCGCCGACTTCAGCTCGGGCAGCCCGCCGGCCGGCGTGTAGCGGTGGAACTTCGGGTTCTTGCACGCCTCGATGGCCGCCTCGACCACGTAGTCCGGCGTCGGGAAGTCGGGTTCACCGGCGCCGAAGCCGATCACCGGACGCCCGGCGGCCTTGAGGGCCTTGGCCTTGGCGTCGACCGCGAGGGTCGCGGACTCGGAGATCGAGCCGACACGGGCGGAGACCCGGCGCTCGGTAGGAGAGGAACCACCAGCGGAAGGAGAAGGAGTTGCAGCGCTCATAACCCCATCGTTCCAGACCGGAAACCCGCCCGGCACACGGGTTTCGAAGACCACCGGATCCACCGTTGATCGACTTCCCGTCCTTGTTCGTTCGACGGAGGGCCGCGGAGCACGTACACTCACTGCTCGTTGGCCTTCACCGGCCGCACTTTCCGGCCGCACTCCGTGCGGATCGGCGGATGCGGTACGTTGGGGGAAACAAAGGGTCGTAGCTCAATTGGTAGAGCACTGGTCTCCAAAACCAGCGGTTGGGGGTTCAAGTCCCTCCGGCCCTGCTACACACACCTTCGCCAGGATGTGTGCGCATGTACGTACTGCATTGCACCGCCGTGCGGCTCAACCGGGCGCGGCACGGCCACGACCCGGAATCAGGTGAGGACGAGTGACGGACGCCGTGGGCTCCATCGACATGCCTGATGCTGAGGATGAGGCCCCCGAGTCGAAGAAGGCTCGAAAGAAGGGCGGCAAGCGCGGCAAGAAGGGCCCCTTCGGCCGTCTCGCGCTCTTCTACCGCCAGATCATCGCGGAGCTCCGCAAGGTCGTCTGGCCGACGCGCAGTCAGCTCTCGACGTACACGACCGTGGTGATCGTCTTCGTCGTCATCATGATCGGTCTCGTCACCGTGATTGACTATGGCTTCAGCCACCTCGTGAAGTACGTCTTCGGCTGAGCCGAAATGCGGAGGGCGCCTCTTCGGCGCCCCTTTCGCGTGTTCCACCCCCTTGTATCCAGGAAGAAGCAGCCACCGTGTCTGACCCGAACCTGAACGACGCCGTTGAGCCGCGCGCGGACAACGCGGAGTCCGTGGAGGACCAGCTCGACATCGTCGAGGCGGCGGACGCCGAGGACCCGGACCAGGCCGAGGCTGCCGACATCGCCGCCGGTGAGCCCGCCGAAGAAGCCGCTGTCGAGGTCGAGGCCGCCGACGCGGACGACGCCGAGGGCGACGACGACACCGAGACCGACGAGGCCGACGAGGTCGAGGCCGCCGACGAGGAGCCCGAGGAGGAGCAGGAGCCGGTCGACCCGGTGACCGCCCTCCGCGACGAGCTCCGCGGTCTGCCCGGCGAGTGGTACGTCATCCACACCTACGCGGGCTACGAGAAGCGCGTGAAGGCGAACCTGGAGCAGCGTGCCGTCTCGCTGAACGTCGAGGAGTTCATCTACCAGGCCGAGGTGCCCGAGGAAGAGATCGTCCAGATCAAGAACGGCGAGCGCAAGAACGTCCGGCAGAACAAGCTGCCCGGTTACGTTCTCGTCCGCATGGATCTGACGAACGAGTCCTGGGGCGTCGTCCGCAACACCCCCGGCGTCACCGGCTTCGTGGGCAACGCGTACGACCCGTACCCGCTGACCCTGGACGAGATCGTCAAGATGCTCGCCCCGGAGGCCGAGGAGAAGGCCGCCCGTGAGGCCGCCGAGGCCGAGGGCAAGCCGGCTCCGGCCCGCAAGGTCACCGTCGAGGTCCTGGACTTCGAGGTGGGCGACTCGGTCACCGTCACCGACGGCCCGTTCGCCACGCTCCAGGCCACGATCAACGAGATCAACGCCGACTCGAAGAAGGTCAAGGGCCTCGTCGAGATCTTCGGCCGCGAGACCCCGGTCGAGCTCAGCTTCGACCAGATCCAGAAGAACTAGCCGCAACCGGCACCTTCTGGGCACACCGCTTCCGAACAGGTCAGATGGGCTCCCAAAAGCCTGTCTGACCTGCTCGGTTTTTAGCCGCGCATGGATACCCGTTATCGTTGTGCGGTATGCCTCCATCCGGATGATCTGGACGATCATCGTGCACGGGTGGCGGCTGAACACTCTCACTAAGACCCGGAGAGAGAGCACATGCCTCCCAAGAAGAAGAAGGTCACGGGGCTCATCAAGCTCCAGATCCAGGCCGGCGCTGCCAACCCGGCCCCGCCGGTCGGCCCCGCGCTGGGCCAGCACGGCGTCAACATCATGGAGTTCTGCAAGGCCTACAACGCCGCGACCGAGTCGCAGCGTGGCTGGGTCATCCCGGTGGAGATCACGGTTTACGAGGACCGCTCGTTCACCTTCGTCACCAAGACCCCGCCGGCCGCGAAGATGATCCTCAAGGCCGCTGGTGTCGAGAAGGGCTCCGGCGAGCCCCACAAGACCAAGGTCGCCAAGATCACCGAGGCGCAGGTCCGCGAGATCGCCACCACCAAGATGGTCGACCTCAACGCCAACGACCTGGACGCCGCGTCGAAGATCATCGCCGGCACCGCCCGTTCCATGGGCATCACGGTCGAGGGCTGACGGCACCTCTCGTAGCCCCTCGTAGGCAGAACACCGTGGTAGGGCCTGCTCGGCCCGCACCACGACTCCTCAGACATACACAGGAGCAGTAGTGAGCAAGCGCAGCAAGACTCTCCGCGCTGCGGACGCCAAGATCGACCGGGACAAGTTCTACGCCCCGCTCGAGGCGATCCGTCTCGCCAAGGAGACCTCCGCGACGAAGTTCGACGGCACCGTCGAGGTCGCCTTCCGCCTGGGCGTTGACCCGCGCAAGGCCGACCAGATGGTCCGTGGCACCGTGAACCTCCCGCACGGCACCGGCAAGACCGCCCGGGTCCTGGTCTTCGCGACCGGTGACCGTGCTGCGGCCGCGGAGGCCGCCGGCGCCGACATCGTCGGCTCCGACGAGCTCATCGACGAGATCTCCAAGGGCCAGCGCCTGAACGAGTTCGACGCCGTTGTCGCCACCCCGGACCTCATGGGCAAGGTCGGCCGCCTCGGCCGCGTGCTCGGTCCGCGTGGCCTGATGCCGAACCCGAAGACCGGCACCGTGACCCCGGACGTGGCCAAGGCCGTGAACGAGATCAAGGGCGGCAAGATCGAGTTCCGCGTCGACAAGCACTCGAACCTGCACTTCATCATCGGCAAGGTGTCCTTCGACGACACCAAGCTGGTGGAGAACTACGGCGCGGCCCTCGACGAGATCCTTCGTCTGAAGCCGTCCGCCGCCAAGGGTCGCTACATCAAGAAGGCCGCCATCGCCACCACGATGGGCCCCGGCGTTCCGGTCGACCCGAACCGCACCCGCAACCTCCTCGTCGAGGAGGACCCGGCCGCGGTCTGAGCCAATCAGGCTCGCTGAAGTCGGCGACGGGCCCCGCACCTCCTTCGGGAGGAGCGGGGCCCGTTCCTCTTTTCCCGCCCTTCCCCGCGCGCGGCTGCGCTAGCGTCGCGGTGATCGACCCGGGGGAGCGGATGAGGCACGGACGACTGGTGGTGCTGGCCACCGTGGGCGCACTGCTCACGGGCTGCGGCGGCGCACGGCATCCCGGCGCGGACGAGGCGGCCGGCGCGCTGCGCATGGCCCGCCAGAAGGTCGCCGCGGCCGGCTCGGCCCGCGTCGACGCGACGATGCGCACCGGCGGCGCCCTCTCCTCGCGCTCCACCGGCGCCCTCAGCTGGTCACGCGGCGTCGAGGGCACGGTGACGGTGCGGGTCACCGGCGGCGAACTGGCGGCCTCCACGAGGAAGCTGGGCGGCGACCCGTCCCAGACCCGCTTCCTGCCCGACGCGTACTACACGCGGATGACGGACACGTTCGCCGCCGGGCAGGACGGCAGGCACTGGATCCGGCACCCGTACGACAGGACCAGCGACCTCAGCCCGGCCGACGCCCTGAAGACGCTCGGCGCGGCCGACGACGTCCACCGTGTGGGACGGGCGACCGTACGCGGCACCGCGACCACCCACTACCGGGGGACCGCCGGGAAGCAGCGCCTGGAGGTGTGGGTGGACGCCCGCCACCTCCTGGTCCAACGCGCCTACCGCGAGGGCGATTTCACCGTCACCGTCCACTACAGCGACTACGGTGCCGCCGCCACGGCCGAGCGGCCGCCCGCCCACGACACGGTCGACTTCGCCGACGTGGCCGCGGGCGGCTGAAACCGGACGGCTGTCCGAGGCGTCCCCTAAGGTGCGATGAGTACACGTGTTCTAAGGGGTGGTTCTGAGATGACTGTTGCCGTACGACGCACGGTCGGCGCCGTCGCCGCGACCGCACTGCTGTGCGCGGGAGCCGTGGCGTGCGGCGGCGGCTCCGGCGCGAGCGGCACGAAGTCCGCGTCCGGGACCGGCGGCCACCAGGCCGCGTCGCAGGCGGTCACGGCCGCGTACAAGAAGACCGCGGAGGCCGGGTCCGCCAAGGTCACGATGACGATGAGGACGCCGTCGTCGCTCGGCGCCGGCACCATGAAGCTCTCCGGCACCATGGGCTGGAACCCGACCGTCATGGATATGACCATGAAGGGCTCCGGCGCCGCCGCCGGCGGGATGGAACTGCCCGGCACCGTCCGCATGGTCATGCAGGACGACGTCATGTACGTGGACGGGGGCGCGGCCGCCGCCCGGGAGACGGACGGCAAGCGCTGGATGAAGCTGGACCTCGCCGGCCTCGGCGGGCAGGCCGGCGGCCTCGGCAGCATGGACCAGGACCCGGCGCGGCAGATCGCCGTCCTCCTCGACTCGCCCAACCTGAAGCACCTGGGCTCCGCCACCCTCGACGGCGAGCGGACCGAGCACTACAAGGGCAGGCTCACGGTCGAGGAGATGATGAAGTCGAACGACTCGCTGAAGGTCCTCGGCGCGGACGAGCGCGGCCGCCTCCTGAAGAGCGTCGAGCAGGCCGGCATCAAGGACTACGACACCGAGCTGTGGGTGAACAAGGACGACCTGCCGGTCCGGCTGGACGTCACGATGGGCAGCTCGCAGGGCCCCGTCGAGATGTCGGAGAGGTTCTCGGACTACGGGGCCGCGGTGCGGGCCGAGATCCCGCCCGCCGGTCAGACCTTCGACCTCATGAAGTCCTTCGGCAGGCTCGACAGGCTCGGCAAGGGCGGGCTCCAGGGCTGATTTGCTTGACGCGACCCCGGTCCCGTACTCTTCCACAGAAGCCAAAGACCGCTGGTCGTCGCTGTGTTCTCGCAAGAGGGTGCGGTGGCCGAAGGATCCGCTGAGACTGCGGACGACCCGCGCAGGTGACTGAGGAAGCGCTCCCGTACGGATTCGTTCGTACCGGTCGAGCCCACGCCCCAAGCGCCTGCGCTGGGGCGTTTTGTTTTGTCGGCCCCTTCTGAGCGGTCCTCATCACCCGGAAGGAGGCCGACGCTCTATGCCGACGCCCGACAAGGCTGCCGCGGTAGCCGAGCTCACGGACAAGTTCCGCAGCTCGAACGCCGCCGTGCTGACCGAGTACCGGGGTCTCACCGTGGCCCAGCTCAAGCAGCTGCGCCGTTCGCTCGGTGAGAACTCCGAGTACGCCGTGGTGAAGAACACGCTGACCAAGATCGCGGCCAACGCGGCCGGGATCGACACGCTCGACGACCTGTTCAACGGTCCGACGGCGGTTGCCTTCGTCACCGGTGACCCGGTGGAGTCGGCGAAGGGTCTTCGTGACTTCGCCAAGGACAACCCCAACCTCGTCATCAAGGGCGGTGTCCTTGACGGCAAGGCGCTGTCCGCCGACGAGATCAAGAAGCTCGCGGACCTCGAGTCCCGCGAGGTTCTGCTCAGCAAGCTGGCCGGCGCGTTCAAGGGCAAGCAGTCCCAGACTGCTCAGCTCTTCCAGGCGCTGCCCTCGAAGTTCGTCCGCACCGCGGAGGCGCTTCGTGCCAAGCAGGCCGAGCAGGGCGGTGCCGAGTAATTCGGCTCGCACCTTGACCGCCGCCTGAGGCGACGGTCGAAGCGGGCCGACAGTACGCCCGCCTACATGGACAACCGGCACCAGCCGATTTAGTGGAAGGATCGCCCATCATGGCGAAGCTCAGCCAGGAAGACCTGCTCGCCCAGTTCGAGGAGATGACCCTCATCGAGCTCTCCGAGTTCGTGAAGGCCTTCGAGGAGAAGTTCGACGTCACCGCCGCTGCCGCCGTCGCCGTTGCCGGCCCGGCCGCCGCCGGTGCCCCGGCCGAGGCCGAGGCCGAGCAGGACGAGTTCGACGTCATCCTCACGGGTGCCGGCGAGAAGAAGATCCAGGTCATCAAGGTCGTGCGTGAGCTGACCTCCCTGGGCCTGAAGGAGGCCAAGGACCTCGTCGACGGCACCCCGAAGCCGGTCCTCGAGAAGGTCGCCAAGGACGCCGCGGAGAAGGCCGCCGAGGCCCTCAAGGGCGCCGGCGCCTCCGTCGAGGTCAAGTAAGACCTCTGCGAGTCTGCTGACTCCTCTCCGGTGAAACTGCTCCCTCCGGAGCTGTAACACCGAGGTACCGAAGGGCGATCACCCAGTTGGGTGGTCGCCCTTCGGCGTTGGCTGGCTCGCAGGCCGAGGGTGCCTTGCACTGTCGGTCGCGCGGAGTATGGTGATCTTCGTTGTGCCTGGCGCCACCCCTGTTCGGCCAAGAGGGGGCCTTGACGAACAGCACGCAGCGCGCAATTCTCAGGACGCGTCGTCACAACAGGATCCGGTTCCGAGGCATGGATCGACGGCGAAGAGGGCAGTAAGGATGTGCGCTCCGCGTACAGGGCATGCCGCACACAGTGAACGGTTGAGAACAACGAGGGTGTCTAAAAACCCGCACTGGACATCAGTGGGCCTTCTGGCTACACTGTCCCTTTGCGCTGCCTGTTAGCTGCTCCCTGCCCGTCACCAGGGGCATGCCCTCGCTTGAGCACAGTGGACTGATTCGGCCCTGACCAGGGCTTGTCTTCCCTCTGCATGGCTTGGGACCGGTACGCGCGTAGTGAGTCCGAGCCCTCGGAAGGACCCCCTCTTGGCCGCCTCGCGCAACGCCTCGACCGCGAATACGAACAACGGCGCAAGCACCGCCCCGCTGCGCATCTCCTTTGCAAAGATCAAGGAGCCCCTCGAGGTTCCGAACCTGCTCGCGCTGCAGACCGAGAGCTTTGACTGGCTGCTCGGCAACACCGCCTGGCAGAGTCGGGTCGAGGCGGCTCTGGAGTCGGGTCAGGACGTCCCCACCAAGTCCGGTCTGGAGGAGATCTTCGAGGAGATCTCTCCGATCGAGGACTTCTCCGGGTCGATGTCGCTGACGTTCCGCGACCACCGTTTCGAGCCGCCGAAGAACAGCATCGACGAGTGCAAGGAGCGCGACTTCACGTTCGCCGCTCCGCTCTTCGTGACGGCCGAGTTCACCAACAACGAGACCGGCGAGATCAAGTCCCAGACGGTCTTCATGGGCGACTTCCCGCTCATGACCAACAAGGGCACCTTCGTCATCAACGGCACCGAGCGTGTCGTGGTGTCCCAGCTGGTCCGCTCGCCGGGTGTCTACTTCGACTCCTCCATCGACAAGACGTCCGACAAGGACATCTTCTCCGCCAAGATCATCCCGTCCCGGGGTGCCTGGCTGGAGATGGAGATCGACAAGCGCGACATGGTCGGTGTCCGCATCGACCGCAAGCGCAAGCAGTCCGTCACCGTCCTGCTCAAGGCTCTCGGTTGGACGACCGAGCAGATCCTGGAGGAGTTCGGCGAGTACGAGTCCATGCGCGCCACCCTGGAGAAGGACCACACCCAGGGCCAGGACGACGCGCTGCTCGACATCTACCGCAAGCTGCGCCCGGGCGAGCCGCCCACGCGTGAGGCTGCTCAGACGCTGCTCGAGAACCTCTACTTCAACCCGAAGCGCTACGACCTCGCGAAGGTCGGCCGCTACAAGGTGAACAAGAAGCTCGGCGCCGACGAGCCGCTGGACGCCGGCGTGCTCACCACCGACGACGTCATCGCGACCATCAAGTACCTGGTCAAGCTGCACGCCGGTGAGACCGAGACGGTCGCCGAGTCGGGTCGCGAGATCATCGTCGAGACCGACGACATCGACCACTTCGGCAACCGCCGTATCCGTAACGTCGGTGAGCTGATCCAGAACCAGGTCCGTACGGGTCTCGCCCGTATGGAGCGCGTCGTGCGCGAGCGCATGACGACCCAGGACGTCGAGGCGATCACCCCGCAGACCCTGATCAACATCCGCCCCGTGGTGGCGTCGATCAAGGAGTTCTTCGGTACGTCGCAGCTGTCCCAGTTCATGGACCAGAACAACCCGCTGTCGGGGCTGACGCACAAGCGTCGTCTGAACGCCCTGGGCCCGGGTGGTCTCTCCCGTGAGCGGGCCGGCTTCGAGGTCCGAGACGTGCACCCGTCGCACTACGGCCGCATGTGCCCGATCGAGACCCCCGAAGGCCCGAACATCGGTCTGATCGGTTCGCTCGCCTCGTACGGACGGATCAACCCGTTCGGCTTCATCGAGACGCCGTACCGCAAGGTCGTCGAGGGCGTCGTCGGCGACGACGTCGACTACCTGACCGCCGATGAAGAGGACCGCTTCGTCATCGCGCAGGCCAACGCGCCGCTGAACGACGACTTCCAGTTCGTCGAGAACCGCGTGCTGGTCCGCCGTCGTGGCGGAGAGGTCGACTACGTGCCGGGCACGGACGTCGACTACATGGACGTCTCGCCGCGCCAGATGGTGTCGGTCGCGACCGCCATGATCCCGTTCCTCGAGCACGACGACGCCAACCGTGCCCTCATGGGCGCGAACATGATGCGTCAGGCCGTGCCGCTCATCAAGTCCGAGGCGCCGCTCGTCGGTACCGGCATGGAGTACCGCTGCGCCACCGACGCCGGTGACGTGCTCAAGGCCGAGAAGGACGGTGTGGTCCAGGAGGTCTCCGCGGACTACATCACCATCACGAACGACGACGGCACGTACTCCACGTACCGCCTGCACAAGTTCTCCCGCTCCAACCAGGGCACCTCTGTGAACCAGAAGGTCGTCGTGGACGAGGGCGCGCGGATCATCGCCGGTCAGGTCCTGGCCGACGGTCCCGCGACCGAAGAGGGCGAGATGGCCCTCGGCAAGAACCTGCTCGTGGCGTTCATGCCGTGGGAGGGTCACAACTACGAGGACGCGATCATCCTGTCGCAGCGCCTCGTGCAGGACGACGTCCTCTCCTCGATCCACATCGAGGAGCACGAGGTCGACGCCCGTGACACCAAGCTCGGCCCGGAGGAGATCACCCGGGACATCCCGAACGTCTCCGAGGAGGTCCTCGCCGACCTCGACGAGCGCGGCATCATCCGCATCGGTGCGGACGTCGTCGCCGGCGACATCCTCGTCGGCAAGGTCACGCCCAAGGGTGAGACCGAGCTGACGCCGGAGGAGCGCCTGCTGCGCGCCATCTTCGGTGAGAAGGCCCGCGAGGTCCGTGACACCTCCCTGAAGGTCCCGCACGGCGAGATCGGCAAGGTCATCGGTGTCCGCGTCTTCGACCGTGAAGAGGGCGACGAGCTGCCGCCGGGCGTGAACCAGCTGGTTCGTGTCTACGTGGCGCAGAAGCGCAAGATCACGGACGGTGACAAGCTCGCCGGCCGCCACGGCAACAAGGGTGTCATCTCGAAGATCCTTCCGATCGAGGACATGCCGTTCCTCGAGGACGGAACGCCGGTCGACATCATCCTGAACCCGCTGGGTGTGCCGTCCCGAATGAACCCGGGACAGGTCCTGGAGATCCACCTCGGCTGGCTCGCCAGCCAGGGCTGGGACGTCTCCGGCCTCGGCGACGAGTGGGCCCAGCGCCTCCAGGCGATCGGTGCCGACCAGGTCCAGCCGCGTACGAACGTCGCGACCCCGGTCTTCGACGGTGCGCGTGAGGACGAGCTCGCGGGTCTGCTGGAGCACACCATCCCGAACCGCGACGGCGACCGCATGGTCCTCCCGTCCGGCAAGGCGCGGCTGTTCGACGGCCGCTCCGGTGAGCCGTTCCCGGACCCGATCTCCATCGGGTACATGTACATCCTCAAGCTGCACCACCTGGTCGACGACAAGCTCCACGCCCGTTCGACCGGTCCGTACTCGATGATCACCCAGCAGCCGCTGGGTGGTAAGGCTCAGTTCGGTGGCCAGCGCTTCGGTGAGATGGAGGTGTGGGCGCTGGAGGCGTACGGCGCCGCTTACGCCCTCCAGGAGCTGCTGACGATCAAGTCCGACGACGTCACCGGCCGCGTGAAGGTCTACGAGGCCATCGTCAAGGGCGAGAACATCCCCGAGCCCGGCATTCCCGAGTCCTTCAAGGTGCTCATCAAGGAAATGCAGTCCCTGTGCCTCAACGTGGAGGTGCTGTCCTCGGACGGCATGTCCATCGAGATGCGCGACACCGACGAGGACGTCTTCCGCGCGGCGGAGGAGCTCGGCATCGACCTGTCCCGGCGCGAGCCGAGCAGCGTCGAAGAGGTCTGACGGGAGTCCGGTGCGGGGGCTCAGGGATGAGCCCCCGCACCGACCCCGCGACCCCCGTTTCAGACCACAGACTTACAACCCTGAGAGGGATTGACGCATAGTGCTCGACGTCAACTTCTTCGATGAGCTCCGGATCGGTCTGGCCACCGCTGACGACATCCGTCAGTGGAGCCACGGCGAGGTCAAGAAGCCCGAGACCATCAACTACCGCACCCTCAAGCCCGAGAAGGACGGACTCTTCTGCGAGAAGATCTTCGGTCCGACCCGGGACTGGGAGTGCTACTGCGGCAAGTACAAGCGCGTTCGCTTCAAGGGCATCATCTGCGAGCGCTGTGGCGTCGAGGTCACGCGCGCCAAGGTGCGTCGTGAGCGGATGGGCCACATCGAGCTCGCCGCTCCCGTCACCCACATCTGGTACTTCAAGGGCGTTCCGTCGCGTCTGGGCTACCTGCTCGACCTCGCCCCGAAGGACCTCGAGAAGGTCATCTACTTCGCCGCGTACATGATCACGTACGTGGACGAGGAGCGCCGTACCCGCGACCTGCCCTCCCTCGAGGCGCACGTCCAGGTCGAGCGTCAGCAGGTCGAGAACCGCCGCGACTCCGACCTGGAGGCCCGCGCCAAGAAGCTCGAGACCGACCTGGCCGAGCTCGAGGCCGAGGGTGCCAAGGCCGACGTGCGCCGCAAGGTGCGCGAGGGTGCCGAGCGCGAGATGAAGCAGCTGCGCGACCGCGCCCAGCGCGAGATCGACCGTCTCGACGAGGTGTGGAACCGCTTCAAGAACCTCAAGGTCCAGGACCTCGAGGGCGACGAGCTGCTCTACCGCGAGCTGCGCGACCGCTTCGGCACGTACTTCGACGGTTCGATGGGTGCCGCGGCGCTGCAGAAGCGCCTGGAGACCTTCGACCTCGAGGAGGAGGCCGAGCGCCTCCGCGAGATCATCCGTACCGGCAAGGGCCAGAAGAAGACCCGTGCGCTCAAGCGCCTCAAGGTCGTCTCCGCGTTCCTGCAGACCAGCAACAGCCCCAAGGGCATGGTGCTCGACTGCGTGCCGGTCATCCCGCCGGACCTGCGTCCGATGGTGCAGCTGGACGGTGGCCGCTTCGCGACCTCCGACCTGAACGACCTGTACCGCCGCGTGATCAACCGCAACAACCGCCTGAAGCGCCTTCTCGACCTCGGTGCGCCCGAGATCATCGTGAACAACGAGAAGCGCATGCTCCAGGAGGCCGTGGACGCCCTCTTCGACAACGGTCGTCGTGGTCGCCCGGTGACCGGTCCCGGCAACCGCCCGCTGAAGTCCCTGAGCGACATGCTCAAGGGCAAGCAGGGTCGTTTCCGTCAGAACCTTCTCGGTAAGCGTGTGGACTACTCCGCGCGTTCCGTGATCGTCGTCGGTCCCCAGCTGAAGCTGCACCAGTGCGGTCTGCCGAAGGCCATGGCGCTGGAGCTCTTCAAGCCGTTCGTGATGAAGCGCCTGGTCGACCTGAACCACGCGCAGAACATCAAGAGCGCCAAGCGCATGGTGGAGCGCGGCCGCACGGTCGTGTACGACGTCCTCGAAGAGGTCATCGCCGAGCACCCGGTTCTGCTGAACCGTGCTCCCACCCTGCACCGCCTCGGCATCCAGGCCTTCGAGCCGCAGCTGGTCGAGGGCAAGGCCATCCAGATCCACCCGCTCGTCTGCACCGCGTTCAACGCGGACTTCGACGGTGACCAGATGGCCGTCCACCTGCCGCTCTCCGCGGAGGCGCAGGCCGAGGCCCGCATCCTGATGCTGTCCTCGAACAACATCCTCAAGCCCGCCGACGGCCGTCCGGTGACGATGCCGACCCAGGACATGGTCCTCGGTCTGTTCTTCCTCACCACCGACGGTGAGCTCCGTGACACCAAGGGCGAGGGCCGCGCGTTCGGCTCCACGGCCGAGGCGGTCATGGCGTTCGACGCCGGCGAGCTGGCGCTGCAGTCCGCGGTCGACATCCGCTTCCCGGTGGGCACCATCCCGCCGCGTGGCTGGACGCCGCCGGTCGCCGAGGAGGGCGAGCCGGAGTACCAGGCGGGCGACAGCTTCCGGCTGCGCACGACCCTGGGCCGCGCGCACTTCAACGAGCTGCTGCCCGAGGACTACCCGTTCGTCGACTACTCGGTGGGCAAGAAGCAGCTCGGCGAGATCGTCAACGACCTGGCGGAGCGCTACCCCAAGGTCATCGTGGCGCAGACGCTCGACAACCTGAAGTCGGCCGGCTTCTACTGGGGCACCCGCTCCGGTGTCACCGTGGCCATCTCCGACGTCGTCGTTCCCGAGGCGAAGAAGGAGATCGTCGCCGGGTACGAGGCGCAGGACGAGAAGGTCCAGAAGCAGTACGAGCGCGGTCTCATCACGAAGGAAGAGCGCACTCAGGAGCTCATCGCGATCTGGACCAAGGCGACCAACGAGGTTGCCGAGGCGATGAACGCGAACTTCCCGAAGACCAACCCCATCTTCATGATGGTTGACTCGGGTGCCCGAGGAAACATGATGCAGATGCGTCAGATCGCCGGTATGCGTGGTCTGGTGTCGAACGCCAAGAACGAGACGATCCCGCGTCCCATCAAGGCGTCGTTCCGTGAGGGCCTGTCCGTGCTGGAGTACTTCATCTCCACGCACGGTGCCCGTAAGGGTCTCGCCGACACCGCCCTGCGTACCGCCGACTCGGGTTACCTCACCCGTCGTCTGGTCGACGTCTCCCAGGACGTCATCATTCGCGAGGAGGACTGCGGCACCGACCGTGGTCTCAAGCTGGCCATCGCCGCGCGTGGCGAGGACGGCGTCCTGCGCAAGGCCGACGACGTCGAGACCAGCGTGTACGCCCGCATGCTCGCCGAGGACATCGTCGTCGACGGCAAGGTCATCGCGCCGGCCAACGTCGACCTGGGTGACGTGCTCATCGACCAGCTGGTCGCGCACGGCGTCGAGGTCGTCAAGACCCGCTCGGTCCTCACCTGCGAGTCCGCGGTCGGCACCTGTGCCTTCTGCTACGGCCGCTCGCTGGCGACCGGCAAGCTGGTGGACATCGGTGAGGCGGTCGGCATCATCGCCGCCCAGTCCATCGGTGAGCCCGGTACCCAGCTGACGATGCGTACCTTCCACACCGGTGGTGTGGCCGGTGACGACATCACCCAGGGTCTGCCCCGTGTCGTCGAGCTCTTCGAGGCTCGTACGCCGAAGGGTGTCGCCCCGATCTCCGAGGCCGCGGGCCGCGTCCGCATCGAGGAGACCGAGAAGACCAAGAAGCTCGTCGTCACCCCGGACGACGGCAGCGACGAGACGGCGTTCCCGATCTCGAAGCGTGCCCGTCTGCTCGTGGGCGAGGGCGACCACGTCGAGGTCGGCCAGAAGCTGACCGTGGGTGCCACCAACCCGCACGACGTGCTGCGCATCCTGGGTCAGCGTGCCGTCCAGGTCCACCTGGTCGGCGAGGTCCAGAAGGTCTACAACTCGCAGGGTGTGTCGATCCACGACAAGCACATCGAGATCATCATCCGGCAGATGCTGCGCCGTGTGACGATCATCGAGTCCGGCGACGCGGAGCTGCTGCCGGGCGAGCTCGTCGAGCGCTCGAAGTTCGAGACCGAGAACCGTCGTGTGGTCACCGAGGGCGGTCACCCCGCCTCCGGCCGTCCGCAGCTGATGGGTATCACCAAGGCCTCGCTGGCGACGGAGTCCTGGCTGTCGGCCGCCTCCTTCCAGGAGACGACCCGAGTGCTGACGGACGCGGCGATCAACGCCAAGTCCGACAGCCTCATCGGCCTCAAGGAGAACGTCATCATCGGTAAGCTCATCCCGGCCGGTACGGGTCTGTCCCGCTACCGCAACATCCGGGTGGAGCCCACCGAGGAGGCCAAGGCCGCGATGTACTCGGCCGTCGGCTACGACGACATCGACTACTCGCCGTTCGGCACCGGCTCCGGCCAGGCCGTTCCGCTGGAGGACTACGACTACGGTCCGTACAACCAGTAAGCGAGCAGGTGTGTGAACCGCAGGGCGGTCATTCCGACAGGAGTTCGGAGTGGCCGCCCTGCGGCGCGTTGCCGCATGATGGAGGGCACAACAGCTCAGCTCCGGGGGAAGTGGTCTCGTGTCGAATCCGCAATGGCAGCCGGCTCCCTGGCCGCCGCAGCAGAACCAGCAGAGCGCGATGCTGGCCGCGCACTCCGACCGGGAGCGGGCCGTCGATGTGCTGCGGGCCGGGTTCGCCGAGGGGCGGCTGCCGCAGCCGGAGTACGAGAAGCGGATCGAGCGGGCCTATCAGGCGCGCACCCTGGGGGAGCTGAGCACCCTCGTCGCGGATCTGCCGCAGGGGCCCGTGGGGCTGCAGCAGGCGCCCATGCCGGGGCCCATGGGGCAGGTCCCGCGGACCTTCCTGCCGGCCCCGGCGCCGCCCACCAACGCCAAGGCGATCGGCGCGCTGGCCTGTGGCGTGGGGACGTTCTTCTGCGGAGGCCTCACCGCGATTCCCGCGGTGATCCTCGGACACATGGCACGGGGTGAGATCCGTCGCACTCAGGAGCAGGGCGACGGGATGGCCGTCGGCGGCATCGTGCTCGGCTGGCTGTGGATCGCCGGGTGGGCGTTTCTCCTGGTCATCATCATGATCGCGGCCGCGAGCTCGAGCTCCGGCTGAGGAGGGCCGGGGGTGCGTTCCGGCCACGCTCCGGAAACCCCCGACTACCGGGACGAATACCGCACGCGGGGGCGAGAAGTCCGGCGTGTCGGAGTGGGCTGCATTTGTTTTGACCGAAGTCCGTGAGGTAGGTACGCTCAGACCTTGTGCCTGGGGTGTGCCTGGGCTCCTGTGCGTGTCATCTGCCGCACGGCGAGTCCGGATCAGTCCGCTCAGTCTGATCACGGCCACCGCAATCTGCCGCCTCCCGCTCTTGAGCGGGGGTCTGCAGTATTCGACACACCCGACCGCGTGGGTCGGCAAAGTTCCAGGTTAGCTTTACTACTCGGCACACAGAAACCGGAGAAGTAGTGCCTACGATCCAGCAGCTGGTCCGGAAGGGCCGGCAGGACAAGGTCGAGAAGAACAAGACGCCCGCACTCGAGGGTTCGCCCCAGCGTCGTGGCGTCTGCACGCGTGTGTTCACGACCACCCCGAAGAAGCCGAACTCGGCCCTCCGTAAGGTCGCGCGTGTGCGTCTGACCAGCGGCATCGAGGTCACGGCCTACATCCCGGGTGAGGGACACAACCTGCAGGAGCACTCCATCGTGCTCGTGCGCGGTGGCCGTGTGAAGGACCTGCCCGGTGTTCGTTACAAGATCATCCGCGGTTCGCTCGACACCCAGGGTGTCAAGAACCGCAAGCAGGCCCGCAGCCGCTACGGCGCCAAGAAGGAGAAGTAAGAATGCCTCGTAAGGGCCCCGCCCCGAAGCGCCCGGTCATCATCGACCCGGTCTACGGTTCTCCTCTGGTGACCTCCCTCATCAACAAGGTGCTGCTGAACGGCAAGCGCTCCACCGCCGAGCGCATCGTGTACGGCGCCATGGAGGGCCTGCGTGAGAAGTCGGGCAACGACCCGGTCATCACGCTGAAGCGCGCGCTCGAGAACATCAAGCCGACCCTCGAGGTCAAGTCCCGCCGTGTCGGTGGCGCGACCTACCAGGTTCCGGTTGAGGTCAAGCCCGGCCGCGCCAACACCCTCGCGCTCCGCTGGCTCGTCGGTTACTCCCGCGCCCGTCGCGAGAAGACGATGACCGAGCGTCTGATGAACGAGCTGCTCGACGCCTCCAACGGCCTCGGCGCTGCCGTCAAGAAGCGCGAGGACACGCACAAGATGGCCGAGTCCAACAAGGCCTTCGCGCACTACCGCTGGTAGTCGCTACCCACATCGAGACCGAGAGAAGACTGAAGCCTTATGGCTACCACTTCACTTGACCTGGCCAAGGTGCGCAACATCGGCATCATGGCTCACATCGACGCGGGCAAGACGACGACGACCGAGCGGATCCTGTTCTACACCGGCGTCTCGTACAAGATCGGTGAGGTCCACGACGGCGCTGCCACGATGGACTGGATGGAGCAGGAGCAGGAGCGTGGCATCACGATCACCTCTGCTGCCACCACCTGTCACTGGCCGCTCGAGAACGACGACTACACGATCAACATCATCGACACCCCCGGGCACGTCGACTTCACCGTTGAGGTGGAGCGCTCCCTGCGTGTGCTCGATGGTGCTGTGACGGTGTTCGACGGCGTCGCCGGCGTTGAGCCGCAGTCCGAGACGGTGTGGCGTCAGGCCGACCGTTACGGCGTGCCGCGCATCTGCTTCGTGAACAAGCTGGACCGTACCGGTGCCGAGTTCCACCGCTGCGTCGACATGATCGTCGACCGCCTCGGTGCGACCCCGCTGGTCATGCAGCTCCCGATCGGTGCCGAGGCCGACTTCCAGGGTGTCGTCGACCTCGTCACGATGAAGGCGTTCGTCTGGTCCGCCGAGGCCGCGAAGGGCGAGGCGTACGACATCGTCGACATCCCCGCCACGCACACCGAGGCTGCCGAGGAGTACCGCGGCAAGCTGCTCGAGGCCGTCGCGGAGAACGACGAAGAGATGATGGAGCTGTTCCTGGAGGGCACCGAGCCCACCGTCGAGCAGCTGCACGCCGCCGTGCGTCGCATCACCATCGCCTCCGGCAAGGGCGGCGACACCACCGTCACCCCCGTCTTCTGTGGCACCGCGTTCAAGAACAAGGGCGTTCAGCCCCTGCTCGACGCCGTCGTGCGCTACCTGCCGACCCCGCTCGACGTCGAGGCCATCGAGGGCCACGACGTCAAGGACCCCGAGGTCGTCGTCAAGCGCAAGCCGTCGGACGACGAGCCGCTGGCTGCCCTCGCGTTCAAGATCATGAGCGACCCGCACCTGGGCAAGCTCACCTTCGTCCGGGTTTACTCGGGCCGCCTGGAGTCCGGCACCGCGGTGCTGAACCCCGTCAAGGGCAAGAAGGAGCGCATCGGCAAGATCTACCGCATGCACGCGAACAAGCGTGAGGAGATCGAGTCGGTGGGCGCCGGTGACATCGTCGCCGTCATGGGTCTGAAGCAGACCACCACGGGCGAGACGCTCTGTGACGACAAGCAGCAGGTGATCCTGGAGTCCATGGACTTCCCGGCGCCTGTCATCCAGGTCGCCATCGAGCCGAAGTCCAAGGGTGACCAGGAGAAGCTGGGTGTCGCCATCCAGCGTCTCTCGGAGGAGGACCCCTCCTTCCAGGTGCACTCGGACGAGGAGACCGGCCAGACCATCATCGGTGGTATGGGTGAGCTTCACCTCGAGGTGCTCGTCGACCGCATGAAGCGCGAGTTCCGCGTCGAGGCGAACGTCGGCAAGCCGCAGGTCGCGTACCGCGAGACGATCCGCAAGGCCGTCGAGCGCGTGGACTACACCCACAAGAAGCAGACCGGTGGTACCGGTCAGTTCGCCAAGGTGCAGATCGCGATCGAGCCCATCGAGGGCGGCGAGGCGTCGTACGAGTTCGTGAACAAGGTCACCGGTGGCCGTATCCCGCGGGAGTACATCCCGTCGGTGGACGCCGGTGCGCAGGAGGCCATGCAGTTCGGCATCCTCGCCGGTTACGAGATGACGGGCGTCCGCGTCACGCTTCTCGACGGTGCCTACCACGAGGTCGACTCCTCCGAGCTGGCCTTCAAGATCGCCGGTTCGCAGGCCTTCAAGGAGGCCGCGCGCAAGGCGTCCCCCGTGCTCCTCGAGCCGATGATGGCCGTCGAGGTCACCACGCCCGAGGACTACATGGGCGATGTCATCGGTGACATCAACTCCCGCCGTGGCCAGATCCAGGCCATGGAGGAGCGCAGCGGCGCTCGCGTCGTGAAGGGCCTCGTGCCCCTCTCGGAGATGTTCGGCTACGTCGGAGACCTCCGCAGCAAGACGTCGGGTCGCGCGAGCTACTCGATGCAGTTCGACTCCTACGCCGAGGTTCCGCGGAACGTCGCCGAGGAGATCATCGCGAAGGCCAAGGGCGAGTAACTCACTCGAGTTCACGCTTTAGGCTTGACTCCGGAGCCCGACCGGGCATTCAGGGGCTCACGTCCCTGAATGCCCTCGGGCCCGGGCTTTCCAGCAAAGATCACCTGGCGCCGATGAAGCAAGGCGTACAGAACCACTCCACAGGAGGACCCAGTGGCGAAGGCGAAGTTCGAGCGGACTAAGCCGCACGTCAACATCGGCACCATCGGTCACATCGACCACGGTAAGACGACCCTCACGGCCGCCATTACCAAGGTGCTGCACGACGCGTACCCGGACATCAACGAGGCGTCGGCGTTCGACCAGATCGACAAGGCTCCTGAGGAGCGCCAGCGCGGTATCACCATCTCCATCGCGCACGTCGAGTACCAGACCGAGGCGCGTCACTACGCCCACGTCGACTGCCCGGGTCACGCGGACTACATCAAGAACATGATCACCGGTGCCGCGCAGATGGACGGCGCCATCCTCGTGGTCGCCGCCACCGACGGCCCGATGCCGCAGACCAAGGAGCACGTGCTCCTGGCCCGCCAGGTCGGCGTTCCGTACATCGTTGTCGCCCTCAACAAGGCCGACATGGTGGACGACGAGGAGATCCTGGAGCTCGTCGAGCTCGAGGTTCGTGAGCTCCTCTCCGAGTACGAGTTCCCGGGCGACGACGTTCCCGTCGTCAAGGTCTCCGCTCTGAAGGCGCTCGAGGGCGACAAGGAGTGGGGCAACTCGGTCCTGGAGCTCATGAAGGCCGTCGACGAGTCGATCCCGGAGCCGGAGCGCGACGTCGACAAGCCGTTCCTCATGCCGATCGAGGACGTCTTCACGATCACCGGTCGCGGTACGGTCGTCACCGGCCGTATCGAGCGTGGTGTCCTGAAGGTCAACGAGACCGTCGACATCATCGGCATCAAGACCGAGAAGACCACCACCACGGTCACCGGCATCGAGATGTTCCGCAAGCTGCTCGACGAGGGCCAGGCCGGTGAGAACGTCGGTCTGCTCCTCCGTGGCATCAAGCGCGAGGACGTCGAGCGCGGCCAGGTCATCATCAAGCCGGGTTCGGTCACGCCGCACACCGAGTTCGAGGCGCAGGCGTACATCCTGTCGAAGGACGAGGGTGGCCGTCACACCCCGTTCTTCAACAACTACCGCCCGCAGTTCTACTTCCGTACGACGGACGTGACCGGCGTCGTGACCCTCCCCGAGGGCACCGAGATGGTCATGCCGGGTGACAACACCGAGATGAAGGTGGAGCTCATCCAGCCCGTCGCCATGGAGGAGGGCCTCAAGTTCGCCATCCGTGAGGGTGGCCGGACCGTCGGCGCCGGCCAGGTCACCAAGATCAACAAGTAAGTCCGCTTACTTGCTGGGCTTGATGCCTGGTAGCTCCCGCGAGCTCTGAAAGGGCCCGTACGACTTCGGTCGTACGGGCCCTTTTGCGTGCCGCGACGGTGTTCAGGGAGCGATCGCCCAGCGCGCCGCGGCCACAGCGGCGAGGACGACACCCGGGGCGATCCAGGTCCAGCCGACGAGCCGGCGCAGCGGCCGGGGCAGCCACAGGCCGAGCAGGGCGACGCCGAACGCGACCGTGAGGAAGCAGGACAGCGCGACGCCCCGGTGGGCGGGCTCGTCCCACTCGCCCTGCGGCCGGATGGTCACGGCCCACCAGCAGAAGTAGCAGGACAGCAGCGTCAGGATGACGACCGGCACGGCGAGGATCAGCCGCAGGCGGCCGCGGTCGTCCCCGTGCGGTTCGTGGTCGCGTGGCATCGGGCCAGTGTGCGGGTCCGGCCCGGGGTGCGTCAGGCCTTTGCCCGGGACGGCCGCCACAACCACGGCCGGGCGTCCGGGGAGAGGCCCGCGGCGGTCGGTCCGTACCGGTCCGCCGTCAGGGACGGGCCGTCCAGGGTGACGGGGTCGGTGGCCGGGCGGAGCACGCGGCCGTTCTCCAGGAGCTGGACCCGGCCGTCGGTGCCGAGCCCGAGCAGATGCCCGCCCGCGGCCGCCACGGGCCCGTACCCGGGGAAGTCCACGGCCGGGCCGCCCGGGCTCAGCAGCCGCGCGGAGGCGGGCCCGCGGTAGTAGAGCCGGCCGTCCGCGACCGCCACCGGGTCGGCGGGGACGGGCAGGCCGGTGAGCGGGGCGGGGCCGTCCGGCGTCCAGTGGTGGACGGTGTCCCGGCCGGGCGCGTACACGTGCACCTGCCGGTCGGCGCCGACGACCGCCGTGAGGCCGTCCTGGACCTGGCCGCCGCCGAGGTCCCGCCACGGCGACCAGGCGCCGTCCGTGTCCCGTACGCGGGTGCTCACGCCCTGTGCGGCATTGCGGACGAAGAGATGGACGCGGCCGTCGGGCGCGGCGACCGCGACCGGGACGCCGATGCGGCGGCCGCGGTCGGCGTCGGCGCCCTCGGGGTTGCCGAGGCTCGTCCAGGAGCCGTACCGGCCGGACCCGCGCTGTTCCAGGGCCACGATCTCGCGGGCGTCGGTCGCGCCCAGGCCGCCGATCGCCGCGAGCCGCAGCCCCAGGACCAGATGGCGGCCGTCGGGCAGGGCGGCGCCGCCGAGGACCGGGGCGAGCGGGCCGCCGCCGAGGTCGACGGGAGCGCGGAACTCCCCGTCTCTCTCTTCGTACCGCACCGCCCGCAGCCCCAGGACGCCGTACGCCGTGAGGGTTCCGTCGCCCTTCGGGAAGAGGGCGAGGCGCGGCCCGGGATAGCGGTGGTGGGTGGCGCGGACCCAGCCCTTGCGGTTGGTCAGGGGGCGGTCGCCGCCCACGTTGTAGTCGCCGCAGCCCGACGGGTTGCCGCAGCTCCAGTCGGGGCCCGCGCCGTAGGGGACGAGATGGGCGGCCTTGGGGCCGAGCACCTGCGGCGGGAGGTTCTTGGGCCAGTGGTGGTTGTAGTAGCCGCGGAAGGCGGAGACGGCGACGGCCGGCGGCCCGGACCGGGCCTCCTGCGTCCAGCGGATCAGCGCGGCCCAGGTGAAGCAGGCCACGGCGGTGTGGTCGGCGTGGTCGGAGTAGCCGGGCTGCTCGCTGTCGCGGATCTGGGTGGCCCGGTCGCTCGCCTGCATGTCCGGATCCGGGTCGAGGGTGTGCACCAGGGTGGGCCGGTACCGCTCGAAGAGCGCCACGAGGACGCCGATCAGCGCGTCGTGGTCGTACGTCTGGACCGTGCGCAGCGGGGAGCCGTCCGGGACGAGCGTGTGCAGCAGAAGGCCGGGTTCGCGCCACAGCGCGGGCACGCCCATGTGGCCGGCCGGGGTGTGCATCGCGAGGTCGAGATGGACCAACTCGACGCGGCGGCCCCGGTGTTCGAGAGCGTTCACCTCCACCTGGAACCCGGTGCGCAGGCGCAGGGCGGTCACGTCCCAGGGGGTGAAGACGGGCAGTCCGAGCTGGGCCGCGTAGGACTGGCGCAGGCCCTGGTGACGGGCGGCGGAGTAGGCGGCCTTGTTCGGGGCGGGCCGGCGGTCGTCGGGCGTCTTGTTGCGTCCGTCGGCCTCGCCCGCGGTGACGTAGACGCAGACCAGCGGGGTGCCGGTGCCGAAGGCGTGCTGGGCGTCCGGGTTCATGAAGTACAGGTCGTCATCGGGGTGGGCGAGGACCTGGAGGAGGAGGGCGCGCTCGGCCTGGGCGGCGGGCAGGCCGGAGGCGGGGGAGGGGGCGGTGAGGTGCGGCGGGGGAGCGGAGGGCGTGCGCGAACAGGCGGTGAGCGAACCGGCGGCGGCGAGGGCGGCGGCGCCGCCGAGGACCACGGCCCGTCGGGACATTCCTCGCTGAAGCCGCTTTTCGGGCCTCGATATCGCAGGTCGATTCCGCATGAGGGCGTGCTCCGTCCGCTGTGGAGGCACAGCGGTCGGTGGTGCGCTCGCCTCTGTTCAGGTGTTCCGGTGGTTCACCTGGAGAGAGGGTCACCGAAGGGTGGAGGTTCCATGCATGTACATGTTCCGTTCACCCGGACGGGACGGGAAACGGGCGGTGCCCCTGTCCTCGGCGGGCGAGGACAGGGGCACCGTCGGCGGGCGTGACAGGTCGTCAGTGACGCGCCGCCTGGGGCTTGGCGTTGACCAGGACGGCCGCGCAGACGCCGGCCAGCAGCATCGCGCCGACGGCGTACCAGATCGCGTGGGTGTAGCCGTGGACGATGCCCGCGGCGACGACCTGGTCCTTCTTCGAGGGGTCGGTCATGTGGGTCGCGATGTACGAGCCGGTGGCCGAGGTCGCGATGGTGTTCAGCAGGGCCGTGCCGAGCGAACCGCCCACCTGCTGCGAGGTGTTGACCATCGCGGAGGTGACACCGGCGTCCTGCGGGCGGATGCCGCTCGTCGCCGTGGAGAAGACCGGCATGAACGTCAGGCCCATGCCGAGGCCGAGGATCAGCTCGGCGGGCAGCACGTGGCTGACGTACGAGGAGTCGACGCCGAGCTGGGTGAGGATCAGCAGGCCGCCGGCGGCCAGGACCATGCCCGGGACCATCAGGGCGCGGGCGGGGACCTTCGGCAGCAGGCGGGCCGAGATCTGCGTCGAGCCGATGATGATCGCGACCGACATCGGCAGGAAGGCCAGGCCGGTGCGGACCGGCGAGTAGCCGAGGATGCCCTGGAGGTAGTAGGTCATGAACAGGAACAGGCCGAACATGCCGATCGTGGCCAGGCCCATCGTCAGGAAGCAGCCGGCCCGGTTGCGGTCCTTGAGGATGCGCAGCGGCAGCAGCGGCGACTTCGCGCGGGTCTGCCAGAAGACGAACGCGAGGAGCAGCACCGCGCCGCCGGCCAGCAGCGAGACGACCATCGAGTCGCCCCAGCCGCGCGGCTCGGCCTCCGAGAAGCCGTAGACGATGGCGACGAGGCCGCCGCAGCCCAGGATCACGCCGGGCACGTCCAGCTTGATGTCCTTGTGGCCCGCGCGGTCGTGCAGCAGGATCACGGCGCCGATCACGGCGACGATCGCGATCGGGATGTTGACGTACAGGCACCAGCGCCAGTTCAGGTACGAGGTGAGGACGCCGCCGAGCAGCAGGCCGACGGCACCGCCCGCGCCCGCGAGCGCGCCGTAGATGCCGAACGCCTTGCCGCGCTCGCGCGGGTCGGTGAACGTCGTGGTCATCAGCGACAGCGCGGACGGGGCCAGCAGCGCGCCGAAGACGCCCTGCAGCGCACGCGCGCCGAACAGCATGCCGGAGCTCTGCGCGGCGCCGCCGAGCGCGGAGGCGAGCGCGAAGCCGATCAGGCCGATGATGAAGGTGCGCTTGCGGCCGACGAGGTCGGCGACGCGGCCGCCGAGCAGCAGCAGGCCGCCGAAGGCCAGCGTGTAGGACGTGATGACCCACTGCCGGTTCGCGTCGGACATGCCGAGGGCGGTCTGGGCGGACGGCAGCGCGATGTTCACGATGGTCGCGTCGAGGACCACCATCAGCTGGGCCAGGGCGATGACGACCAGGCCCCACCAGCGGCGGGGGTCGGGCGCATCGGCCGCCGGTGCGGCGGGGGAGGCCGGCGCCGTCCGGTTGGCGCCGACGGATATGGAGTCGCTCATGGGCGAGGTGTCGCTTCCTGTGGGTCGCGTGAGGGTGAGGTGGGACGCGCCGCGCGACGAGGGGCGGGGCGGTCGGAGGGCTCTGCAAGGAGCCTGATCATCAGTATCGCTGACTATCAGAATCAGGATACGCTACGTGGCATGACGGACGATCCCTTTTTCGCGGGACCTCTGACACACCGCCTCGGGTACCTCGTCAAGCACGCTTTTCACCAATTGTCCGGGATGCTCGCCGAGGCGCTGGAGCCGTACGGCGTGAATCCGCGTGAGGTGGGCGTGCTGTCGGTCATCGCGGCGGACGGCGAGGAGCGCTCGCAGCACGAACTGGCCCAGCTGGTCGGCGTGGACCGCACGACGATGGTCGCTCTCATCGACGCCCTGGAGGGCAAGGGCCTGGTGGAGCGCCGGCGCAGCGCGGTGGACCGTCGGCGCAATGTGGTGGCGCTCACACCCGCGGGCGCGGCCTGCCAGCGCGATGCCGACCGGGCGCGGATCGAGGCCGAGCGGGCCTACCTGGCGCCGCTGGACGAGGAGTCGGCGGCGGCGCTGACCGAGACGCTGCGCACCCTGTACCGGGCGCACGCGACCCGCTAGCGGCGCCTCGCCCGGGCGCCGTCGCCCCGGGTTTGACCTTCGTCACTCTCGGGGTACTCTCTACGGCCCGATTGGCCCCGGACATGCCCCGTATGGCAGACTAGCGGGGTTGCTCGGTTGAGTGCCGATGCTGCGCGCCTCCCGCCGGGAGGACCGGAAGCGAGTCCCACAGTACTCGTCGCCCCATCTGCCGCCTGCGGCAGCGCTGGGACGGACGTACGGGAATCTTCCGGGAAGTTCAGCGCGGAGCTCCACCAGGCGCCTGGTGGGTTTCTTCCCCCAGCCTTGCGGCCTCGGGCCGCGGTTCCTGTAGCAGGGAAATCCGTACGGATATTTCTGTCAGCGAGGCCGCGACACGCCCGACCGCGTGGGTCGGAGGAAGTGTGAAACAGGGCCCTCAGGAGCCAGAGCGTTATGAGAGACAGGACTACTAAGTAGCCATGGCGGGACAGAAGATCCGCATCCGGCTCAAGGCCTACGACCACGAGGTCATCGACTCCTCGGCGAAGAAGATCGTCGAGACGGTGACCCGCACTGGTGCGTCGGTCGCGGGCCCGGTGCCGCTGCCTACCGAGAAGAACGTGTACTGCGTCATCAAGTCGCCGCACAAGTACAAGGACTCGCGCGAGCACTTCGAGATGCGCACGCACAAGCGCCTGATCGACATTCTCGACCCCACGCCCAAGACCGTTGACTCTCTGATGCGACTCGACCTCCCGGCCGGTGTCGACATCGAGATCAAGCTCTAAGGGCTGGTGATCGATAATGGCTAAGCAGATCAAGGGCATCCTGGGCGAGAAGCTCGGCATGACGCAGGTGTGGGACGAGAACAACCGTGTTGTTCCGGTCACCGTCGTCAAGGCCGGCCCCAATGTCGTGACCCAGGTCCGCACGAACGACGTGGACGGCTACGAGTCCGTCCAGATCGCGTTCGGCGAGATCGACCCGCGCAAGGTGAACAAGCCCCTCAAGGGCCACTTCGCCAAGGCCGACGTCACCCCCCGTCGTCACCTCGTCGAGATCCGTACCTCGGACGCTTCCGAGTACACCCTCGGCCAGGAGATCACCGCTGAGACCTTCGAGTCCGGCATCAAGGTGGACGTGACCGGCAAGAGCAAGGGCAAGGGCTTCGCCGGTGTCATGAAGCGTCACAACTTCGCCGGTGGCAAGGCATCGCACGGTGCCCACCGCGTGCACCGCAAGCCGGGCTCGATCGGTGGCTGCGCCACCCCCGGCCGTGTGTTCAAGGGCCTCCGCATGGCGGGCCGTATGGGCAACGAGCGGGTCACCACCCAGAACCTGACCGTCCACGCCGTTGACGCGGAGAAGGGTCTGCTGCTCATCAAGGGCGCGGTTCCCGGTCCGAACGGCGGCCTCGTCCTGGTCCGCACTGCGGCCAAGGGGGCCTGAGGTAACCGATGAGCACTGTTGACATCCTTTCGCCGGCAGGCGACAAGACCGGGACGGTCGAGCTCCCCGCGGAGATCTTCGCCGTCGAGAAGATCAGCGTTCCGCTGCTTCACCAGGTCGTCGTCGCGCAGCTGGCCGCTGCCCGCCAGGGCACGCACAAGACCAAGACCCGTGGCGAAGTCCGTGGTGGTGGCAAGAAGCCTTACCGCCAGAAGGGCACCGGCCGCGCCCGTCAGGGCTCGACCCGCGCGCCGCAGTTCGCCGGTGGTGGCGTCGTGCACGGTCCCGTGCCGCGTGACTACTCGCAGCGGACCCCGAAGAAGATGAAGGCTGCCGCGCTGCGTCACGCCCTCACCGACCGGGCCCGCAACGCTCGCATCCACGTCGTCTCCGGCGTGGTCGAGGGCGAGGTCTCCACCAAGGCCGCCAAGACGCTGTTCGGCAAGATCTCGGAGCGCAAGAACCTGCTCCTGGTCGCCGACCGCGCCGACGAGGCCGCGTGGCTCTCCGCCCGCAACCTGCCCCAGGTCCACATCCTGGAGCCGGGCCAGCTGAACACGTACGACGTTCTCGTCTCGGACGACGTGGTCTTCACCCAGGCCGCTTTCGAGTCCTTCGTGTCTGGCCCCAAGGCCGCTGACACCGAAGGGAGCGAGGCCTGATGGCTACGCGTCACCCGAGCATCGCCTCGAAGGCCGCCAAGGCCGCCAAGGCCGCGCGCGTCGCCAAGGCGAAGCGCATCGCGACCGAGGGCAAGATCGCTGTCGAGCCCACGCCGCTGAGCAAGTCCTTCACGGACCCGCGCGACGTCCTCGTCAAGCCGGTCGTCTCCGAGAAGTCGTACGCGCTTCTCGACGAGGGCAAGTACACGTTCATCGTGGCCCCCGGCGCCAACAAGACCCAGATCAAGCAGGCCGTCGAGGCGGTCTTCTCGGTCAAGGTCACCGGCGTCAACACGATCAACCGTCAGGGCAAGCGCAAGCGCACGCGCACCGGTTTCGGCAAGCGTGCCGACACCAAGCGCGCGATCGTGACCCTTGCTGAGGGCGACCGTATCGACATCTTCGGCCAGGCCTCCTAACGGAGCGCCCGGTCCGAATATCGGACGAGGACTGAGAAATGGGAATCCGCAAGTACAAGCCGACGACGCCGGGCCGCCGTGGCTCCTCCGTCGCCGACTTCGTCGAGGTCACGCGGTCCACGCCGGAGAAGTCGCTGGTCCGCCCCCTGCACAGCAAGGGCGGTCGTAACAACTCCGGTCGCGTGACCGTTCGCCACCAGGGTGGCGGACACAAGCGCGCCTACCGCGTGATCGACTTCCGTCGGCACGACAAGGACGGCGTTCCGGCCAAGGTCGCTCACATCGAGTACGACCCCAACCGCACCGCCCGCATCGCCCTCCTGCACTACGCGGACGGCGAGAAGCGCTACATCCTGGCCCCGCGCGGTCTCGCGCAGGGTGCCGTGGTGGAGAACGGCCCGGCGGCCGACATCAAGCCCGGTAACAACCTGGCGCTCCGCAACATCCCGGTCGGTACCACGATCCACGCGATCGAGCTCCGTCCCGGTGGTGGCGCCAAGTTCGCCCGCTCCGCGGGTGCCTCCGTGCAGCTGCTGGCCAAGGAGGGCGCCATGGCGCACCTCCGTATGCCGTCCGGTGAGATCCGCCTGGTCGACGTGCGCTGCCGCGCCACCGTCGGCGAGGTCGGCAACGCCGAGCAGAGCAACATCAACTGGGGCAAGGCCGGCCGCATGCGCTGGAAGGGCGTCCGCCCGACCGTGCGTGGTGTCGTGATGAACCCGGTTGACCACCCGCACGGTGGTGGTGAAGGCAAGACCTCCGGTGGTCGTCACCCGGTCTCGCCGTGGGGCAAGAAGGAGGGTCGTACTCGTGATCGCAACAAGGCGAGCAACAAGTACATCGTCCGCCGCCGCAAGTCGAACAAGAAGCGCTAGGAGCGGGTTTAGATGCCGCGCAGTCTCAAGAAGGGACCCTTCGTCGACGGCCACCTCGTAAAGAAGGTGGACGTACAGAACGAAGCCGGTACCAAGAACGTCATCAAGACCTGGTCCCGTCGCTCGATGATCATCCCCAGCATGCTGGGCCACACGATCGCGGTGCACAACGGCAAGACCCACATCCCGGTGTTCGTCACCGAGTCGATGGTCGGCCACAAGCTCGGCGAGTTCTCGCCGACGCGCACCTTCCGGGGTCACGTCAAGGACGACCGGAAGTCGAAGCGCCGCTAAGGCGGGGTGGAATCGACTATGACTAACACCGAAGGGACAACCATGGAAGCCAGGGCCCAGGCGCGGTACATCCGCGTCACGCCCATGAAGGCCCGCCGCGTGGTGGACCTCATCCGTGGCATGGATGCCACGGAGGCTCAGGCGGTCCTGCGTTTCGCCCCGCAGGCCGCGAGCGTGCCGGTCGGCAAGGTGCTGGACAGCGCCATTGCCAACGCCGCGCACAACTACGACCACCCGGACGCTTCGTCGCTGTTCATCAGCGAGGCGTTCGTCGATGAGGGCCCGACCCTGAAGCGGTTCCGTCCGCGTGCCCAGGGCCGTGCCTACCGGATCCGCAAGCGGACCTCCCACATCACCGTGGTCGTCAGCAGCAAGGAAGGAACCCGGTAATGGGCCAGAAGGTAAACCCGCACGGGTTCCGGCTCGGTGTCACGACCGACTTCAAGTCGCGTTGGTACGCCGACAAGCTGTACAAGGACTACGTCAAGGAAGACGTCGCCATCCGTCGGATGATGACGTCCGGCATGGAGCGCGCCGGCATCTCGAAGGTTGAGATCGAGCGCACCCGTGACCGCGTGCGTGTGGACATCCACACCGCTCGTCCCGGCATCGTCATCGGCCGCCGTGGCGCCGAGGCCGACCGCATCCGCGGTGACCTCGAGAAGCTCACGGGCAAGCAGGTCCAGCTGAACATCCTCGAGGTCAAGAACCCCGAGACGGACGCTCAGCTCGTGGCCCAGGCCGTCGCGGAGCAGCTGTCCTCCCGCGTCTCCTTCCGTCGCGCCATGCGTAAGAGCATGCAGTCGGCGATGAAGGCGGGCGCCAAGGGCATCAAGATCCAGTGTGGCGGTCGTCTCGGCGGTGCCGAGATGTCCCGTTCGGAGTTCTACCGCGAGGGCCGTGTGCCCCTGCACACGCTCCGCGCCAACGTGGACTACGGCTTCTTCGAGGCCAAGACGACCTTCGGCCGCATCGGCGTGAAGGTCTGGATCTACAAGGGCGATGTCAAGAACATCGCCGAGGTCCGCGCCGAGAACGCCGCTGCCCGCGCCGGCAACCGCCCGGCCCGTGGCGGCAACGACCGCCCGGCCGGCCGTGGTGGCCGCGGTGGCGAGCGTGGCGGTCGCGGTCGCAAGCCGCAGCAGCAGTCCGCGCCGGCTGCCGAGGCCCCCAAGGCCGACGCTCCCGCCGCTGCCGCTCCGGCTGCTGAGAGCACCGGAACGGAGGCCTGACCGAAATGCTGATCCCCCGTAGGGTCA
The DNA here is from genome assembly GCF_040297005.1 of Streptomyces sp. NPDC001904. Taxonomy (NCBI): domain Bacteria; kingdom Bacillati; phylum Actinomycetota; class Actinomycetes; order Kitasatosporales; family Streptomycetaceae; genus Streptomyces; species Streptomyces sp. NPDC001904. The sequence goes on along the minus strand of NZ_JBEOYI010000029.1, from coordinate 44,334 downwards.
AGCACCGCAAGCAGCACCACCCGAAGCGCAGCGGTATGTCCAAGGGTGGCACGCAGGTTGCGTTCGGCGAGTACGGCATCCAGGCGCTGACCCCGGCGTACGTGACGAACCGTCAGATCGAGGCCGCTCGTATCGCCATGACGCGTCACATCAAGCGTGGCGGCAAGGTCTGGATCAACATCTACCCGGACCGCCCCCTCACCAAGAAGCCCGCCGAGACCCGCATGGGTTCCGGTAAGGGTTCTCCGGAGTGGTGGGTCGCCAACGTCAAGCCCGGACGCGTGATGTTCGAGCTGTCCTACCCGAACGAGAAGATCGCGCGTGAAGCTCTGACTCGTGCCGCTCACAAGCTGCCGATGAAGTGCAAGATCGTTAAGCGCGAAGCAGGTGAGGCGTGATGTCGGCCGGAACCAAGGCGTCCGAGCTGCGCGAGCTGGGCAACGAGGAGCTCCTCAACAAGCTCCGCGAGGCCAAGGAAGAGCTGTTCAACCTCCGCTTCCAGGCGGCGACCGGTCAGCTCGAGAACCACGGCCGGCTCAAGGCCGTCCGCAAGGACATCGCGCGGATCTACACCCTCATGCGTGAGCGCGAGCTGGGCATCGAGACGGTGGAGAGCGCCTGATGAGCGAGAAGACTGTGACTGAAGAGACTGCCGCCCGCGGCTTCCGCAAGACCCGTGAGGGTCTGGTCGTCAGCGACAAGATGGACAAGACCGTCGTCGTCGCTGTCGAGGACCGCGTCAAGCACGCGCTGTACGGCAAGGTCATCCGCCGTACGAACAAGCTCAAGGCGCACGACGAGCAGAACGCCGCCGGCGTCGGCGACCGCGTCCTCCTCATGGAGACCCGGCCGCTGTCGGCGACGAAGCGCTGGCGCGTCGTCGAGATCCTCGAGAAGGCCAAGTAATTCTCTGAGGGGTTTCCCTCAGGGTTCGTTCCGCCAGGCTCCCGGGGCAGTTCGCTGAACTGCCCCGGGGGAACCGGCAGACAAACAGGAGATAGACGTGATCCAGCAGGAGTCGCGACTTCGCGTCGCCGACAACACGGGTGCGAAGGAAATCCTCACCATCCGTGTTCTCGGTGGCTCGGGTCGCCGCTACGCGGGCATCGGTGACGTCATCGTCGCCACCGTCAAGGACGCGATCCCCGGTGGCAACGTGAAGAAGGGTGACGTCGTCAAGGCGGTCATCGTTCGCACCGTCAAGGAGCGCCGCCGTCCGGACGGCTCGTACATCCGCTTCGACGAGAACGCCGCCGTCATTCTGAAGAACGACGGCGACCCTCGCGGCACCCGTATCTTCGGCCCGGTGGGCCGTGAGCTGCGCGAGAAGAAGTTCATGAAGATCATCTCGCTCGCGCCGGAGGTGCTGTAAGCATGAAGATCAAGAAGGGCGACCTGGTCCAGGTCATCACCGGTAAGGACAAGGGCAAGCAGGGCAAGGTCATTGCCGCTTACCCGCGCGACGAGCGCGTCCTGGTCGAGGGTGTCAACCGGGTCAAGAAGCACACCAAGGCCGGCCCCACCGCCTCCGGCTCGCAGGCCGGCGGCATCGTCACCACCGAGGCCCCCGTCCACGTCTCCAACGTCCAGCTGGTCGTGGAGAAGGACGGCAACAAGGTCGTGACGCGCGTCGGTTACCGCTTCGACGACGAAGGCAACAAGATCCGCGTTGCCAAGCGGACGGGTGAGGACATCTGATGACGACCACCACTTCCCCGCGTCTGAAGCAGAAGTACCGCGACGAGATCAAGGGCAAGCTGCAGGACGAGTTCTCGTACGAGAACGTCATGCAGATCCCCGGCCTGGTCAAGATCGTGGTCAACATGGGTGTCGGTGACGCCGCGCGCGACTCGAAGCTCATGGACGGTGCTGTCCGCGACCTGACCACCATCACGGGTCAGAAGCCGGCCATCACCAAGGCCCGCAAGTCCATCGCGCAGTTCAAGCTGCGTGAGGGCCAGCCGATCGGTGCCCACGTCACGCTTCGTGGCGACCGCATGTGGGAGTTCCTGGACCGCACCCTGTCGCTCGCGCTGCCGCGCATCCGCGACTTCCGTGGTCTGTCCCCCAAGCAGTTCGACGGCCGTGGCAACTACACCTTCGGTCTCACCGAGCAGGTCATGTTCCACGAGATCGACCAGGACAAGATCGACCGCGTCCGGGGTATGGACATCACCGTGGTCACCACGGCGACCAACGACGCTGAGGGCCGCGCGCTCCTTCGTCACCTCGGCTTCCCGTTCAAGGAGGCGTAAGCGAGATGGCGAAGAAGGCTCTCATTGCCAAGGCTGCTCGTAAGCCCAAGTTCGGTGTCCGCGGCTACACGCGCTGCCAGCGCTGCGGCCGCCCGCACTCCGTCTACCGCAAGTTCGGCCTCTGCCGCGTGTGCCTTCGTGAGATGGCTCACCGTGGCGAGCTGCCGGGCGTGACCAAGAGCTCCTGGTAGTCCCCACTTTTAGGGACTGCCTGGATCTCTCGGTAAGTAAAGGGTCGGCAGTGGCCCCCGCTCTCATGGCTTAGGCTAGGAGGGTTGGGCGCTTCTGCCGCCCTGACCGACTTACTACGCCGTAGGTCCCCGCGCCGCACCCGTCCCGCCCCTGTGTGGGGAGAGGGATGGCGCATACAGGAAACCCCGGCGAGAGAGGCCGAAGGCCAATTCATGACCATGACTGATCCGATCGCAGACATGCTTACGCGTCTGCGGAACGCGAACTCGGCGTACCACGACACCGTGGCTATGCCGCACAGCAAGATCAAGTCGCACATCGCCGAGATCCTCCAGCAGGAGGGTTTCATCACCGGCTGGAAGGTCGAGGACGCCGAGGTCGGCAAGAACCTCGTCCTGGAGCTGAAGTTCGGCCCGAACCGTGAGCGTTCGATCGCCGGCATCAAGCGCATCTCCAAGCCGGGTCTGCGCGTTTACGCGAAGTCCACCAACCTGCCGAAGGTCCTCGGTGGCCTGGGCGTGGCGATCATCTCCACGTCGCACGGTCTCCTGACCGGCCAGCAGGCAGGCAAGAAGGGCGTGGGTGGGGAAGTCCTCGCCTACGTCTGGTAGCGGAAGGGAACAGGAGGAAACAGCTATGTCGCGTATTGGCAAGCTCCCCATCACGGTTCCCGCCGGCGTGGACGTCACCATCGACGGCCAGACGGTCACGGTCAAGGGCTCTAAGGGCACCCTGACCCACACCGTCGTGGCGCCGATCGAGATCGCCAAGGGCGAGGACGGCGTCCTGAACGTCACCCGCCCCAACGACGAGCGTCAGAACAAGGCCCTGCACGGCCTGTCCCGCACGCTGGTGGCGAACATGATCACCGGCGTGACCACGGGTTACGTGAAGAAGCTCGAGATCAGCGGTGTCGGTTACCGCGTCCTGGCGAAGGGCTCCAACCTGGAGTTCTCGCTCGGCTACAGCCACTCGATCACGGTCGAGGCGCCCGAGGGCATCTCGTTCAAGGTCGAGTCGCCGACCAAGTTCTCGGTCGAGGGCATCGACAAGCAGAAGGTCGGCGAGGTTGCGGCCAACATCCGCAAGCTGCGCAAGCCCGACCCGTACAAGGCCAAGGGCGTCAAGTACGAAGGCGAAGTCATCCGCCGCAAGGTCGGAAAGGCGGGTAAGTAAGCCATGGCATACGGTCAGAAGATCGCTAAGGGCGACGCTTACAAGCGTGCGGCTATCAAGCGCCGCCACATCCGTATCCGTAAGCACATCTCGGGTACGGCCGAGCGTCCGCGCCTGGTCGTGACGCGCTCGAACCGCAACATCGTGGCCCAGGTCATCGACGACGTTAAGGGTCACACCCTCGCGTCGGCGTCGACCCTGGACACCTCGATCCGCGGTGGCGAGGGCGACAAGTCCGCGCAGGCCAAGTCGGTCGGCGCCCTGGTCGCCGAGCGCGCCAAGGCCGCCGGTGTCGAGGCTGTCGTGTTCGACCGTGGTGGTAACCAGTACGCCGGGCGCATTGCTGCCCTGGCGGACGCCGCCCGCGAAGCCGGCCTGAAGTTCTGAGCCGGTTCCGTAGCTAGCGGAAACAGAGAGAGGTAATTCCAATGGCTGGACCCCAGCGCCGCGGTGGCGGTGCCGGTGGCGGCGAGCGGCGGGACCGGAAGGGTCGCGACGGTGGCGCTGCTGCCGCCGAGAAGACCGCGTACGTTGAGCGCGTTGTCGCGATCAACCGCGTCGCCAAGGTTGTGAAGGGTGGTCGTCGCTTCAGCTTCACCGCGCTGGTCGTGGTGGGCGATGGTGACGGCACCGTCGGTGTCGGTTACGGCAAGGCCAAGGAGGTGCCGGCCGCCATCGCCAAGGGTGTTGAGGAGGCCAAGAAGCACTTCTTCAAGGTCCCCCGTATCCAGGGCACCATCCCGCACCCGATCCAGGGTGAGAAGGCTGCCGGCGTCGTGCTGCTCAAGCCCGCGTCCCCGGGTACCGGCGTTATCGCCGGTGGTCCTGTGCGCGCCGTGCTCGAGTGCGCCGGCGTTCACGACATCCTGTCGAAGTCGCTCGGCTCCGACAACGCGATCAACATCGTGCACGCGACCGTGGAGGCCCTCCGTGGCCTGCAGCGCCCCGAGGAGATCGCGGCTCGCCGTGGTCTGCCCCTCGAGGACGTCGCCCCCGCGGCCCTTCTCCGTGCGCGTGCCGGGGCTGGTGCGTAATGGCGCAGCTCAAGATCACGCAGGTGAAGTCGTACATCGGCAGCAAGCAGAACCACCGTGACACCCTGCGCTCCCTTGGTCTCAAGGGCATCAACACGCAGGTCGTCAAGGAGGACCGCCCCGAGTTCCGCGGCATGGTGCACACCGTCCGCCACCTCGTGACGGTTGAGGAGGTCTGATCATGGCGGAGAACAACCCGCTGAAGATCCACAACCTCCGTCCGGCCCCCGGTGCCAAGACCGCGAAGACCCGTGTCGGTCGTGGTGAGGCGTCGAAGGGTAAGACGGCCGGTCGTGGTACCAAGGGCACGAAGGCCCGTTACCAGGTTCCGGAGCGCTTCGAGGGTGGCCAGATGCCCCTCCACATGCGTCTCCCGAAGCTGAAGGGCTTCAAGAACCCCTTCAAGGTCGAGTTCCAGGTCGTGAACCTGGACAAGCTCGCCTCGCTGTACCCCGAGGGTGGCGAAGTCACCGTCGAGGGTCTGGTGGAGAAGGGTGCTGTCCGCAAGAACAGCCTCGTCAAGGTCCTCGGCCAGGGCGAGATCACCGTGGCGCTGCAGGTGACGGTCGACGCCGTCTCCGGCTCCGCCAAGGAGAAGATCACCGCCGCCGGCGGTACGGTCACCGAGCTCGTCTGAGTCCTTCGGACGACGTCTCGATGACGTGAACGATCCCGACCGGGGATACCCCACAAAAGGGGTATCCCCGGTTGGTCGTTCCTAGGGGGGCAGGTACGCCGGTAAGGTGGCGTCCGCTGTTAATTTCTGGGATCTGTGTGCCCCCGGCACCAATCACGGAGCTTGACCGTTACGTATTCGTCGAATCCTCAAGACCGTCACCTCTGACGCACGCGCGCGGGGGTCGCAGGAGGCACCGTGCTCACCGCGTTCGCCCGGGCGTTCAAGACGCCCGACCTGCGCAAGAAGCTGCTCTTCACGTTGGGCATCATCGTGATCTACCGGCTCGGCGCGCATGTGCCGATCCCCGGAGTGGATTACTCGAGCGTCCAGACGTGCATGGATCAGTCCAGCTCCACGACCGGCCTGTTCGGCCTGGTCAACATGTTCAGTGGTGGCGCGCTGCTCCAGATCACGGTCTTCGCGCTCGGCATCATGCCGTACATCACCGCGAGCATCATTCTTCAGCTGCTCACCGTGGTGATCCCGCGTCTGGAGGCCCTCAAGAAGGAGGGCCAGGCCGGTACGGCGAAGATCACGCAGTACACGCGCTACCTGACCGTGGCTCTCGCCATCCTTCAGGGCACCGGCCTGGTGGCCACCGCCCGGACCGGCGCGCTCTTCCAGGGCTGCTCGGTCGCCAGCCAGATCGTCCCCGACCAGTCGATCTTCATCACCGTCACCATGGTCATCGTCATGACCGCCGGTACCTGCGTGATGATGTGGCTCGGTGAGCTGATCACCGACCGCGGCATCGGCAACGGCATGTCGATCCTGATGTTCATCTCGATCGCGGCCAGCTTCCCGGCCTCGCTGTGGGCCATCAAGCAGCAGGGCTCGCTGGCCGACGGCTGGATCGAGTTCAGCACCGTCATCCTCGTCGGCCTGGTCATGGTCGGCCTGGTGGTCTTCGTCGAGCAGGCCCAGCGCCGTATCCCGGTCCAGTACGCGAAGCGCATGATCGGGCGCCGGTCCTACGGCGGTACGTCTACGTACATCCCGCTCAAGGTGAACCAGGCGGGTGTGATCCCTGTCATCTTCGCCTCGTCGCTCCTCTACATCCCGGCCCTCGTCGCCCAGTTCGCGGGCGGCAACTCCAGCTGGAAGCTGTGGATCGACGACCACCTGACCAAGGGAAATCACCCGATTTACATCGTCACGTACTTCCTCCTGATCGTTTTCTTCGCGTTCTTCTACGTGGCGATCTCGTTCAACCCCGAGGAAGTCGCGGACAACATGAAGAAGTATGGTGGCTTCATCCCGGGCATCCGGGCTGGCCGACCGACCGCTGAGTACCTCTCCTACGTGCTCAACCGGATCACCTGGCCGGGTTCGCTGTACTTGGGTCTGATCGCTCTCGTACCGACGATGGCGTTGGTTGGTTTCGGGGCAAGCCAGAACTTCCCCTTCGGCGGCACCAGCATCCTCATCATCGTGGGTGTCGGTCTTGAGACGGTGAAGCAGATCGAGAGCCAGCTCCAGCAGCGCAATTACGAAGGGTTCCTCCGCTGATGCGAATCGTCCTCGTCGGGCCGCCCGGTGCTGGCAAGGGAACGCAGGCCGCGTTTCTCGCCCAGAACCTGTCGATCCCGCACATCTCCACGGGCGACCTCTTCCGTGCCAACATCAGCAAGGGCACGGATCTCGGCAAGCAGGCGAAGTCCTACATGGACGCGGGCCAGCTGGTACCGGACGAGGTCACCATCGGGATGGCCAAGGACCGCATGGAGCAGCCGGACGCCGTGAACGGCTTCCTGCTCGACGGCTTCCCTCGCAACGTCTCGCAGGCCGAGGCGCTCGACGTCGCCCTCAAGGCCGACGACGTGAAGCTGGACGCGGTCCTGGACCTGGAGGTCCCCGAGGACGAGGTGGTCAAGCGCATCGCCGGCCGCCGCATCTGCCGCAACGACTCTGCGCACGTCTTCCACGTCGTGTACAAGCAGCCCGAGGCCGAGGGCGTCTGTGACGTCTGCGGCGGCGAGCTGTACCAGCGCGACGACGACAAGGAAGAGACCGTGCGCAAGCGGCTCGAGGTCTACCACACGCAGACCGAGCCGATCATCGACTACTACCGGGAGCAGGGGCTCGTCGTGACGATCTCCGCCCTCGGCAAGGTCGAGGAGGTCACGGCGCGGGCCATGGAGGCCCTGGGACGCTAGTCCCGTCGCACGTCTGTACGTGGCTGAGGCCGCGGTTCCCCGTCCGGGGGGCCGCGGCCTTAGTGTTGGTGTACGTACACCTCGTACCGGATGACGGAGAGCGCAGGCCCCCATGGTGCAGATCAAGACCCCCGACCAGATTCGCAAGATGCGGGAGGCGGGGCTTGTCGTCGCGGCGATCCACGCCGCGACCCGTGAGGCGGCCGTGCCCGGCGCCACCACCCGGGACCTGGACGAGGTGGCGCGCAAGGTGCTGGACGAGCACGGCGCGAAGTCGAACTTCCTGGGCTACGGCGGGTTCCCCGCCACCATCTGCACCTCGAAGAACGAGGTCGTGGTCCACGGCATCCCGAGCGAGAAGGTCGTCCTGGAGGACGGCGACATCATCTCCATCGACTGCGGCGCGATCGTGGATGGCTGGCACGGCGACGCCGCGTACACCGCCTTCGTCGGCTCCGGTCACGCACCGGAGCTGATCGAGCTGTCCCGGGTGACCGAGGAGTCGATGTGGGCCGGTATCGCGGCCATGAAGGCCGGTAACCGGCTGGTGGACATCTCCCGCGCGATCGAGACGTACATCCGCCGCCAGCCCAAGCCCGGCGGCGGCAAGTACGGGATCGTCGAGGACTACGGCGGCCACGGCATCGGCACCGAGATGCACATGGACCCGCACCTCCTGAACTACGTCGAGCGCCGCCGCGGCAAGGGCCCCAAGCTGGTCCCCGGCTTCTGCCTCGCCATCGAGCCCATGGTCGCCCTGGGCACCCCCCGCACCGCGGTCCTGGAGGACGACTGGACGGTCGTCTCGACGGACGGCACGTGGTCGTCGCACTGGGAGCACTCGGTGGCGGTGACGGAGGAGGGTCCGCTGGTGCTGACGGCTCCGGACGGCGGCAAGGCGAAGCTGGCGGAGATGGGGATCACGGCGGCGCCGGATCCGCTGGGGTGATCTCGGGCTTGGGCTGCCCGGTCGCCGGTCGGAGGCCGGCGCAGCCGCTCGAAGCTTGTGAGGCGCCCCGGCGCCGATCCCGCGAGAGGGGCGTGGGGGATCGGTCGACTGGACGGTCGTCTCGACGGACGGCACGTGGTCGTCGCACTGGGAGCACTCGGTGGCGGTGACGGAGGAGGGGCCGCTGGTGCTGACGGCTCCGGACGGCGGCAAGGCGAAGCTGGCGGAGATGGGGATCACGGCGGCGCCGGATCCGCTGGGGTGACGGTGGTGCCCGATCTGCCGGGGTGAGCGGAAAGTACGCTCGAGTGGCGGGCTTAGTGATCTCTCTGGTAGGGGAGAATCCCGGAATTCGTCTTTCCGGGGGTACTGACGTAGACTGACGCGTCGGCTCTCGTGTATTGGCATGTCTGCATGCGAAGCGGGAGTCGATCAAGGTAGTCGATTCGAAGGGCGAAGCGTGGCCAAGAAGCAAGGTGCCATCGAGATCGAGGGCACTGTCGTCGAGTCTCTTCCGAACGCCATGTTCAAGGTCGAGCTCCAGAACGGCCACCAGGTCCTGGCACACATCAGCGGCAAGATGCGCATGCACTACATCCGTATCCTCCCTGACGACCGGGTCGTGGTGGAGCTGTCTCCGTACGACCTGACGCGTGGCCGGATCGTCTACCGGTACAAGTAGATCTTGCCCAAGTCCCGCTTCCTGCGGGCCGCCGGCAACTGACCCGGAGAACCTCACCCATGAAGGTCAAGCCGAGCGTCAAGAAGATCTGCGACAAGTGCAGGGTGATCCGCCGTCACGGCCGGGTCATGGTGATCTGCGACAACCCGCGCCACAAGCAGCGCCAGGGCTGACGCACGACTGACTGCAGTTCGTTCGCAGAGATTCGCGCGACGCACGCAACACATTGAGTACATACGCAGAGCCCGCCGACGGTGGATCACTCCACCGTGGCGACACCTTCAGTCGGAGGCTGAGGACCCAGTTCGTACCGACTCTCTGAGAAGAGGGGACGGCGGCTGGGAGTGGTTCTGCTGCAGACCTCCGAATATCAACAGGAGCCATGAATGGCACGCGTTGAAGGCGTTGACCTCCCGCGCGACAAGCGCATCGAGGTCGCCCTCACCTACGTGTTCGGCATCGGGCGTACGCGCGCCCAGCTGACGCTGGACACGGTCGGTATCGACCGCAACATCCGCGTTCGCGACCTGAGCGAGGAAGACCTCGTCAAGATCCGCGAGTACGTGGACCAGAACTTCCAGACCGAGGGTGACCTCCGTCGCGAGATCCAGGCCGACATCCGCCGCAAGGTCGAGATCGGCTGCTACCAGGGTCTGCGCCACCGTCGTGGTCTGCCGGTCCGCGGCCAGCGCACCAGCACGAACGCTCGTACCCGCAAGGGCCCGCGTCGCGCCATCGCCGGCAAGAAGAAGCCGGGCAAGAAGTAGTCCTCAGCGGACGCTTTTCAGCGGTCTTCGCTGTAGGACCGACCACCTCCCGTAGGAGAACGACATGCCCCCCAAGGGACGTCAGGGCGCTGCCAAGAAGGTGCGCCGCAAGGAAAAGAAGAACGTCGCTCACGGCCACGCGCACATCAAGAGCACGTTCAACAACACGATCGTGTCCATCACGGACCCGACCGGCAACGTGATCTCGTGGGCCTCCGCCGGCCACGTCGGCTTCAAGGGTTCGCGCAAGTCGACCCCGTTCGCCGCGCAGATGGCCGCCGAGTCGGCCGCCCGCCGCGCGCAGGAGCACGGCATGCGCAAGGTCGACGTGTTCGTCAAGGGCCCGGGCTCGGGTCGCGAGACCGCCATCCGTTCGCTTCAGGCGACCGGTCTTGAGGTCGGCTCCATCCAGGACGTCACGCCCACCCCGCACAACGGCTGCCGTCCGCCCAAGCGTCGCCGCGTCTGATCTGACGTACGACTGCTTGGTCTGAGGTTTTCGGGCGGTACGGCTCCTTCGGGTCGTGCCGCCCGTACCCTTGAAAGACACCATCGGGCTCTGCCCGGTGGCCTCAGGGCATCAAATAGTGGGTGCCCCTGACTGAAGGATCGCAACATGCTGATTGCTCAGCGTCCCTCGTTGACCGAAGAGGTCGTCGACGAGTTCCGCTCTCGGTTCGTCATCGAGCCGCTGGAGCCGGGCTTCGGCTACACCCTCGGCAACTCCCTCCGCCGCACCCTCCTCTCGTCGATCCCCGGCGCTGCTGTCACCAGCATCCGCATCGACGGTGTCCTGCACGAGTTCACCACCGTGCCGGGCGTCAAGGAGGACGTCACCGACCTGATCCTCAACATCAAGCAGCTGGTCGTCTCCTCGGAGCACGACGAGCCGGTCGTGATGTACCTGCGCAAGCAGGGCCCGGGTCTGGTCACCGCCGCCGACATCGCGCCCCCGGCCGGTGTCGAGGTGCACAACCCCGACCTCGTCCTCGCCACGCTCAACGGCAAGGGCAAGCTGGAGATGGAGCTGACCGTCGAGCGCGGTCGCGGCTACGTCTCCGCCGTGCAGAACAAGCAGGTCGGTCAGGAGATCGGGCGCATCCCGGTCGACTCGATCTACTCGCCGGTTCTCAAGGTCACGTACAAGGTCGAGGCCACGCGTGTCGAGCAGCGCACCGACTTCGACAAGCTGATCGTCGACGTCGAGACCAAGCAGGCCATGCGTCCCCGTGACGCCATGGCGTCCGCCGGTAAGACTCTGGTCGAGCTGTTCGGTCTCGCCCGCGAGCTGAACATCGACGCCGAGGGCATCGACATGGGTCCGTCCCCGACGGACGCCGCCCTGGCCGCCGATCTGGCGCTGCCGATCGAGGAGCTCGAGCTCACCGTTCGGTCGTACAACTGCCTCAAGCGCGAGGGCATCCACTCCGTGGGTGAGCTCGTCGCCCGCTCCGAGGCGGACCTGCTCGACATCCGCAACTTCGGTGCGAAGTCGATCGACGAGGTCAAGGCCAAGCTCGCCGGCATGGGCCTCGCCCTGAAGGACTCGCCTCCCGGGTTCGACCCGACCGCCGCCGCGGACGCCTTCGGCGCCGACGACGACGCCGACGCCGGGTTCGTCGAGACCGAGCAGTACTGAGCCGCTCCGCTCGGAGCCGGTTCTTCGGGTGCGGGAGCGCTGTGGCTGGTCGCGCAGTTCCCCGCGCCCCTTCCGGGGCGCCCCTTCGGGACGCACCCGGATCTCCGACAGACGGCCGTCTGCTCGGACACTGACCCCGGTACCTGATACGGCCGGGGCAGACACCAAGGAGAAACACCATGCCGAAGCCCGCCAAGGGTGCCCGTCTGGGCGGCAGCGCTGCGCACGAGAAGCTGCTTCTCGCGAACCTCGCGAAGTCGCTCTTCGAGCACGGCAAGATCACGACGACCGAGGCCAAGGCCCGTCGTCTGCGTCCGTACGCGGAGCGTCTGGTCACCAAGGCGAAGAAGGGCGACCTTCACAACCGCCGTCAGGTGCTCACGGTCATCACGGACAAGAGCGTCGTCCACACGCTCTTCACCGAGATCGCCCCGCGCTACGAGAACCGTCCGGGTGGTTACACCCGTATCACCAAGATCGGTAACCGTCGTGGCGACAACGCGCCCATGGCTGTCATCGAGCTGGTCGAGGCCCTGACGGTCGCGCAGCAGGCCACCGGTGAGGCCGAGGCCGCCACCAAGCGTGCCGCCAAGGACGCCGAGCCGAAGACCGAGGCTCCGGCCGAGGTCGTCGAGGACGCCAAGCCGGCCGACGAGGCCGCCGCTGAGGAGTCCAAGGACGCCTGAGGCCCCGTGCCTCGAGTGTTGAGCGGGTCCGCCCTCCGGGGCGGGCCCGCTTTTCCTGTCTCTAGCGAGGGATTGTTGTAGTGAGTGATGAAGCAGCGGACGGGTTCGTGCGCGTACGGCTCGATCTGAGTTACGACGGCAGCGACTTCTCCGGATGGGCCAAGCAGGCCGGCGGGCGGCGGACCGTGCAGGGGGAGATCGAGAGCGCGCTGCGGACCGTGACCCGGTCCGAGCAGACGTACGAGCTGACCGTGGCCGGACGCACCGACGCCGGGGTGCACGCGCGCGGGCAGGTGGCGCACGTCGACCTGCCGGAGGACGTGTGGGCCGAGCACCGGGAGAAGCTGCTGAAGCGGCTCGCCGGGCGGCTCCCCAAGGACGTCCGGGTGTGGTCCGTGGCACCCGCGCCGAGCGGGTTCAACGCGCGGTTCTCCGCCGTGTGGCGGCGGTACGCGTACCGGGTCACCGACCACCCGGGCGGCGTCGACCCGCTGCTGCGCGGGCACGTGCTGTGGCACGACTGGCCGCTGGACGTCGACGCCATGAACGCCGCCGCGCGGGACCTGCTCGGGGAGCACGACTTCGCCGCGTACTGCAAGCGGCGTGAGGGCGCCACCACCATCCGGACCCTGCAGCAGCTGAGCCTCGTGCGCGGGGAGGACGGGATCATCACCGCGACCGTGCGCGCCGACGCCTTCTGTCACAACATGGTGCGCTCGCTGATCGGCGCGCTGCTGTTCGTCGGCGACGGACACCGGCCGGCGGAGTGGCCCGGCAAGGTGCTCGCCGCCGGGGTGCGGGACTCTGCGGTGCACGTCGTGCGGCCGCACGGGCTCACGCTGGAGGAGGTCGGCTACCCGGCCGACGAGCTGCTGGCCGCCCGCAATCGCGAGGCGCGCAACAAGCGGACCCTGCCGGGGGCGGGCTGTTGCTGAAGTAACTCGTGTACATCCCAGGCAACTTGGATATGCTTCCGCGATCCGGCCACGGGGAAACGAATGGGGTGGTCGGGTGACAATGCGGTTGTGCGGGACCTGGGGGGTTTCCGTCGATGGCTTCATTCACTTCGGTGCGGCCCAGGGGGCGCCGCGCCGCACCTCGGCATGAAGCCGAGCAGTTCGGGTTGCTGCCGCTGCCGCCGTCGGACAGGGAGAAGTACTCCTACACCCGCCGGCGGCTGTGGATCCTGACGCTCGGCTCGCTCGTCAGCTTCGGCTGCCTGGTGGTCAGTCAGTTCCAACTGGCCCGCTCCGCACCGCTGTTGTGGCTGTACGCGCCGCTGCTGCTCTTCAGCGTCGGCTACTACCTGGTGTCGCTGCGGGTGAACGGCTTCAGCCGGGACTTCGACCTCAGGCGCCACCGCCGGCTGGTGCGGAACTGGCGGCCCGAGGCGTATCCGTCGGTCGACGTCTTCCTGCCGGTGTGCGGGGAGCCGATCGCGGTGCTCCACAACACCTGGCGGCACGTGCGGGCGCTGGCCGACCGCTATCCGGGCGTGTGCGTGCCGTTCGTCCTGGACGACGGCGCCTCTCCTGAACTGGAGGCCATGGCAAGGGACTTCGGGTTCCGGTACGGGGCGCGGGAGAACCGCGGCTGGTTCAAGAAGGCCGGCAATCTGCGCTTCGGGTTCGGCCGGTCCGACGGCACGTACATCCTGATCCTGGACGCCGACTTCACCCCGCGCGCCGATCTGCTCGACGAACTGCTGCCCTACCTGGAGCGTGACGACCGCGTCGGCATCGTGCAGTCGCCGCAGTACTTCCGGGTGCTCGACTCGCAGAACTGGATAGAGCGCGGCGCCGGTGCCGTGCAGGAGCTGTTCTACCGGTCCGTGCAGGTGTCCCGGCAGGGCAGTGACGGCGCCATCTGCGTGGGCAGTTGTGCCGTGTACCGGCGCACCGCCCTGGAGGCCAACGGCGGGAGCACCCTCATCGAGCACTCCGAGGACGTGCACACCGGGTTCGATCTGCGGGGCCTCGGCTGGGACCTGCGGTACGTGCCGGTCGCCCTGTCCACGGGGGTGTGCCCGGACAGCGTGGGCGCCTTCTTCAACCAGCAGTACCGGTGGTGCTCGGGCTCCATGAGCCTGCTCGGCAGCGCCAAGTTCTGGCAGCGCAGGACCAGGCTTTCGACCCGGCTCTGCTACCTGTCCGGGTTCCTCTACTACCTCCACACGGCGCTGTTCACCTTCGCCGCGCCCGTCGTTCCGCTGGTGCTGCTGCTCGCGCTGCCGGGCAAGCTGCTGGCCGAGAACCTGGTCCTGGTGCTGCCCAGCATCGTCTACGCCACGATCGTCTTCCCGATGTGGCACCGGACGCCCTACCGTCTGGAGGCCTGGGCCGCCCGCATGATGTACGGCTGGGCGCACGTCTTCGCCATCTGGGACATCCTGCGCAGGAACAGCGTGGGCTGGCGGCCCACCGGCTCGTCCGGCGCGAAGAAGGACAGGACCCGCAGATTCTGGATCGGCATGTGGGCGTGGAGCGGCGGCACCGCGGTGCTCTGGGTGGGGGCCGCGGTCTGGCGGATGCTCACCATGAACGCCCCCGACTTCGCCCTGATCCTGTCCTCCGGCCTCTTCTACGCGCTGGTCGTGGGCCGGATCCTCGTGCAGCCCCGAGCGGAGAGAACCACGTGATGCCGACGCGTACGACCCACCAGGCCCTGCGCGGCGCGGGCCTGCTCCTGGCCGCGGTCCTCGCCCTCGGCGGCTGTTCGCTCGGTGGCGACCCCGGGACGGGGCCCGGCGGCTCGGGTCCGCACGGGGACGCCGGTCCCCGGGCGGAGGCGTCCGACGGGGCGCCGGCGCCCTACGACGTCACCCCGCTGCTCAAGCCCGCCAGGAAGTACTTCGGCGCGGCCGTCGACGGCGCCCCCGCCTCGATGAAGCCCGTCGAGGCGTACGCGAGGCTGACGGGCAAGCGGCCCAACCTCGTCGAGTACTACGCGGCCTGGGGCGACGGCTTCGACGCCGCCGGGGTGCGCAGGGCCTGGGACGAGGGCGCGCTGACGCTGATGTCCTGGGAGCCCTTCGACATCACGCTCGCGGACATCGCCGCGGGCAAGGGGGACAGGTATCTGACGTCGTACGCGGCCGCCGTGAAGAAGCTGAACCTGCCCGTGGTCATCGACTTCGCCGACGAGATGAACGGCACCTGGGAGAAGTGGGGCACCGAGCACGTCACCCCGCGGGAGTACGTCGCCGCCTGGCGGCACATCCACGACACGTTCGCCGGGGCCGGTGCCTCGAACGTGATCTGGGCCTGGTCGCCGAACGTCGTCGACCCGATGCCCGACGTGCGCCTCGAGCCCTACTACCCGGGGGACGCGTACGTGGACTGGGTGGGCCTGGTCGGCTACTTCTCGGGCGCCCGGGCCACCTCGTTCGACGCCGTCTTCGGCCGGACGGTCAGGGAGGTCCGGGCCTTCACCGGGAAGCCGCTGCTGCTCCTGGAGACGGCCGCGGACCCGGGGGAGCGGCGCCGAGCCGACGTGCGCCACCTGTTCGCGGGGGTCGCGGGCGACGACGACCTCATCGGGTTCGTCTGGTTCAACTTCAAGAAGCGCGCCGACTGGCGGCTGGAGGCGACCCCGTCGGCGCTGGAGGAGTTCAGGAAGCTCGCCGCCGACGACCGCTTCGGCTTCGACGTCCGGGATCCGCGATGAGCGCGGGCGGATCCTTTCTGCCCGAGCCGTACTCGGTGCCGTCGCTGCGCAGACCCGACGACGAGACGTACGCGCTGCGGACCGTGGCGCCGCCGGAGCCCGTCGGCGTCGAGCCGCCCGGCTACGAGATACCCGAGACGCCCGAGGCCGGCTGGGACATGACGGCCAGCGGCCGCCGCGCCTGGGTCAGCAGGGGCGTGCTGCTCTGCATCCTCACGATCCAGGCGGTCCTGTCGCTGCGGCTGTCCAACACCGCGTTCCAGGACGAGGCGCTGTATCTGACCGCCGGGCACGCCGAGCTCGCGCACCTGCTCCACGGCACCCCGCTGCCGAAGGACTACGCGGCCTACTTCTCCGGTTCGCCGCAGCTGTACCCGGTGCTCGCGGCCCTGGTCGACGGGCGGTTCGGGCTGTCCGGGGCGCGCCTGCTGAGCCTCGTCCTGATGCTGGGCACCACCGGTCTGCTGTACACGATCACCCGGCGGCTGTTCAGCGAGCGGGCGGCGCTCGCCGCGGCCGGGATGTTCGCCGTCACCCAGTCGACGATCGTCATGGGGCACTTCGCGACGTACGACGCGATGGCGCTGTTCCTGCTCGCGCTGGCCACCTGGATCGTGGTGCGCACCGACCGGCTGCCCGCTGTCGCGGTGCTGCTCGCCACGCCTGTCGCCGTGCTCGCCGTCGGCGTGAAGTACGCGTCCGCCCTGTATCTGCCGACGATCGCCGGGCTCGCGCTGCTCACGGCGTGGCCGCGGCGGGGCCCCGGGTCCGCGATCCTGCGCGTGGTGCTGCTCGCGCTCAGCACCGGCGCGCTGCTCGCAGCGGGCGCGCACGTCACCGACCTCCTCGCCGGGGTGCGGCAGACCACCACCGACCGCGTGCACGGCAGCGACAGCGGCCCCTACCTGCTGGAACAGTCCGCCAAGTGGGGTGGCCTGATGTTCCTCACCGCGGTCGGCGGCGCGCTCTCGTACGTGTGGCGCAGCCGGCTGAACGAGTCGCCGCTCGCCCGCAGGCTCGGCAACCCGGGCCGGACCCGGCGACTGCTGCTCGGGCTGCTGCTGTGCGGCACCGCGCTGCTCGCGCCCGCCTACCAGATCCATCTGGCCACCGTGGTCTCGCTGTTCAAGCACATCGGTTTCGGCCTGTTCTTCGCGGCGCCGATGGCGGGCGTCGGCGTGACCCGGCTGATCGGCGCGCACTTCCGCCATCCGCAGCTCGGCATCATGCTGTGGACGACCGCGCTCTGTCTGGGCATCCAGCAGGCGGACCTGCGGTTCGGCCTGTGGCCCGACTCCACGCGGATGATCCGGACGATCTCCCCGCGGGTGGACTCCCAGGGGCGCTATCTGAGCTCGACGCCCGAGGTTCCCGCCTACTACCTGCGCGGGAGGACCAGCCACCGGCAGTGGCAGAGCGTCTTCGGCATGGAGTACAAGGACGGCAAGGGCGGGTACCACGCCGGGGACGACGCCTACCGCACGGCGGTGCGCGACGGAGCGTTCGACCTGATCGTCCTCGACGGGCTCACCAATCCCCGGGTCGACGACATCGTCGCGGCCGCGGTCGAGGGCAATGCCCACTACCGGCTCCTTGCCGAGCTGCCGTTCCGCAACTCCGCCGGCACCGGCCGCTACCGGATCTGGGTCAGGGTCCCCGGCTGAGCCCCGGCGCGGCTCAGCGCTGCGCGGCCTCCGAGGCCTGGATCTCGCCGCGCTGCTTGATCTTCTGGAACGTGTACTCCTGGAGGTCGTCGCCGAGCGCGAACAGGACGCTGTCCTTCTTGGTGGCGTCCGTGCCGTTGGTGCGGCCGCCGTTGGTGAAGTACGCGTAGCGGCCCACCGAGTTCGCGGTCTGGCGGCACACCGTCGTGCGGCAGAAGGTGGGGACGCCGGAGCCCGGCAGCGACAGGACGCCGCCGTCGAAGTCGTACTGCTCCTTGGCGCTCGTGGCCTGCTTCTTGCTGTCGAAGACCGCGACGCCGATGGTGACCGCCGATCCGCTCTTGTAGTAGGTCGCCCGGATGACCTGGGTGCAGCCGTTCTTCTTCAGGACGCCGGCCAGGCCCTTCTGCACCGCGGCGGTGCAGTCGGCGATGCGGCTCGTGGCGCCCTTCGTGTACGTGCGGCCACCGAACGTGAGCGTCTTGCCGGGGAAGAGCGTGTCCGCGCTGAGCGGGGCCGTGTCCTTGGCCGCGCTGTCGATGAAGTCGTTGGGGTCCAGCGGCGGCGGCGCGGACGTCGGCGCGAAGGACGGCTGTGCGGACTTCTCCTCGCTCGGGATGTCCGCGGTGCTCGGCAGCTGGTCGGCCGGCTTGTTGCCGGCGTTGCTGCTTCTGTTCGCGGAGACGATCCCCCAGGCCACCGCCGACCCCACGGCGAGCGTGGCCACCACCGCGCCGCCGATCAGCAGCCACCGGCGCTTGCGAGCGCGTGCTTCCGAGGCCTCGGCGAGTGCCGCCCAGTCCGGAGCGTTTCCGTTGTCATTGGCCCCCCATGGGGGTCCCCCCTGCCCGAAGCTCATGGGGCGCATCTTAAACGTGGTGCATGAGCGCCGGGAGGCCGAGAGCGTTTTGACCCGTGCGGGGCCCCGCGGGTAGTCTGCCTAGTTGTTATGTGTAATGGCTTGCTCATTTTCATGTGAGAAGGCCTTGCACGGGTTCCCTGGAGCAGTTACCAGTGGGCGGCATACGGGCGCTGAACCCGGCACTGTCGTCCCCAGCTGCACGATCGCTTCAGTGATGCCATTTTCAGCACCCATCCACTGAAGAAGAAGGCTGCTAAGTGCGTACGTACAGCCCTAAGCCCGGCGATGTGACTCGCCAGTGGCACGTCATCGACGCGCAGGACGTCGTCCTGGGACGTCTGGCCACCACTGCCGCGAACCTCCTCCGCGGCAAGCACAAGCCGACCTATGCTCCGCACATGGACATGGGCGACTTCGTCATCATCATCAACGCCGACAAGGTTCACCTGTCCGGCAACAAGAAGACCCAGAAGCTGGCGTACCGCCACTCCGGCTTCCCGGGTGGTCTGCGCTCCGTCCGTTACGACGAGCTGCTGGCGAAGAACCCCGAGAAGGCCGTCGAGAAGGCCATCAAGGGCATGATCCCCAAGAACACCCTGGGCCGTCAGATGATCTCGAAGCTCAAGGTCTACTCGGGCGACCAGCACCCGCACGCTGCCCAGCAGCCGGTGCCGTTCGAGATCACCCAGGTCGCGCAGTAGTTCCGGCCACAGCCCCAAAGACAGAAAAGAATCTGAGGAGAACCGTGGCCGAGACCACTGCCGAGACGCCGGTCGAAGAGATCGTCGACGTCGAGAGCTACACCACCGAGTCGGACGCGCCTGTCGAGGGCGAGTACACCTCGGAGTCCAACCCCGCCCGCTTCGGCGACCCGCAGCCGGCCGCCGGCCTGGGCCGTCGCAAGAACGCCATCGCGCGCGTCCGCATCGTGCCGGGCACGGGCAAGTGGAAGGTCAACGGGCGCACGCTCGAGGACTACTTCCCGAACAAGGTCCACCAGCAGGAAGTCAACGAGCCCTTCAAGGTGCTCGAGCTCGACGGCCGCTACGACGTCATCGCCCGCATCGCGGGTGGCGGTGTCTCCGGTCAGGCCGGTGCCCTGCGCCTCGGCGTGGCCCGCGCGCTGAACGAGGCGGACGTGGACAACAACCGTCCGGCGCTCAAGAAGGCCGGTTACCTCAAGCGTGACGACCGTGCGGTCGAGCGCAAGAAGGCCGGTCTCAAGAAGGCCCGCAAGGCCCCGCAGTACAGCAAGCGCTAAAGCTCGCTGCCTGCTTGTTTTTCCCGTTCGCCCCGGCGGCACTTCGCGTGCTGCCGGGGCGTTCGGCTTTATGGTCGACTTGTTTTCAGTTCGGAGGACACCAAGTGGGACGACTCTTCGGCACGGACGGTGTGCGCGGCGTGGCCAACGCCGACCTGACCGCCGAGATGGCGCTCGGTCTGTCGGTCGCCGCGGCGCACGTACTCGGTGAGGCCGGTTCGTTCGAGGGGCACCGGCCCGTCGCGGTCGTCGGCCGGGATCCGCGGGCCTCGGGCGAGTTCCTGGAGGCCGCGGTCGTCGCGGGCCTGGCGAGCGCGGGCGTCGACGTCCTGCGCGTCGGCGTGCTGCCCACCCCCGCGGTGGCGTATCTCACCGGCGCGCTGGGCGCCGACCTCGGCGTGATGCTCTCCGCGAGCCACAACGCCATGCCCGACAACGGCATCAAGTTCCTCGCGCGCGGCGGCCACAAGCTGGACGACGCCCTGGAGGACCGCATCGAGACGATCTACCAGGAGCACCGCACCGGTGCCCCGTGGGACCGCCCGACGGGCGCCGGCGTCGGCCGCGTGAAGTCGTACGACGAGGGGCTCGACCAGTACATCGCGCACCTGGTGGGCGTGCTGCCGAACCGGCTCGAAGGACTGAAGATCGTCCTCGACGAGGCGCACGGCGCGGCCTCCCGGGTCTCGCCCGAGGCCTTCACCCGGGCCGGGGCCGAGATCGTCACCATCGGCGCCGACCCCGACGGGCTCAACATCAACGACGGGTGCGGCTCGACCCACCTGGACCTGCTGAAGGCCGCCGTCGTCGAGCAGGGCGCCGACTTCGGCATCGCGCACGACGGGGACGCCGACCGCTGCCTCGCCGTGGACCACACCGGATCCGAGGTCGACGGCGACCAGATCATCGCCGTGCTGTCGCTGGCGATGAAGGAGCGCGGGGCGCTGCGCCACGACACCGTTGTCGCGACCGTCATGTCGAACCTCGGGCTGAAGCTCGCCATGGAGCGCGCGGGCATCACGCTCGTCCAGACCGCGGTCGGCGACCGGTACGTGCTGGAGAACATGAAGGAGCACGGGTACGCGCTGGGCGGTGAGCAGTCCGGGCACGTGATCGTGCTGGACCACGCCACCACCGGTGACGGCACCCTCACCGGGATGCTGCTCGCCGCGCGGGTCGCGCAGACCGGGCGTTCGCTCCAGGACCTCGCGTCCGTCATGGAGCGGCTGCCGCAGGTGCTCATCAACGTGCCGGACGTGGACAAGTCGCGGGTCGGGTCGGCGCCGGAGATCGCCGCCGCCGTGGCGGACGCCGAGGGTGAGCTCGGGGCCACCGGGCGGGTGCTGCTCCGGTCCTCGGGGACCGAGCCGCTGGTGCGGGTGATGGTGGAGGCCGCGGACATCGAGCAGGCCCGCGCGGTCGCCGGGCGGCTCGCCGATGTGGTGAAGTCGGCGCTGGGCTGATCCGGTTGCGGGTCGGCTGACGGTCGGTGGGGCTTCTCGCGCAGTTCCCCGCGCCCCTTACGGGGCGCTTTGCCTGGTCCTCGCCCAGAACCACTTCTGGGCGAGGAGGGTGAGGGTGCCGGCCAGGACGATGCCCGCCAGGTTCAGCAGCAGCTGCTGCGTCGAGCCCCAGGCCTGGCGGTACTCGTGGTAGCTGAAGGCCACCGCCGCGTTGGCCGCCGCCGGGACCGTCGTCACCGAGATGGCCACGCCGACCAGGGCGCCCGACTTCGCCGAGGTGAGCGAGAGGGTGCCCGCGGCGCCCGCGAGGACCGCCACCACGAACGAGAACCAGTCCGGGTTGAAGATGAAGCTGGTGTTCGGGCGGTCCGCCTCCAGCTGGGCGCGGCTGAACAGGCCGACCGCGTCCATGAAGTAGCTGAACCCCACCGTCACCACCATCGACACCGCGAAGCCGACGAGCAGCGCGGTCAGCGCCCGCAGGGCCAGGCGCGGGGCGCGCCGCACCAGGGCCGTGCACACGCCGACGACCGGGCCGAAGTCGGGGCCGACGGCCATGGCGCCGACGATCAGGATCGCGTTGTCGAGCACCACACCGCAGGCCGCGATCATGGTGGCGATCACCATGAAGGCCAGATACGTCGCGGAGAGCGTGGACTCCTCGTGCGTGGCCTCGGTGAGCTGGTCCCACAGGACCGCGTCCGCGCCCTCGCCCGGTGCGTCGTCCTCCGCCTCGTCGGCGCGCCGCGAGAGCGAGAGGTCGATGTTCTCGACGGCGATCGACCCGGTCTCGTCGATGCCCAGCTCCCGCAGCCGTGCGAGGAGTCCGTCGCCGGCCTCGCGGGCGACGTCGCACATGACGACATCGCCCGCCGGGCTGCGGGCCGCGCCCGGCAGCACCGCGAGGTGCGCGGTGCCGACCGTCTTCTCGATCAGACGCACCACGTCGTCCGTGGCGTCGGCCGGGGTGATCAGGCGCAGGTGCAGCATGACGTCTTTCTAACAGCCCCGGCCGCCCTGCCGCCTACAGCTTGCGCAGGCGCAGCCGCTGCACCTTGTGGTCGGGCCCCTTGGTGATGACCAGGCTCGCGCGGCCGCGCGTGGGCGCCACGTTCTCCAGCAGGTTGACCCGGTTCACGGTGCGCCAGGTGGAGCGCGCGTAGTCGAGCGCCTCCTCCTCCGAGACCTGCGTGTACTTCTGGAAGTACGAGGACGGGTTCTGGAAGGCCGTCGCGCGCAGCTTCTTGAAGCGGTTGAGGTACCAGCGCTGGATGTCCTCCTCGCGCGCGTCCACGTACACACTGAAGTCGAAGAAGTCGGCGAGGCCGACCCGGGTGCGGCCGTCCTTGCCGGGCAGGGCGGGCTGGAGGACGTTGATGCCCTCGACGATGAGGATGTCCGGGCGGCGCACGACGAGCCGCTCGTCCGGCACGATGTCGTAGATCAGGTGGGAGTAGACGGGCGCCGTCACCTCGTCCTTGCCCGCCTTGATGTCGGCGACGAACCGGGTCAGGGCCCGCCGGTCGTACGACTCGGGGAAGCCCTTGCGCGACATCAGGCCGCGGGCCTGAAGCTCCTTCGTGGGCAGCAGGAAGCCGTCGGTCGTGACGCGCTCGACGCGCGGGTGCTCGGGCCAGCGCGACAGCAGCGCCTGGAGGAGGCGGGCGACGGTCGACTTGCCGACCGCCACCGAACCCGCGACCCCTATGACGAACGGCGTACCCGACTGGGAGCCCTTCGTACCGGCGTCGCCGAGGAAGGTGTTGAGCGCGCTGCGCAGCCCGTCGGTCGCGCCGACGTACAGATTGAGCAGACGGGAGAGCGGCAGATAGATGTCGCGGACCTCGTCGAGGTCGATCACGTCACCGAGGCCGCGCAGCCGCTCCAGCTCCTCGGCGGTGAGGGGCAGGGGAGTCTTGTCGCGCAGCGCGCTCCACTCGCCGCGGGTGAGGTCGACGTAGGGAGTCGCCTCCGGCCGGTGCCGGTGGGCGCTCCGCAGGTTTTCGGAGACCGGAGAGATCACAGTCCATTGTTACGGCTGTGTGGCGCGACGTGGAGGTGGGGTGCGTCACGCCGGGTGGCCCCGCACCACCCCGCCGTCACAGCTCGTGCACACATATGGACCTCACGTGGGGGCGGCGATACGTTCCGAGGACCGTGCGGGACAGAGCCGGTCCCGCGGGGCGGGAGGTAAGACGTGATGTCCGTACTCCGGGTGCCCGCGTTCGTCCGTACGTGGGTGGGGGCTGGTCGGGAAGAAACAGGAGAAGAGGAGTGGGCGGGGCGGGTCCGCAGCGAGCTGGCGGCCGAGCTGCCCGACGAGGACATAGGCGAGGACCTCGACGACTGCCTCGACCTGTACGAGATGGGGAGCAAGCCGCGCTGCGAGGAGGCCGAGTACCTGGGCCTGGTGCAGGACGCGCGGGACCGGATCGCGTGGGGCCGCTGATCGGGGCGGACGCGGGCCTACCCTGCGCAGTATGTGCGGAATCGTGGGATACGTAGGTTCACAGTCGGCTCATGACGTGGTGCTGGCCGGGCTCAAGCGCCTCGAGTACCGGGGCTACGACTCGGCGGGGATCGCGGTCCTCGCCGACGGCGCGCTGGCCTCGGTGAAGAAGGCCGGCAAGCTCGCCAACCTGGAGAAGGCCCTGGTCGACCGGCCGCTGCCGGCCGGGTCCACGGGCATCGGACACACCCGCTGGGCCACCCACGGCGGCCCCACGGACGCCAACGCGCACCCGCACCCGGACAACGCCTCCCGGGTCGCCGTCGTCCACAACGGGATCATCGAGAACTTCGCCGACCTGCGCGACGAGCTGTCCGCGCGGGGCCACACGTTCGCCTCCGAGACGGACACCGAGGTGGTCGCGCACCTGCTGGCGGAGGAGTTCGCGGGGGACCTGGCGGAGGCGATGCGCCGGGTCTGCCGCCGCCTGGAGGGCGCGTTCACGCTGGTCGCGGTGCACGCGGACGCGCCGGACGTGGTGGTGGGGGCGCGCCGGAACTCGCCGCTTGTGGTGGGCGTCGGGGAGGGCGAGGCGTTCCTGGCGTCGGACGTGGCGGCGTTCATCGCGCACACCCGCTCGGCGATCGAGCTGGGGCAGGACCAGGTCGTCGAACTGCGGCCGGACGCGGTCGTCGTGACGGACTTCGACGGGCGGCCCGCCGACGTCCGCAGCTACCACATCGA
Source organism: Streptomyces sp. NPDC001904 (assembly GCF_040297005.1). Lineage (NCBI taxonomy): Bacteria > Bacillati > Actinomycetota > Actinomycetes > Kitasatosporales > Streptomycetaceae > Streptomyces > Streptomyces sp. NPDC001904. The sequence goes on along the minus strand of NZ_JBEOYI010000029.1, from coordinate 20,010 downwards.
CTGGGACGCGTCCGCCGCCGAGAAGGGCGGCTACGACTACTTCATGCTCAAGGAGATCGCCGAGCAGCCGAAGGCCGTCGCCGACACGCTGCTGGGCCGGATCGGCGCGGAGGGCCAGCTCACCCTGGACGAGCTGCGGATCCCGGCGCAGGTGCTGCGGATGGTCGACAAGGTCGTCATCGTGGCGTGCGGGACCGCGTTCCACGCCGGTCTGATCGCCAAGTACGCCATCGAGCACTGGACCCGGATCCCGTGCGAGGTCGAGCTGGCGAGCGAGTTCCGCTACCGGGACCCGATCCTCGACGCGCGGTCCCTGGTCATCGCGATCTCGCAGTCCGGCGAGACCATGGACACCCTGATGGCGCTGCGGCACGCGCGCGAGCAGGGGGCGACGGTGCTCGCCATCTGCAACACCAACGGTTCGACGATCCCGCGCGAGTCGGATGCGGTGCTGTACACGCACGCGGGCCCGGAGGTCGCGGTCGCGTCCACGAAGGCGTTCCTGACGCAGCTGGTGGCCTGCTATCTGGTCGCGCTGTACCTGGGCCAGGTGCGGGGCACCAAGTGGGGCGACGAGATCGCCGCCGTCGTACGGGAGCTGGGGCGGATCGGCGAAGAGGTCGAGCGGGTCCTGGAGACCATGGAGCCGGTGCGCGAGCTGGCCCGGTCGCTGGCCGGGCAGGACACCGTGCTGTTCCTCGGGCGGCACGTCGGGTACCCCGTGGCCCTGGAGGGCGCGCTGAAGCTCAAGGAGCTGGCGTACATGCACGCCGAGGGGTTCGCGGCGGGAGAGCTCAAGCACGGGCCGATCGCGCTCATCGAGGACGGGGTGCCGGTGGTCGTGGTGGTGCCGTCGCCGCGCGGCCGCTCGGTGCTGCACGACAAGATCGTCTCCAACATCCAGGAGATCCGGGCGCGCGGGGCGCGGACCATCGTCATCGCGGAGGAGGGCGACGAGGCCGTGGTGCCGTACGCCGATCACCTGGTGCGGGTGCCGGTCACGCCGACGCTGCTCCAGCCGCTGGTGGCGACGGTGCCGCTCCAGGTGTTCGCGTGCGAACTGGCCACGGCGCGGGGCAACGAGGTGGATCAGCCGCGCAACCTCGCGAAGTCGGTGACGGTGGAGTGACGGCGCGACCGTAGGGTGCTCGGCATGAGCATCATCGGGGTCGGGATCGACGTGGCCGAGATCGAGCGGTTCGCGGTGGCGATGGAGCGTACGCCCGCGATGGCCGCACGGCTGTTCACGGACGCGGAGCTGCTGCTGCCCAGCGGGGAGCGGCGCGGGGTCGCGTCGCTCGCTGCCCGGTTCGCCGCCAAGGAGGCCGCCGCGAAGGCGTTGGGGGCGCCCGAGGGGCTGCGGTGGGAGGACGCCGAGGTGTACGTCGAGGAGAGCGGGCAGCCCCGGCTGCGGGTGAGCGGGACGGTGGCCGCCCGCGCCGCCGAGCTGGGCGTGCGGTCCTTCCACGTCTCGCTCAGCCATGACGCCGGGGTGGCGTCCGCCGTGGTGGTGGCGGAGGGGTAGCGGGCCCCGGGGCGTTGACGGCGGGGCGTTGTCAGTGGGGCGTGGCAGAGTCTGCGGCCATGGACATCGACGCGTTCTGGTCCGTCATCGAGGAAGCGCGGACCGCGGCGGCCGCCACGGGCGAACCGTTCGACGAGGTGCTCGTCGGGCGGCTCGCCGCCGGGCCGCGGCCGGAGATCCTGGAGTACGCGCGGCACTTCGACGACGTGCACGGCGCCCTGTACCGGTGGGACGTGTGGGCGGCGGCCTACCTCATAGGGGGCGGCTGCTCCGACGACAGCTTCACCGACTTCCGCGCGGGGGTCGTCGCGCTGGGCCGCGAGTGGTACGACCGGGTGGCCGGCGATCCCGACAGCATCGCCGCCCACCCCGACGTGGCCCCGGCGGCCGACGAGCCGGACCGTCCCGAGACCTTGTTCCGCGAGACGGTGAACTACGCCCCGGCCGACGCGTTCGAGCGGCTCACCGGCGACCCGGATGCCTTCTGGGCGGCCTCGCGGACGGTCCGCGGGACCGGGGACGGGACCGGCGGGGCGGCAGTCGACATGGGTGAGGACTTCGACTTCGACGACGACGAGATGCGCCGTCGGCTGCCCCGGCTGGCCGCGCTGTTCCTCGGCCCCGCGCGCTGACCGCGGGTCTCACCCGGCGGTCGCCGGCCAGGCGCGGACGCCCCGTTCGGTCGACGGGTCCTGCGACGGCGCGTACCGCGGCGAATGGTGCCTAGGCCCCCCGGACGTCCCGCCACACCGCCGGGACGGCGTTCGCCACGTCCTGGGCCGTCACCGGCGCGCCGTTCGCCGCGTGGCGGGCGGCGAGGCCGTGGAGGTAGGCCGCCACCGAGGCGGCGTCCAGGGGATGGAGGCCCGCTGCCAGGAGGGAGCCGGTCAGGCCCGACAGGACGTCGCCGCTGCCCGCCGTGGCGAGCCAGGGGGTGCCGGTGGGGTTCACCCGGAGCGGGGCCGAGGTGTCCGGGGACGCGATCAGGGTCGTCGAGCCCTTCAGGAGCACCGTCGCGGCGTAGCGGTCCGCCAACGCCCGTACGGAGGACAGGCGTTGGCCCTCCACCTCGTCGCGGGCCACGCCCAGGAGCGCCGCGGCCTCTCCGGCGTGCGGGGTGAGCACGGTGGGGGCCGTGCGGGAGCGGACGGCGCTCACCTCCGCGAGGCGCAGCCCGTCCGCGTCGATCAGGACCGGCACGTCCGAGGTCAGCACGTCGAGGAGCCCGGAGGCGTCGTCGCCCAGACCTGGGCCGATCACCCAGGACTGGACCCGCCCCGCCTTCGCGGGCGGGCCCGCCGACACCAGCGTCTCGGGGAACCGGGCGAGGACGGCGTCCGCCGCCGGACCCACGTAGCGCACCGCGCCCGCGCCGCCGTGCAGGGCCCCCGCCACCGCGAGGACGGCCGCGCCCGGATAGCGCTCCGAGCCGGCGACCACGCCCACCACACCGCGGCGGTACTTGTCGCTCTCGCCCGTCGGTTCGGGCAGCAGCGCCGCCACGTCCGCGTGGTGCAGCGCCTCCAGCGCGGCCTGCTCGTACGGCGGTTCCAGGCCGATCTCGACCAGCCGCAGCACGCCCGCGTACTCGCGCGCCGGGTCGACCAGCAGCCCCGGCTTGTAGGCGCCGAAGGTGACGGTCGCCGTCGCCCGGACCGCGTCGCCGTGCACCTCGCCGGTGTCCGCGTCCACGCCGCTCGGCAGGTCCACCGCCACCACGAGGCCCCGGGCGGCCTCCGCGAGCCGGGCCGCGCGGGGGCGCAGCCCGCCCCTGCCGCCGATGCCGACGATGCCGTCCAGCACCAGGTCCGCCCGGGACACCGTCTCCTCGGCGGCGTCCGACTCGGCGTCCGCCACCGTGCCGCCCGCGGCGCGCAGGGCCGCGAGGCCGCCCGCGTGCGCGCGGTCGGGGGACAGCAGCAGGGCCGTGACGCCCGCGCCGCGGCGGGCCAGGCGGGCGCCCGCGTACAGTGCGTCTCCGCCGTTGTCCCCGGAGCCGACCAGCAGGGCCACCCGGGACCCGTACACCTTGCCGAGCAGGTCCGCGCAGGCCGCGGCGAGGCCCGCGGCGGCGCGCTGCATCAGGGCGCCGTCCGGCAGGCGCGCCATCAGTGCGCGTTCGGCGGACCGGACCGTTTCCACGTCATAGGCAGTGCGCATGTCACCGAGTGTCCCCCAGGAGGTGGGTGCGCAGCAGGTCTGCCGTCTCCGCGGGGTGCGTGGACCAGCCATTGTGGGCGCCGGGGAACACCGCCGGCTCCAGGCCCAGACGGGCGGCCATCAGGGCCGCGGGGCGGTGCGGGAGATGCGGGCGGGTCCCTGCGCCGTACGCGAGTGTCAGCCGGTCCCGCACCCCCGCGAGGGCGTCGAGGTCGGGGACGTACGCGGCGAAGCTGCGGTACTCGTACTCCACGGCCAGCGGTGCGTTCGCCGCCAGGCGGAGCAGCATCTCCCGTGTGCGGGGCGGCAGTTCGGGCCCCCGCATCCACGTGGCCGCCCCCATCGCGCCGCCGATCCCGCGCAGGAAACGCTCGCCCGCCGCCTCCAGGCCCTCCCGCGCGAACAGCTCGTGCACCTCGTCGAAGAACGCCAGCTGTTCCGCCGCGTCGGGGAGCACCGACCACGACGGCGGCTCGTGCGCGACCGCCCGGCGGACCCGGCCGGGATGACGGGCGAGCAGGTCGAGGGCGACGATCGCGCCGCTCGACGCCCCGGCCACGTACGCCGGTTCGCCGGGTGACACGGCTTCCAGGAGGCGGCGCGCGTCGTCGGCGTGGACCGAAACCCGCTGCTCGGTGTGCGGGCCGTCCAGGGCGCTGCGCGAGTAGCCACGCGGGTCGTGGGTGAGCACCGTGAAGGTGTCGGCCAGGGCGTCGGCCACCGGGTCGAGGACCGCCGCGTCGCCGCCCGCGCCGGGCAGCAGGAGCAGGGTCGGGCCGGTGCCGCGGAGCTCGTGGTGGAGGGTCGCGCCCGGCACCCGCAAGGTGCCTTCCATGGTCAACTCGCTCCTTCCCCGGGCCAGTTGGACAGTGCCACGTGCAGCGCCTCCAGGGCGGTCGCCCAGGACCGCTCCACGTCCCTGCTGTGCCGGAAGCCGCCCGCCAGCTCCAGGGCGACGAAGCCGTGGAACGTGCTGCGCAGCAGGCGCACCGCGTCGGTCAGCGCCGGTTCCGTCAGGCCGTAGCCCTGGAGCAGGGCGTAGGGGCCGGTGAGATTGCGGCGCAGGCCGGGGTGGTCGTCGAGCGCCGACGGGTCGAGCTCCAGCTGGGTCGCCGCGTACCGGCCGGGGTGCTCCCGGGCGAAGGTGCGGTAGGCGTGCGCGAAGGCGAGCAGCGCGTCGCGCCCGGCGCGGCCCGCCAGCGCGTCCGAGATCCGGTCCGCGAGGTCGAGGCCCGAGAGGACCGCGACCCGGGTGCTCAGGTCGGAGAGATTGCGGACGTGCGCGTACAGGCTGGCGTCCTTCACGCCGAAGCCGCGGGCGAGCGCCGCGATGGTGATGTTCTCGAAGCCGACCGTGTCCGCGAGATCGGCGGCCGCGGCCACCACTCGCTCGCTGGTCAGGCCCGCTCTGGCCATCATGTTCCTACGACCCCTTTCCTTGTGCCTAGGACCCCTAGGTTTCTGCTTACGGTACGCAGGGGCGAGTAGGCCGATCAACCGCTTTTCGGGTCACGTGCCGCGCGGCTGACCGGGAACGGGCGCGGCGCCGGGTTTCCCTCCTGCCCATGACCAGCACTTCCGTGCGCGGCGGACTCGCCGCGCTGCTCGCCCTCGCCGTGGCCCTGCCCGCGGGCCAGGCCCTCGCGGACCCCGGACCGCCGGCGCCGTCCGCGACCTCGGCGCCCGCCCCGGCCCCCGAAGCGGTCCCCGAGGCCGGTCTCGTCCCCGGCGTCCGGCTCGCCCCGCACCGCGACTGGCCCCAGGACACCCCCGACCAGACGCTGCCCCCGCACGTCTACACGCCCAGCGCCGAGGAGGACGCGATCGAGCCGCCGCCCGCCCCGCCCGGGGCCGACGCGCTCATCGAGTACATGCCGCCGGGCGACGCGCCGGCCCCGGCGGGATCCGGCGGTGCGCCCGGACCGCTCGCGGCGGCCGCCTGCACCGCGAGGACCGGCCCCTACCAGCGCCAGGTCGAACGCTGGCTGAAGCGCAGGGCCGACGGAAAACAGTCGCCCGCCGACTGCCGGGCCATCCGCGCCTTCCAGACCCGGCAGGGCATCCGGCCGAACGCCGGTTTCGCCGGACCCGTCACCTGGGGCCGGATGCGCGCCATCAGCGCCCGCAAGAACCCCAACGCGGCGAAGAAGTGCCCCACGCGCGCGTACCGGCTCGCCTGCGTCGACCTGCCGCGCCAGCTGATGTGGGTCAGCAAGGGCGAGAAGATCGTCTACGGGCCGGTCCCGATCCGCAGCGGACGGGCCGGCAACCGCACCCGCACCGGCTGGCACAAGGTCTACTGGCGGCACAAGAACCACTGGTCGTCGCTGTACAACAGCCCGATGCCGTACAGCCAGTTCTTCAGCGGCGGCCAGGCGTTCCACGGCATCTACGGCAACGTCTACAGCCCGCCCGGCTCGCGCGGGTGCGTCAATCTGCGGCTCTCCGACGCCAAGCGGCTCTGGGGCGTCCTCAAGGGCGGTGACCGGGTCTACGTGTGGGGCCGCAAGCCCGGCACCTGACCCGAAGCCCGGCTCTCCGGGGAGTTGTCGCACCCCTCTGAGACACTGGGCGCACCATGAACGAGAACGTGACTGCTCCGCTTCGCGCCCGCGCCGAGATCGACCTGGCCGCGCTCAAGGCCAATGTGCGGTCCCTGCGCGCGCACGCGCCGGGGGCCGCGTTCATGGCCGTCGTGAAGGCCGACGCGTACGGGCACGGGATGCTGCCGGTGGCCCGCGCCGCCAAGGAGGCGGGCGCCGAGTGGATCGGCACCGCCACCCCGGAAGAGGCCCTCGCGCTGCGCGCGGCCGGTGTCCAGGGCCGGATCATGTGCTGGCTGTGGGTGCCCGGCGGGCCCTGGCGCGAGGGCATCGAGGCGGACCTCGACATGTCGGTGGGCGGCCTGTGGGCGCTGCGCGAAGTGAGTGCCGCCGCACGGGAGCTGGGCCGCACCGCGCGCGTCCAGCTCAAGGCCGACACCGGCCTCGGGCGGGGCGGCTGTCTGCGCGCCGACTGGCCGGAGCTGGTGCGCGAGGCGCTCGCCGCGCAGGAGGCGGGCCTGATCACCGTCACCGGCCTGTGGTCGCACTTCGCGTGCGCCGACGAGCCCGGACACCCCTCCATCGCCGCCCAGTTGAGCGAGTTCCGCGAGATGGTCGGGTACGCGGAGGGCGAGGGCGTCACCCCCGAGGTGCGGCACATCGCGAACTCGCCGGGCACGCTCACCCTCCCCGAGACCCACTTCGACCTGGTCCGCCCGGGCATCGCCATGTACGGCATCTCGCCCAGCCCCGAGCTGGGCACGCCGGAGGACTTCGGGCTGCGCCCGGTGATGACCCTGAAGGCGTCGCTCGCGCTCGTGAAGCACGCGCCGGGCGGCCTCGGCGTCAGTTACGGGCACCACTACGTCACTCCGGGCCCCACGACCCTCGCCCTGGTGCCGCTGGGGTACGCGGACGGCATCCCGCGGCACGCCTCGGGCACCGGCCCCGTCCTGATCGGCGGCAAGCGGCGCACGGTCGCGGGCCGGGTCGCGATGGACCAGTTCGTCGTCGACCTCGGCGGCGACGAGCCGGCCGCGGGCGACGAGGCGGTGCTGTTCGGCCCCGGCGACGCCGGAGAGCCGACCGCCGAGGACTGGGCGGCGGCAGCGGGCACGATCGCGTACGAGATCGTCACGCGGATCGGTTCCCGCGTCCCGCGCGTCTACGTCGCAGGAGCGCCCGGGACACCGGACGCGGTGCGGACCGAGCGGACCCGCACTGTGTGAATCACGGACCGTCCGGGAAACTCGGGAAGCACGGCACAGCGGAGCACCGGCGCGCACAGCGAGGGAGCGGCACGTGAGCGAGACCAGCGCACAGGCCACGGCGGCCGTCACCGAGGCAGCGGCGGCGGCCTCGGGGAGCTGGCGGCGGGCCGGCCTGGCGGGCGCCGCGGTGGGGGTGGTCGCCGCGGGCGCCGCCGCCGGAGTCGCCGTGGAGCGGCTCACCGTGGGGCGCGGGATGCGCAGGAAGGCGCGGCTCGCGCTGGACGCGTCCGGGCCCTACGGCTCACTGCGCGGCGTGCCCGGCAAGGCGTACGCCGCGGACGGCACCGAGCTGTACTACGAGGTCGACGACGTGGAGCCGGAGGACGCCACCGGCACCCGCAGACGGCGCCTGTTCGGCCGCAAGGCGCCCGCGCCCGTCACCGTCGTGTTCAGCCACGGCTACTGCCTGAACCAGGACTCCTGGCACTTCCAGCGCGCGGCCCTGCGCGGTGTCGTGCGGTGCGTGTACTGGGACCAGCGCAGCCACGGCCGCTCCGGGCGCGGGGTGGAGCAGACGGAGAGCGGCCGGCCGGTCTCCATCGACACCCTCGGCGGCGACCTGAAGGCCGTCGTCGACGCGGCGGCGCCCGAGGGCCCGCTCGTCCTCGTCGGCCACTCCATGGGCGGCATGACCGTGATGGCCTTCGCCGACCAGCACCCCGAGCTGGTCCGCGACCGGGTCGTGGGCGCCGCGCTCGTGGGCACGTCGTCGGGCCGGCTCGGCGAGGTGAACTACGGGCTCCCGGTGGCCGGGGTGAACGTCGTGCGGCGGGTCCTGCCCGGCGTCCTCAAGGCCCTCGGGCAGCGTGCCGAGCTGGTCGAGCGGGGGCGCAGGGCCACCGCCGACCTGTTCGCCGGGATCATCAAGCGGTACTCGTTCGCGACCCGGGACGTGGACCCGGCGATCGCCCGGTTCGCCGAGCGGATGATCGAGGGCACGCCGATCGACGTGGTCGCCGAGTTCTACCCGGCGTTCCAGGAGCACGACAAGACGGCCGCGCTGAGCCGCTTCGCGGGGCTGCCCGTCCTCGTCCTCGCGGGGGAGCAGGACCTGGTGACGCCGAGCGGGCACAGCGAGGCGATCGCGGAGCTGCTGCCCGAGGCCGAGTTCGTGCTGGTGCCGGACGCCGGGCACCTGGTGATGCTGGAGCACCCGGAGGTCGTGACGGACCGGCTGGCCGATCTGCTGGCCCGTACGGGAGCGGTACCGGCAGCCGCTACCGTGGGGATCTATGGAGACACCGGCAGCACCGCACAACCCGGCGGCTGAACCCGCCACCCCCGCGACCCCCGCCTCTCCCGGCACGCCTGTTTCTACCGTCACGGTCACGGTCGGCTCGCCCGCCGAGATGGGGGAGCTGGGCCTCGCCCTGGCGAAACGGCTGCGCCCCGGCGACCTCGTGATGCTCACCGGTGAGCTGGGCGCCGGCAAGACGACGCTGACCCGCGGCCTCGGCGCGGGCCTGGACGTGCGCGGTGCGGTGACCTCGCCGACGTTCGTGATCGCCCGCGTCCACCCGCCGCTCGGTGCGGGCCCGGCGCTGGTGCACGTCGACGCCTACCGGCTCGGCGGCGGTCTCGACGAGATGGAGGACCTGGACCTCGACGTCTCGCTCCCGGACTCCGTGGTCGTCGTCGAGTGGGGCGACGGCAAGGTCGAGGAGCTCTCCGACGACCGGCTGCACGTGCTCATCGACCGGGCCACCGGCGACACCGACGACGAGGTGCGCGTGGTGACGCTGCACGGCATCGGGGCGCGCTGGACCGAGGCGGACCTGCCGTCGCTGGCGGGCTGACCGCCTCTTCTCCCCACATCCCGACAGGGCGTCGGCAACATGTTGCGCGACGCCCCTTCGGCGTGTTCACATGGAAGCCGGTCTTGGTTAGGTCTACCTAACCACGATTGCTCTGGCGGCCCCGGGAGGCGTCCATGTCGGCATCGGAACGTGACGTAGAGACCCGCGCGGCGCCGCTGCTGCCGCGCGCGGGGCGGGACGTGGCGCGCGGGGTGTCGATGGGGGAGCTGCTGGCCTCGTGCGCGGCGGCACGCCTGGTCTCGACGCCGCCCGCCCGGGCGGGCACGCCGTCGAACGCTGCTGAGAAGTCCGGCTAGGGCACCACGACGACGAGCCGCCCGAAGGTGGCGAACTCCCACATCGCGTTGCCGTCGGCCCGCGACTCGCGGATGCCGCCGGTCTGCTTCGTCGGGTCGGGCTCGGGCGTGGAGCCGTCGACGGCGGCGCTGAACCCGATCACCACCCCGTTCGCACTGGCGAACCGCACCACGTGCTCGACCGGCGTGCCGTCCGTGCCCGGGATCGCCCCCGAGCGCGAGTTCACCGTGTACTTGCCGGGCGCCGGGTCGACCGTGCCGGGCGTCACCTCGTACGTGCGCTGCACCTTGCCGCCCGCGCCCACCAGCCAGACGCGGTCCGCGTCCAGCGCGTAGACCACCCGCTCGCCCTTGCCGGACTGCGCGGGGAGCGCCTTCGGGTCCGCCTTCTTCTTCGGGGAGGCGGACGAGGAGGAGGACGACGACGAGGACTTCGGCGAGCCGAGGTCGGCCGGCGCGCTGGCCGATGCCTGGTAGGCGAGGAAGCCGACCACGGCGAGCGCGCCCGCGGTCAGCGCGGTCACGAATCCGGTGCTGCTCCGTGCCACCAGGTGCCTGCCTCTCGGTGTTCGACTGCTCCCGGTGACGGTAGCAGCCGGGAGCAGTCGCTCCCCTGGTTGTGGGCGGTCCGGACGTGTCCGCTCTTGTGTGGTCGTAGGCTGTTCGCGTGCTGTTGCTCGCTGTGGATACCGCCACCCCCGCCGTCACCGTCGCCCTGCACGACGGCTCCTCCGTCGTCGCGGAGTCGAGCCAGGTGGACGCCCGCAGACACGGGGAGCTGCTGCTGCCCGCCGTCGACCGGGTGCTCCAGGAGGCCGGGCTGAAGCTCGACGCCGTCACCGGGATCGTCGTGGGCGTCGGCCCGGGACCGTACACCGGACTGCGCGTCGGGCTGATGACCGCCGACACCTTCGGGCTCGCCCTCGACGTGCCCGTGCACGGCGTGTGCACGCTGGACGGGCTCGCCTTCGAGGCCCAGGTGGAGGGCCCGTTCGTCGTCGCCACCGACGCCCGGCGCAAGGAGGTGTACTGGGCGCGCTACGAGAACCCGCGCACCCGTGTCACCGAGGCCGCCGTCGACCGGCCCGCCGACATCGCCGAGCAGGTCGCGGGGGTGCCCGCCGTCGGCGCGGGCGCGCTGCTCTACCCCGAGGTCTTCCCGGACGCGCACGCCCCCGAGCACGTCAGCGCCGCCGCCCTCGCCGCGCTGGCCGCCGAGAAGCTGGCCGCGGGCGAGGAACTGCTGGAGCCCCGGCCGCTGTACCTGCGCAGGCCCGACGCGCAGGTCCCCAAGAACTACAAGGTGGTCACCCCCCAGTGACCACTGTGGACGTCGACATCCGCGAGATGCGCTGGTGGGACATCGACCCGGTGCTCGCCCTGGAGAAGGACCTCTTCCCGGACGACGCCTGGTCGCGCGGCATGTTCTGGTCCGAGCTCGCGCACGCGCGCGGGGTCGGGTCGACGCGGCGGTACGTCGTCGCGTACGACGGCGACCGGCTGCTCGGCTACGGCGGGGTCGCCGCCTCCGCGGACCTGGCGGACATCCAGACCATCGCCGTCGCCCGCGACCAGTGGGGCAGCGGGCTCGGCGCCCGGCTGCTCACCGAACTGCTGCGGCACGCCACCGCCTTCGAGGTCGCCGAGGTGATGCTCGAGGTGCGCGTCGACAACACCCGGGCGCAGAAGCTCTACGAGCGTTTCGGCTTCGAGCCGATCGGCTTCCGCCGCGGCTACTACCAGCCGGGCAACGTGGACGCCCTCGTGATGCGCCTGACCACCACGCCCGAGACAGAAGAGAAGAACCATGGCTGACGAACCCCTCGTCCTCGGCATCGAGACCTCCTGCGACGAGACCGGCGTCGGCATCGTCCGCGGCACCACCCTGCTCGCCGACGCCGTCGCCTCCAGCGTCGACGAGCACGCCCGCTTCGGCGGCGTCGTCCCCGAGGTCGCCTCCCGCGCGCACCTGGAGGCGATGGTCCCGACGATCCAGCGCGCCCTGAAGGACGCCGGGGTGACCGCCAAGGACCTCGACGGCATCTCCGTCACCGCGGGCCCCGGGCTCGCGGGCGCGCTGCTCGTCGGCGTCTCAGCCGCGAAGGCGTACGCGTACGCGCTCGACAAGCCGCTCTACGGCGTCAACCACCTCGCCTCGCACATCTGCGTCGACCAGCTGGAGCACGGCAAGCTGCCCGAGCCGACGATGGCGCTGCTGGTCTCCGGCGGTCACTCGTCGCTGCTGCTGTCCGCCGACATCACCTCCGACGTGCGCCCGCTCGGCGCGACCATCGACGACGCGGCGGGGGAGGCGTTCGACAAGATCGCGCGCGTGCTCAACCTCGGCTTCCCCGGCGGCCCGGTCATCGACCGGTACGCCAAGGAGGGCGACCCGAACGCGATCTCCTTCCCTCGCGGTCTGACGGGCCCGCGCGATCCCGCGTACGACTTCTCCTTCTCCGGGCTCAAGACCGCCGTGGCCCGCTGGATCGAGGCCAGGCGGGCCGCCGGTGAGGACGTGCCGGTGCGGGACGTCTCGGCGTCCTTCCAGGAGGCCGTCGTCGACGTGCTGACCCGCAAGGCCGTCCGCGCCTGCAAGGACGAGGGCGTCGACCACCTGATGATCGGCGGCGGCGTCGCGGCCAACTCGCGGCTGCGCGCCCTCGCCCAGGAGCGCTGCGAGCGGGCCGGGATCCGGCTGCGGGTGCCGCGCCCCAAGCTGTGCACGGACAACGGCGCGATGGTCGCCGCGCTGGGCGCCGAGATGGTGGCCAGGAACCGGGAGGCCTCCTCGTGGGACCTGTCGGCCGACTCGTCGCTGCCGGTGACCGAGACGCACGTGCCCGGCCACGGCCACGGGCACCACCACGGCCACGACCACGTGCACGAGGTGAGCAAGGAGAACCTCTACTCGTGAGCGTCGCCCTGATGTGGGAGGCCCGGGCGGTCGCCGGACGCGGTGACGCACTGCTCGCCTGGGCCAAGGCGCAGCCCCTGGCGCGCGAGCCGGTGCGCCGCGAGACGCTGCGGGCGCCCCAGGACCGGGTCCTCGTCATCACCTGGTGGGAGGCCGCGTACGACGCCGAACTCCCCGAACTGCCCGAGCCGGACGGCGCCCTGGTGACGCGGGCGGTGCACCGCTGGCGGTTCGAGACCGCCTGAGCCGCGGTCCGGCGAGGTGGCCCGATAAGGGCTGTTTCGCGGTGGTGTGTATCCGAGATTTTCTGAGATTTTCCGAAGAGTCGGGGCGAGAGGTTTACCGCTGTAATAATTCGGACTTACGTTCCCTGAGTGACTGAGAAGAAACGGTTCCGTGGGCGTGCGGTGAAGGTCGCCGGTGTCGTGCTCGGCTGCGCCCTCGTGGTCGGCGGTGCCGGCGCCGGCTGGGTGTACTGGCACCTGGACCACAACATCCGCAGCGTCGACATCGACAGCGCGCTCGGCGACAACCGCCCGGCCCGCGCCGACGGGACGGGTCCCTCGCCCTCGCCGTCGGCCTCCGCGTCGCAGGAACCGGTCGAGAAGGGCGTCCTGAACGTCCTCGTCCTCGGCTCGGACTCGCGCTCGGGCAAGGAGAACAAGAAGCTCGGCGGCGGCGACAGCGGCGGCGCGCGGTCCGACACGGCGATGGTGCTGCACCTGAACGCCGACCGGTCCGAGGCGACCGTCGTCAGCATCCCGCGCGACACCCTCGTACAGCGCCCCTCGTGCCCGACGGAGTCCGGCGGGACGACGGCGGTCGCGTACGACGTCATGTTCAACAGCGCCTACTCGCTGGGCGGTCCGGTCTGCGCGGTGAAGACCGTCGAGACCATGACCGGCGTGCGCATGGACCACTACCTGGAGGTCGACTTCGCGGGCTTCGCGAAGCTCGTCGACGCGCTCGGCGGTGTCGACATCACCACCGACGAGGACATCGACGACGACCTCAGCCAGCTCCATCTGGAGGCCGGCCCGCACCATCTCGACGGTACGACCGCCCTGGCCTTCGCCCGGACCCGGCACGGCGTCGGCGACGGCAGCGACCTGGGCCGCATCAAGCTCCAGCAGCAGCTGGTGAAGGCGCTGGCGGACGAGGTGTCGGCCTCCGGCCTGCTCACCAGCCCGGCCCGCCTCTACAAGGTCGCCGACGCGGCGACGGGCGCCCTCACCACGGACACCGGCCTCGACTCGCTGAGCAAGCTGTCGGGCCTGGCGCGCAGCCTCCAGGACCTGTCCGGCGACTCCGTGAAGACGGTGATGATGCCCGTGGTGCCGGCGCCGTCCGACCGCAACCGGGTGGTGGCCGACGAACCGGAGGCCAAGGACCTCTGGGAGTCACTGCGCTAGCGCGCCGAGCGCGACCGTCCTGCTCCCCGGGGTGAACTCCCCGAACGACTGCCGCCACGGCTCGGCGCGCGGCCAGTGGTACGTGACCCGGCCCCGTGACCTCAGCGGGCGCTCCGGCCCACCAGCATGGTCGGCGCCCCCGCCACCCGTGTCAGGAACACCGTCGCCGACGCCTTCCCGTAGGGCTTCGGCATGACCTTGCGCCGCAGTTCCTCCGGCTCCACGGCCGACCCGCGCTTCTTCACGGTGAGCACCCCGACCCCGCGCTCGCGCAGCAGCACCTTCAACTTCTTCACGTTGAAGGGGAGTTGGTCGGTGATCTCGTACGCGGCCGCGTACGGCGTCGGCCGCAGTTCGTCCGCCGTGACGTACGCGATGGTCTCGTCGAGCAGCCCGCCGCCGACCTGCTCGGCCACCTCGGCGACCAGATGGGCCCGGATGACGGCGCCGTCGGGCTCGTACAAGTACCGCCCCACCGGGCGTACATGAGGGTCCGGCAGGCCGCGCCCGGCCAGCTCCCGCGGGCCCGGCAGCAGGGTGGCCCGCATCCTCCCGGGGTCGGTCCCGAACCACAGCACGGCCTCCTTCACGTCACCCCCGTCCGAGATCCACTCGGCGTCGGCCGCGTCCGGGATCGCCTCGTGCGGGATGCCGGGCGCGATCTTCAGGGCCGCCCGGGGCGCCTTCAGCGCGGCGGCGACGGCCCAGGACAGGGGAGGGGAGTAGGCCTCGGGGTCGAAGATGCGCCCGCGGCCGCCCCGGCGCGCGGGGTCCACGAACACGGCGTCGTACGCGGACGTGTCCACCTCCGTGACATCCGCCTCCCGCACCTCGATCAGCTCGCCCAGCCCCAGCGCCCCGGCGTTGGCCCGGGCCACGGCGCAGGTCAGCGGGTCGCGGTCCACGGCGAGGACGGAGATCCCCGCGCGGGCCAGCGCGATCGCGTCGCCGCCGATGCCGCAGCACAGATCGGCGACGGACCGTACGCCCAGCTGCTCGAAGCGCGCCGCGCGGTACGCGGCCACGCTGGTCCGGGTCGCCTGCTCGACGCCGTTCGCCGTGAAGTACATCCGGGCCGCGTCCTGCGCGCCGAACTTCGCCACCGCCCGCTGCCGCAGCCGGGCCTGGGCGAGCGCGGCCGAGACGAGGTCGGCCGGGTGCTCGCGGCGCAGCCGGGTGGCGAGCGCGAGTTCCTGGGCCGGGTCGTGGTCGCGCAGGGCGTCGAGCAGGGCGCGGCCCTCGTCGGTGAGCAGGGCGGCGAAGGAGGCGGGGTCGTTCACCCGGCCCATTGTCCGCCAGTCGGTGGACGATCCCGTGCACGGCGGTGGTGTCGGCCCCCGGCCAGGGCGTTGAGCTGCAAAGATCCGGCGCCATGCAACTAGTACGACAAAACGAAAAAAGCGGCAGAAGGTGGACGGTGAGACGGCTCTCCGTCGCCGTCCTCGCGGCCTGCGCCCTCGCCTCCGGCTGCGCCGCGGGCGGCGGCGACAGCACGGCCGTGCGCCCGGCCCCCGGTCAGCAGCCGCTGAAGGCCCCGCCGGCCCAGGCCCTCGACTCGTACGCCACCCGCCTCAAGGCCGAACGCACCCGCGTCGTCGCGGCGGCCAGGCGCTGGGGCCTGGCCGCGCCGCCGCTGACCGCGCCGGCCCCGCCCGCGCACAAGCCGCACATCGAGCCGCGCAAGGGCTTCGAGGTCGACGGGCAGAAGGAACTCGGCCTGCCGCCCGTCTTCACGACGATCCCCACCAAGCAGAAGATCGTCTTCCTCACGATCGACGACGGCGCCGAGAAGGACCCGGCGTTCGTGCGGATGATGAGCGAGCTGAAGATCCCGTACACCGCCTTCCTCAGCGACTACCTCGCCAAGGAGGACTACGGCTACTTCAGGACGATGCAGAAGGCCGGGGTGAGCCTGAACAACCACACGCTGACCCACCCCTACCTGCCGGGCCTGTCCTACGCGGGACAGAAGCGCGAGATCTGCGGCATGCAGGACGTCATCGAGAAGCGCTACGGCAAGCGCCCCACCCTCTTCCGCCCGCCCTACGGCAACTACAACCAGGCCACCTTGAAGGCCGCCAAGTCCTGCGGGGTGAAGTACGCGCCCATCTGGAACGCCGAGGTCTTCGTGGACCGAATGGACTACCGCGAGTGGGACCGCGACATCCATCCGGGCGACATCATCCTCACGCATTTCCGGGGTCGCGAGGACTGGAAGGGCACGATGCCCGACATGATCCGTACGTTCATGAAGTACGTCACCGGCAAGGGGTACGCGGTGGCACGCCTGGAGGACTACCTGTGACAGCTCCATGGGCGGGGGGCGGTCTCCGGCGGCCGGGGGCGCGGGCGGCGATCGCCTGCGCGCTGGCCGCCACGCTGCTCACCGGGTGCGCGCAGTCCGTCGACCCGATCGAGCGGATGGGCCGCAAGGCGGCGCAGAAGGTCCGCAGGTCCGACCCGCCCGCGGCGGCCGGTGCCCCCGCCCCGGACGTGGACGCCCACCGCCGCTGGGGCCTGACCGCCCCGCTGGCCCCGGCTCCCCGGCCGCACCGGGCGCTCGCGGCCCGCGCCCCCGGCAGGGTGCCGCCGGTCATCGACCACGTACCCACCCGCGACAAGGTCGTCTTCCTGACCTTCGACGACGGCGCCGAGAAGGATCCCCGGTTCGTCGACATGGTCCGCGAGCTGCGGCTGCCGATCTCCATGTTCCTCGCCGACTCCGCCGCGGCCACCGGCTACGACCACTTCGGCCGGCTGCGGCGGCTGGGCGCCCAGGTGGAGAACCACACCCTGACCCATCCCTTCCTGCCCGGCCGGGGCTACGTCGACCAGCACGCCGAGATCTGCGGCCAGCAGACCCGGCTCAAGTCCCGCTTCGGGTCGGCCCCGCGGCTGTTCCGCCCGCCCTACGGGGACTACGACGCCGACACCCTGCGCGCGGCCGCCGACTGCGGCATCGACGCGATCGTCCTGTGGCGCGCCTCGATGCAGATCAACGACCTCCGCTACGCCGACGGGGACCGGCTGCGCCCCGGCGACATCATCCTGGCCCACTTCCGCGGCCCCGCCGACCTGAAGGGCACGACCCTGACGGAGATGACCTCGCGGATGCTGCGGCGGGTCCAGGAGCAGGGGTTCACGGTGGCCCGGCTGGAGGACTACGTCTGAACCCGCTGCCAGGCGGCGGCCGCCAGGGTCGCCGCCCACGCGGCGGCGAACAGCTGGACCGACGCGGCCCACGGGCGCCGCAGCCACAGGAACACGGCCCCGAAGAACAGCGCCGCCGCCGCACCGCCGCACCAGAGCCACACCTCGGTCCGGTCCGGCGCCACCCGCTCCGGGTCCGCGCCGCCGAGGCCCTGAAGGGCCAGGCTGAACACCACGAGAGCCAGGTAGGCGGCCTCCAGGAGCAGGACGAGGGCCACCAGGCAGCCGCCCGCGAACCAGTCGTCGTCCGGCCGCTCCATGTCAGCGGCCCCCGGGGAACGGCGGAGTGCGCTGGTGACCGGTCATGCCAGGACTCTCGTACGGAACCGTGGGCTCCACCCGTACGTTCCCCGACCGAGACCGATCCGTGCCCGGCCGGAGGCCTTCGGGGGCCTACGGGAGGCCTCCGGGGAGGGTGTGCGAGAGGGACGGAAGAGCGCCGCGCGGAGAGCTCGATTAGCAGTCCGCTTGACCGAGTGCTAATCGCGGTCATAGTCTCGGCTCTGGCACTCGCCGTAGGAGAGTGCCAACAGCGACGGGCAGGTCCGGCACCCGCGACGACGGATCCACCTGGTCGCCACCTCAGACAGTTAACCCCGTGAGATCTCCGAAGGGGGAGGTCGGATCGTGACGACCACCAGCTCCAAGGTTGCCATCAAGCCGCTCGAGGACCGCATTGTGGTCCAGCCGCTCGACGCCGAGCAGACCACCGCCTCTGGCCTGGTCATCCCGGACACCGCGAAGGAGAAGCCCCAGGAGGGCGTCGTCCTCGCCGTGGGCCCGGGCCGCTTCGAGAACGGCGAGCGTCTTCCGCTCGACGTGAAGACCGGCGACATCGTGCTGTACAGCAAGTACGGCGGCACCGAAGTCAAGTACAACGGCGAGGAGTACCTCGTCCTCTCGGCCCGCGACGTGCTCGCGATCGTCGAGAAGTAGTCCGCTTCCGGATTACCGGCTTCACCGAAGCGACATAGCTTCAGCTTTCGATCTGCGCCCCTGGCACCCGCGATTCACATCAGCCGGGGTCGGGGGCGCGGTTCGTTTTCACACCAAGCTTCACCCTAGTTTTCCGAGAGGGCTGAAACGCTCCCATGGCGAAGATCCTGAAGTTCGACGAGGACGCCCGTCGCGCCCTTGAGCGCGGCGTCAACAAGCTTGCCGACACGGTGAAGGTGACGATCGGCCCCCGCGGCCGCAACGTCGTCATCGACAAGAAGTTCGGCGCCCCCACCATCACCAACGACGGTGTCACGATCGCCCGTGAGGTCGAGATCGAGGACCCGTACGAGAACCTCGGCGCCCAGCTGGTGAAGGAGGTGGCGACCAAGACCAACGACATCGCGGGTGACGGCACCACCACCGCCACCGTGCTCGCCCAGGCCCTGGTCCGCGAGGGTCTGCGCAACGTCGCCGCCGGTGCCTCCCCGGCCGCCCTGAAGAAGGGCATCGACGCCGCCGTCAAGGCCATCTCCGAGGACCTGCTGGCCACGGCCCGCCCGATCGACGAGAAGTCCGACATCGCGGCCGTCGCCGGTCTGTCCGCCCAGGACTCGCAGGTCGGCGAGCTCATCGCCGAGGCGATGGACAAGGTCGGCAAGGACGGTGTCATCACCGTCGAGGAGTCCAACACCTTCGGTCTGGAGCTGGACTTCACCGAGGGCATGGCCTTCGACAAGGGCTACCTGTCCCCGTACTTCGTCACCGACCAGGAGCGTATGGAGGCCGTCCTCGACGACCCGTACATCCTGATCCACCAGGGCAAGATCGGGTCCATCCAGGACCTGCTCCCGCTCCTGGAGAAGGTCATCCAGGCCGGCGGCTCCAAGCCCCTCCTCATCATCGCCGAGGACGTCGAGGGCGAGGCCCTGTCGACCCTGGTCGTGAACAAGATCCGCGGCACGTTCAACGCCGTCGCGGTCAAGGCCCCGGGCTTCGGCGACCGCCGCAAGGCGATGCTGCAGGACATGGCCACCCTCACCGGTGCCACCGTCATCGCCGAAGAGGTCGGCCTCAAGCTCGACCAGGCCGGTCTGGACGTCCTCGGCTCCGCGCGCCGCGTGACCATCACCAAGGACGACACCACGATCGTCGACGGTGGCGGCAACAAGGCCGACGTCGAGGGCCGCGTCAACCAGATCAAGGCCGAGATCGAGAACACGGACTCCGACTGGGACCGCGAGAAGCTCCAGGAGCGCCTCGCGAAGCTGGCCGGCGGCGTCTGCGTGATCAAGGTCGGTGCCGCGACCGAGGTCGAGCTCAAGGAGAAGAAGCACCGTCTGGAGGACGCCATCTCCGCGACCCGCGCCGCGGTCGAGGAGGGCATCGTCTCCGGTGGTGGCTCCGCTCTGGTGCACGCCTCCAAGGTCCTCGAGGGCTCCCTCGGCAAGGAGGGCGACGAGGCCACCGGCGTCGCCGTCGTCCGCAACGCCGTCGTCGAGCCGCTCCGCTGGATCGGTGAGAACGCCGGCCAGGAGGGCTACGTCATCGTCTCCAAGGTCAAGGAGATGGAGAAGGGCCAGGGCTACAACGCCGCCACCGGCGAGTACGGCGACCTGGTCAAGGCCGGCGTCATCGACCCGGTCAAGGTGACGCGCTCCGCGCTGGAGAACGCCGCGTCGATCGCTTCGCTGCTCCTGACGACCGAGACCCTCGTCGTCGAGAAGCCGGCCGAGGACGAGGCCGACGCCGGTCACGGCCACGGCCACGGTCACTCGCACTGACCCGAGCTTCTCCTGAGGCCCGTCTCCCGGTTCGGGGGGCGGGCCTCAGGGCTTTTCGGGTGCGTGGTCGGGCGCAGGTCGCGTCGTGGCTGGTCGCGCAGTTCCCCGCGCCCCTGAAGGCCGCAGGCCTTTCAGGGGC
>NZ_JBEOYI010000028.1:16865-97957 GCF_040297005.1 Streptomyces sp. NPDC001904 | reverse complement strand
GCGCGCGGTCTGCTCCGCAGACACGACGCGCCGCCGCTACGCGGCGGAAGAACCGCCGCGCTCCGCGCGGCTGGCCGGCCACTCCGTGCCCGGCGCGGCCAACTCCGTTGTCCGCGGCTCGAATTGCTCCGAAATTCGGCCTGCCGTAATTCGCTCCGCGAATTACGGGGTAAATACGCTCCGCGAATTTACCTAAAAGCGGCAGCAACAGCAGGGGCCCGCACTCCGGCTGACGGAGCGTCAAATCCTTCCCAAAACCAGGACTTGACAAACCATCATTTCCTACGCGGCAAACCCGACAGTCGACACGTATTCATACTGTCCCCACTGGGATCCCAGATCCACAATGGTGTCCACCCACGCATTGTCAAGAGAGCCCATGTCCCTTGCCGCCCAGGACCGGATGAGAGTGTCCCACTGCCGGACATTGAGGCTGCGGTACTCCAACACCCGCTGGAACCTGCGGTCGACCCGGGACTGGTTGAACGGGTGGATCTCCACCCTCGTCCCTCCCCCGGCATTGAGTCGACGCAGCAGGTAGCGGGCAACGTTCTGCCGGCGCACGGTGCGGTATGCGGTTTCGATCTGCTCGAGGCTGGCCTTGGAGGGGCTGCGCTTGCCGTCGATCCAGGCCTTGATGGTGCGGTCGGTGACGGTCAGGCCTGCTGCCCGGGCGGCCTGTCGGGCGTGTTCCGACCTCGTAAGGTAGGCGAGGCGCGCCTGGAGGCCACGTTTGGCGGTGACCGGGGTGGCGATGAATCCGGCGAGCTGGTCGAGCTGACGGGCTACAGCTTCGCTGCCTTTGATGCCCTGGGCCCCGTAATGGCCGAAATCGTGTGTCCTTTCCGGCATTACAGGGATCCTTTTCCTCGGCAGGTCGTAGTGCCCAATATACCGTAACTACCCTGACCTTGCAGGAATTTGGCCACCTGGCAAGGTGCTTGTATCGGGAAACTTCCGGCGTGGTGATTGCTCGCCCTGCTTTTCTCTTGTGTGCAAACTGAAGCAGTCACCACTCGCTATCGGAGTTGCCATAGGGCTCGTCACAGAACCTGTAGAGAGTCTTCTCCAGCTGCTTGAGCGTCGAAGGCGGACGGTTGACGAAGCGAAGTGGTTAGCCCGGTCTTGGTCGGCTTGGAACCGTCGAGGGGGCAACAGGCATGACTGAGCGCGGGAACGTCGTTGACGGCCGGGCAGGTCCTGGTGGTTGCCCCGCTCCGGGACCCTCCGTATGTGCCGGGCGTCACTGACAGTTCGGTGTCTGCGCGGTTGGCTGCGGCGATGACTGATCTTCGTATCGAGACTCTGACCGGTGATGCCGGCATTGATGGTGCTCTGGTCGGCGACTGGCAGTACGTGCACAACACGGTGGTGCCGGCCGAGTCCGCGCGTCTGTCCCCCGGTGATGTGTGTGAGCGGGCGGGGCGCAATGTCCTGGAGGTGGCTTACGCCGGTGGTGTTCTGGTCGGCTGCTCGACCGTGCGGGCGCCGCGGGGCGGGGTGGGTGTGGTGATCTCGCGTGTGCTGTCGGAGCACCGGGGCCGTGGGTTCGGTCTGGCTCTGTACGAGCGCGGCCTGGCCGTGGCTCGTTCTCTGGGTGCGGAGGAGGTCGAGACGGTTCTGCTGGCCTCGAGCGCTGCGGGGTTGCGGTTCGCCGAGCGGGCCGGGTTCACCTTGGAGGTCGATCGTTATCGCCTGGACGGTGACGTGGTGGACTGGGTGGAACTGCGCCTGGTCCCGTAGCTCGGTGTTCTTCGGGGTCGTTCTCCGTCCTGTCTGAGCGTGCTCACGACCGGTTCTCGAGCGGTGGTCCACTGCGTCACTCGACGATTTCGAGTACGCGGGGTGACAGCGCCTCGGTTCCGGTGTGAGGAGTGCGTGATGCGCAAAGTCATTTCCAGGGACGGCACGACGATCGCCTATGAGAAGGCCGGTCAGGGGCCGCCGATCGTGTTGCTGAACGGTTCGTTCCGCGATCACACCATCTTCGACGCGCTGGTGCCGGAGCTCACCGCGCACTGCACCGTGTACGTCTATGACCGGCGTGGGCGGGGTGAGAGCGGTGATGCCGCGCAGTATGCGGTGGCGCGTGAGGTGGAGGATCTGGAGGCGGTCATCCAGGAGGCCGGCGGGTCGGCCGCGGTGTTCGCGGGGAGTTCCGGGGCGAACCTGGCGATCGAGGCGGTGTTGTCGGGTGTGCCGGTCAGCCGGCTGGCGCTGCACGAGCCGTTCTACCGCACGGAGGGTTTTCCGAAGCCTCCGTGGAACGTGGCGAAGACGATCCGGGTGCTGATGGAGCAGGAGCGGCGTCACGAGGCGGTGGAGTACTACCTCGGCAGTTTTCTGGGGCTGACGCCGGACACGGTTGCGGAGTGGCGCAAGGGGCCTATCTGGGCGGTCAATGAGGCCAATGCGCACACGCTGGCCTATGACCTGGAGATCTGTGGCGACTGTGAGGTGCCGGTGGAGCGGCTGGCCGGCTGCGCGACGCCGTCTTTGGTTCTGAACAGCGATCACACGAGCGAGTGGCTGCGGGCGGCCGCGCGTGCGACGGCTGCGGCGCTGCCTGGCGGGCGTTCTGTGGAGTTGCCGGGTTCGTGGCATCGGATCGACATGGATGTGCTGGGGCGGGCTCTGGTCGAGTTCGTCACCGCTTGAGGCGCGGGATGTCAGCCGAGGAGGGTGTCGCCGTGGCGTCTGTTCAGTCTCTGGGGGCCGGTGCGCCGGTTCCGGCCGGTGTGCTCGCCGGGCCTGGTGGTCGTGGGGCGACTGTGTGGCTGACCGGGCTGCCCAGTGCGGGGAAGTCCACGCTGGCCCGGGCTCTGGCGGAGCGGTTGCGGGCGCGGGGGCGGCGGGTGGAGGTTCTCGACGGTGATGAGGTGCGTCTGTTCCTCTCCAGGGATCTGGGTTTCTCTCGTGAGGACCGGCATGCGCATGTGGGCCGGGTGGGGTTCGTGGCGCAGCGGTTGGCGGCGCACGGTGTGATGGTTCTGGCTCCGGTGATCGCGCCGTATGCGGCGTCGCGTGCGGCAGTGCGGGCTCGTCATGCGGCTCATGGGACGGCGTTCGTGGAGGTTCATGTGGCGACGCCGGTCGAGGTGTGTGGTGAGCGTGATGTGAAGGGGCTCTATGCGCGGCAGGCTGCGGGGCAGTTGAGCGGTCTGACCGGTGTGGACGATCCGTACGAGGAGCCGTGCAGTCCGGAGTTGCGGATCGGTACGACGGGGCGGTCGGTGGCTGGGTGTGCGGTGCAGTTGGAGGGTTTCCTGGCTGAGAGGGGGCTGGTGTGATGTCGGCCGAGGGCAGTCGGGTGTCTGGTGGTGGGGCGGTGTTGGCGTTGTCGCATCTGGATGCTTTGGAGGCGGAGTCCGTTCATGTGATGCGTGAGGTGGCGGGTGAGTTCGAGCGGCCGGTGATCTTGTTTTCGGGTGGCAAGGACTCGCTGGTGATGTTGCATCTGGCGTTGAAGGCGTTTCGTCCGGCGGCGGTGCCGTTCGTGCTGCTGCATGTGGATACCGGGCACAATTTTCCGGAGGTTATCGCGCATCGGGATCGGGTGGTGGCGCGTGCGGGGCTGCGGCTGCATGTCGCCTGTGTGCAGGAGTATCTGGATGCGGGGCGGTTGCGGGAGCGGGCGGACGGGTCGCGTAATGCGTTGCAGACGGTGCCGTTGCTGGATGCGATCGAGGCGCATCGGTTTGATGCGGTGCTGGGTGGTGGGCGCCGGGACGAGGAGAAGGCGCGGGCCAAGGAGCGTGTGTTCTCGTTGCGGGACGAGTTCGGTGCGTGGGATCCGCGGCGTCAGCGGCCGGAGTTGTGGTCGTTGTACAACGGGCGGCATGCGCCGGGTGAGCATGTGCGGGTGTTTCCGTTGTCCAACTGGACCGAGTTGGATGTGTGGCAGTACATCGAGCGTGAGCGTGTCGAGCTGCCGTCGATCTATTACGCGCACAAGCGTGAGGTGTTCTCGCGGGACGGTATGTGGCTGTCTGCGGGGTCGTGGGGTGGTCCGAGGGCGGGTGAGGTGCCGCAGCGGCGTGTGGTGCGGTATCGGACCGTGGGTGACATGTCGTGCACGGGGGCTGTCGATTCGGAGGCGGTCACGGATGCGGAGATCGTGGCGGAGGTTGCGGCCAGCCGGCTGACTGAGCGGGGTGCGACCCGGGCGGACGACAGGGTTTCGGAGGCTGCGATGGAGGATCGCAAGCGCGAGGGGTATTTCTAGCGATGCCTGTCGACGTGCTGGTTGTGGCGGGTGCGTTGTTGCGGTTCGTCACTGTGACCGGCGTGTGGGCTCGTTCCTGCTGATTGATCGGGATGTCGGGGCCGCGCTCGGTGCGGTGGTGGTCGGTGGGGTGTTCGGGGCAGCGGGTGCCGGCGGTGGTGCGGGCCGAACCAGTCAGGAGTGATGTGATGAATGAGTTCTCTTCTACGCGTCGTGTGGCCGTTGTCGGGGCCGGTGCGGCGGGCACGCTGGCGGCTGTTCAGTTGGTGCGTCAGGCGGGTGCGGCGGGTGTGCGGCTGGAGTTGTGGCTGGTCGATCCGGGTGAGTGGACCGGCCGGGGTGTTGCCTATGGGACCGGTGACCGTCGGCATGTGCTGAATGTGCCGGCTGCGAAGATGAGTGCGCTGCCTGATGATGCGGATCATTTTCTGCGGTGGCTGAGGGTTCGTCATCCGGGGGTGTTGCCTGGGGACTTCGTGGCGCGTGGGACGTTCGGCGGGTATCTGGCCGATGTGCTGCAGGAGGCGGTCGACGGTGCGCCGGGGGTGCGGTTGCACCGGGTGCGTGAGCGGGTGGTCGATGCGCGGGTGCAGGGGCGGGGGCTGGTGGTGCTGTTGGGCAGTGGGGCGCGGTTGCGGGTGGATGCGGGTGTGCTGGCGCTGGGTGGTCTTCCTCCGTCGGTGGAGTGGGCGTGCGGGGGGTTGCGGGCGAGTGGGCGGTTCGTCGCGGATCCGTGGGCTGCGGGTGCTTTGGAGCGGGTGGCGGAGGGGGGTGATGTGCTGCTGGTGGGGACGGGTCTGACGATGGCTGATGTGGCTGTTTCGCTGGCGCGGCCGGGGCGGGTGGTGCATGCGGTGTCGCGGAATGGTCTGGTGCCTCAGGAGCATCTTGCGGTGCCGGCTGCTCCGGCTGCGCCGGCTGTTCTGGACGGGTCGCGCGGGCTGGATGTGCTGCGTCGTGATGTTCGCCGGCATCTGGCTGCGACGCGGCGGGCTTGTGGTGACTGGCGGCCTGGTCTTGATGGTCTGCGGCCGGTGACGGCGCGGTTGTGGCAGCAGTTGTCCGGCTCGGATCGTGCGCGTTTCTTCCGGGAGGATCTGCGGGCCTGGGAGGTGCACCGGCATCGTCTGGCTCCGCGTACGGCGGCGGCTGTGCGGGCGTTGCGTGCGGGGGGCGGGCTGCGGGTGTCGGCGGGGCGGGTGGTGCGTACGACTGCGGTCGAGGGCGGGCTGGAGGTGGTGCTCAGTGACGGCCGGGTGCTGCGGGTGGGTGCGGTGGTGAACTGCACGGGTGCGCAGAGTGATCTGCGGCGGTCGGTGGATCCTTTGGTGCGTGGTCTGCTGGCGCGTGGGGAGGCTCGGCCGGGTCCGGCGGGGCTGGGTTTCGACACGTGTGGTGATGGGCGGCTGTTGGCTGCTGAGGGGCCTGCTCCTCGGTTGTGGACGCTGGGGGCGGCGCGGCGGGGGAATCTGCTGGAGACCACGGCGATCCCGGAGATCCGTGCTCAGGCGGCCGAGGTTGCGGCGAGTGTGCTGGATGTGTGTGCTCCGCGGGGGGTGCGGCGGCCCAGGGACCGGTTCGGGCTGGCGTTGAGTACGACGCCGCGGGTGGCGCAGTTGTACGACCGGGCGCTGGGGCGTGTGCTGGCGGGGCGGGTGGGTGCGCAGGAGTTGTTGGTCGAGGCGGTTGCGCAGGATCCGGATTTTGCGGTGGGTCTTGGTGCGCTGGCGTTGATCGGTCATGAGTGCGCGGGTGCTGTGGATGTGTCGGCTGTGTTGGCGCGGGCGGAGCGTGCGGCGGTGCGGCGTGCGGATGCTCGTGAGCGGAGTCTGGTTGCGGCGGTGCGTGCGCGTGTGGCGGGGAGCGAGGAGGAGGGCAGGGCGGCGTTGCTGGGGCACATCGGGGCGTATCCGCGTGATGCGTTGGTGGTGAGTGCGGCGGTGCCGACGGTGTCCTTCAGTGGGGTGACGAGTGGGCAGGAGTCGTGGCGGCTGGTGGAGGGCCTGGTGCCGGTGTACGGCGACGACTGGTGGTTTTTGGGGCAGCTCGCTTTTGTGCGGCAGGAGCAGGAGCGCTGGCAGGAGGCGGAGGCGTTGTGTGTGCGTGCGCTGGAGGCTCATCCGGCGGCGGGGCATGCGGTGCATGCGCGGGCTCATGTTTTTTATGAGACCGGGGAGCATCGGGCGGGGTTGGCGTGGCTGGATGGGTGGAGTGGGCGGTATGGGGCGCGGGCGGGGCATCGTTCGCATGTGTCGTGGCATGCGGCGTTGCATGAGTTGACGTTGGATGACGGTGGGGCGGTGTTGCGTCGTTTCGGGCGGGAGTTGACGGCGTCGCGGGTGGGTGGCGGGCGGTTGTTGGTGGATTCGGTGGCGTTGTTGTGGCGGGCGCGGATGGCGGGGTGCTGGCAGGGTCCGTTGCCGGTGGAGGAGTTGGTGGGGGCGGCGCCGCGGGATTGGTGGGAGGCGCCGGCGACGGGGTTCGCTGCGTTGCACGGGGCGGTGGCGTTGGCTGCGGCTGGTGATGTGGAGGGGTTGGAGCGGTTGCGGCGGTTTGGGGCGGTGCACCGTCAGGAGGTGTTCCGCGGGGTGGTTGTGCCGTTGTGTGAGGCGCTGTCGGCGGTGGTGCGGGGCAGTTGGGGTGAGGCGGCTGTGCTGTTGGGGCCGTTGGTGGGTTCGGTGGCGCGGGTGGGTGCGAGCCGGGCGCAGTGTGAGGTGGTCGAGGAGACTTTGTTGTTCGCGCTGGTGGCGGGTGGGGAGTTGGGGCGGGCGCGGGGGTTGTTGGAGGCGCGGTTGGAGCGGCGGGCTTCGCCGTTGGACCGTCGTCGGCTGGGTGCGGTGGTGGGGGGTTCTGGGGTGCGTGGGGGTGGGGTGTTGTTGTCGCGTTGATGGGTGGCGCGGGGGGGCCGGGCGGTGCGCGGGTGGTGCCCGGATGGCGCGTGGGTGGTGCTCGGGTGGTGCTCGCTTGGCGCTCCAGGGGGGCGCGAGTGCGGCTGGATGGGTATTCCATCGATTTTCCACGGATCACTGATTCCCTCTTGAGCAGTCACTGAATTGGTGACGACCGGTTCACGAACGGAGATGGAGATGCGGCCTCGGAACAGGTCCGCCCTGCGGTCCCTGGGAAAGACCATCGGCGAGGGGCTGATGTGGATGGGTTTTGCCTGGAACGGACTCTATCCGCCTTATCCGGCGGGGGGCTACGGGATGCACCTTGCTGAACAGCCGTGCTGGCCGCCATTGTCTGACGAGGAAATCGCGTCGTGGACGGCACTGGTAAGGAATTTGTGACAGGCGTAGTTCATTCCCGAGGGGACGTCGTATGCACAGCAATCTGATAGTGGCCCGTATGGATTCTCAGTCGAGTGCTGAAGTGGCCCGGCTTTTCGCGGCCTTCGACGAGTCCGAGATGCCGCACCTCATGGGCACCCGGCGGCGTCAGCTCTTCATGTACAACGGCTTGTACTTCCATCTTCAGGACTTCGACGACGAGCAGGGCGGCGAGCGGATCGAGGAGGCGAAGAGTGATCCGCGGTTCGTGGCGATCAGTCGTGACCTGGATCCGTTCATCGGCGCCTACGACCCGGCCACCTGGCGTTCGCCGGCGGATGCGATGGCGCGCCGCTTCTACACCTGGGAGTCGAAGTGAGCGGCCGGCGGGTGGTGATCACCGGTGTCGGGGTGGTGGCGCCGGGCGGGGTGGGGGCGAAGGCCTTCTGGAACCTGCTCAGTGAGGGCCGTACCGCGACTCGTTCGATCAGTTTCTTCGATGCGGCGCCGTTTCGTTCGCGGGTGGCGGCGGAGGTCGACTTCGATCCCTACGAGCACGGGCTGGGTCCGCAGGAGGTCCGTCGTACCGACCGTGCTGCGCAGTTCGCTCTGGTGAGTGCGCGTGAGGCGGTGGCGGACAGCCAGCTGGACCTGAACGGCTGTGGGCCGCACCGGGTGGGGGTGGCCGTGGGCAGTGCGGTGGGCGCGACGATGGGCCTGGACGAGGAGTACCGGGTCGTCAGTGACGGCGGCCGGCTGGACCTGGTCGACCACGCGTATGCGGTGCCGCATCTGTACAACTACTTCGTGCCGAGTGCGTTCGCGGCGGAGGTGGCCTGGTCGGTGGGTGCCGAGGGGCCCACGACGGTGGTGTCGACCGGCTGTACGTCGGGGATCGATGCGGTGGGGTATGCCGCGGAGCTGATCCGGGACGGTTCGGCCGAGGTGATGATCGCCGGGGCGACGGATGCGCCGATCTCGCCGATCACTCTGGCGTGTTTCGATGCGATCAAGGCGACGACGCCGCGCAACGACGATCCGGAGCATGCTTCGCGGCCTTTCGACCGTACGCGCAACGGGTTCGTGCTGGGCGAGGGGTCGGCGATGTTCGTGCTGGAGGAGTGGGAGTCCGCGCGGCGGCGTGGCGCGCATGTGTATGCGGAGGTCGCCGGGTATGCCTCGCGGTGCAATGCCTTTCACATGACGGGGCTGCGGCCCGACGGTGTGGAGATGGCCGAGGCGATCGGGGCCGCGCTGGACGAGGCGCGGATCGACGCGGTGGGGGTCGACTACGTCAACGCGCACGGTTCGGGCACCAAGCAGAACGACCGGCACGAGACGAGTGCGGTGAAGCGGAGCCTGGGCGAGCATGCCCGGGTCACGCCGATGAGTTCGATCAAGTCGATGGTGGGTCATTCGCTGGGGGCGATCGGTTCGATCGAGATCGCCGCTTCGGTGCTGGCGATGGAGAACCATGTGGTGCCTCCGACGGCCAATCTGCATGAGCCCGATCCCGACTGTGATCTCGACTATGTGCCGTTGACCGCGCGGGACTGGCGCACGGACACGGTGCTGACGGTGGGCAGTGGGTTCGGTGGTTTCCAGAGCGCGATGGTCCTCGCACGACCGGACAGGAACGGGACGGCATGAGCTCTCACGTCGTGGTGACCGGGATCGGGGTGGTCTCCCCCAACGGTTTCGGCACCGAGGAGTACTGGGACGCGACGTTGGCGTCCAAGAGCGGCATCGGCCGCATCACGCGTTTCGACCCGGGGCAGTATCCGGCGCAGCTGGCCGGGGAGATCGACGGGTTCTGCGCCGAGGATCATCTGCCCAGCCGGCTGGTGCCGCAGACCGACCGGATGACGCAGCTGGCGTTGGTGGGTGCCGATCAGGCGCTGGCGGACGCGGGGGTGGATCCGCGGGAGGGCGACGCGTTCGGGATGGGGGTGATGACGGCCTCGACGTCGGGTGGTTTCGAGTTCGGCCAGGGGCAGTTGCGCAATCTGTGGAGCAAGGGCAGCCAGTACGTCAGCGCGTATCAGTCCTTCGCCTGGTTCTATGCCGTCAACACCGGTCAGATCTCGATCCGGCACGGTATGCGCGGGCCCAGCGGGGTGGTGGTCGGTGACCAGGCCGGTGGTCTGGATGCGCTGGCGCATGCGCGGCGGCTGGTGCGCAAGGGCAGTGATCTGATCCTGTCGGGCGGGGTCGACGCGGCGATCTGTCCGTGGGGCTGGGCCGCGCAGCTGACCACCGGGCGGCTGAGCCGGGCCGATCAGCCGGAGCGGGCGTATCTGCCCTTCGATGCGGAGGCGTGCGGTCATGTGCCCGGTGAGGGCGGTGCGCTGCTGGTCCTGGAGGAGGCGGATGCGGCGCGAAGGCGTGGTGCCCGTCATGTCTACGGTGAGATCAGCGGGTACGGGTCGACGTTCGATCCGCGGCCGGGCAGTGGGCGGCCGCCGGGTCTGCGCAGGGCGATCGAGATCGCGCTGGAGGATGCGGGGGCGTGCCCGGGTGACGTCGATGTGGTCTTCGCGGATGCCGCGGGCGTGGCCGGCCTCGATGGTGAGGAGGCCGAGGCGATCACGGGTGTGTTCGGGCGGCGGGCGGTGCCTGTCACGGCGCCGAAGACGATGACGGGGCGGCTGGGTTCGGGTGCCGGTCCGCTGGATGTGGCGGCCGCGCTGCTGTGTATGCGGGACGGTGTGATCGCGCCGACCGCCCATGTGGTCCCCCGTGCCGGCTACGGCCTGGATCTGGTCACCGAGCCGCGGCGTACCGCTGTGGCGACGGCACTCGTCCTGGCCCGTGGCCACGGCGGCTTCAACTCGGCGGTCGTCCTGCGCTCCGGCGCCGGGGCCTGAGGACACGGAGGAGACCAGCGTGCAATCGACTGGGCCGGCCACCACTGCGCTGCCGGTGCACAAACGGCGTGTTGTGGGGCTCTTCAGCCCGTACCGCAGGAGCCTGTTGTTCGTCGCGGCGCTGGTCGCGGCGTCGTCGCTGGTTTCGCTCGTCAATCCGTTCCTGATCCGCGAGATCATGGACGAGGCGCTGCCGGAGGGCCGGACGGGTCTGCTGTCCGTGCTCGCGCTGGGCATGATCGTCGTCTCGGTCGCCACGAGTACGTTCAATGTGTGGCAGACCCATGTCTCGGCCAGGGTCGGGCAGTTGGTGATGCACGATCTGCGCACGGCCGTCTATGCGCATCTGCAGCGCATGTCGCTGGCTTTCTTCACGCGCACCCGCACCGGTGAGGTGCAGTCCCGCATCGCGCACGACATCGGCGGGATGCAGGTGACGGTGACGACCACGGCGACCGCGCTGGTCTCGGATCTGACGATCGTCGTCGCCACGACGAGTGCCATGGTGGTGCTGGACTGGCGGCTGACCATCGCCTCGATGGTGATGCTGCCCGGTTTCGTGTGGGTGAGCCGTCATGTCGGGGACGAGCGGCGGGTCATCACCCGGGAGCGGCAGCGGCAGTTCGCCGATCTGACGTCGATGGTGCAGGAGTCGTTGTCGGTCAGCGGGATCATGCTCGGGCACACCATGGGCCGGTCGCGTTCGCTGACCGGCACGTTCGCGCAGGAGTCCCGCAAGCTGACCGCGATCGAGGTCCGTGCCAGTACGGCGGGCCTGTGGTACCAGTCGACGATCTGGATCGTGATGGCGTCGATGCCGGCGGTGATCTACTGGGTGGCGGGGCTGACCGCGGGTGGGGCGGGGGCGGGGATCTCGCTGGGGTCGCTGGTGGCGTTCACGACGCTGCAGCAGGCGTTGTTCCGGCCCGCGCAGCGGCTGTTGACCATCGGGATCGACATCCAGGCGTCGCTGGAGCTGTTCGCCCGGATCTTCGAGTATCTCGATCTGCCGGTGGATGTCGCCGAGCCCGCGTGTCCGCGGCTGCCGAAGGAGTTGCGCGGTGAGGTGCGGCTGAGCGGGGTGGGGTTCTCCTATGCGGGAGCCCAGCAGCCGACGCTCGCGGGGGTGGATGTGCATGTGCCGGCCGGTGGGAGTCTCGCGGTCGTCGGGGAGACGGGTTCGGGCAAGACGACGCTGAGCTATCTCATTCCGCGGCTGTACGACGCGAGTGCCGGGAGTGTGACGATCGACGGTGTCGATGTGCGTGAGCTGTCCTTCGACACGCTGGCGGCGGCGGTGGGGGTGGTGTCGCAGGAGACGTATCTCTTCCATGCCACGGTCGCGGAGAATCTGCGGTTCGCCAAGCCGGACGCCAGTGACGAGGAGTTGGTCGCGGCGGCCCGGATCGCGCACATCCACGACTATCTGATGGCGTTGCCGGACGGGTACGACACGGTGGTCGGTGAGCGGGGCTACCGGTTCTCGGGCGGGGAGAAGCAGCGTCTGGCCATTGCGCGGGCCATCCTGCGTGATCCGCCGGTGCTGGTCCTGGACGAGGCGACGAGTGCGCTGGACACCCAGACCGAGCAGGCGGTGCAGGCGGCGATCGACGCGGCGAGTGCGGGGCGTACCACGATCATCGTCGCGCACCGTCTGTCGACGGTGCGGGACGCCGACGAGATCGTGGTGCTGGACAAGGGGCGGATAGCCGAGCGGGGTACGCACGAGGAGCTGATGGCGCTGGGCGGCAGTTACGCGGCGCTCGTCGACCGGGACAGCCAGCTGGCCGCTCTGTGAGGGGCGGGGCGGTGGCCTGGCGCTGGAGCGGAGCTCGAGTCCCTTTGGAGCGGGCGTCCCTACCGTCGCGCCATGGACACTGCCTCTGCACCGATACCGGACGACCGGCCCGGACTCGACCGTCGTGCGCTGCTGATGGGCGGGGCCGCCGCCGGGCTGGGCGCCCTGGCGGCGGCGGCGCCGCTGTTCGCTCCCGCCCCGGCGGCGGCCCCGTACGCCGCGGGGGCCGAGCCCGCGGCCAACGGGCTGATCCTGGCCAAGTTCCAGGACCGGCTGCGGATCCCGCCCGTGCTGCGTCCGCGGGCGCGGGGCGGTCATGACGAGCTGACGGTGCGGCTGCGCACCGCCGACGTCACGGTCCATTCGCAGCTGCCGCCGGTGCGGATGTGGACCTATGAGGGCTCCTATCCGGGTCCGACCATCGAGGCGACGGCCGGCCGGCCGCTGCGGGTGGCGTGGGAGAACGGTCTGAGCGGCACGATTCCGGTCACGGCTGTCGACTTCGGTCTGGCCGGCGGTCCTTCGCCGGATCCGCTGACCAACTATCCGGGCACCGCGGGCTGCCAGGAGGTGGCGGGGGTGTCGGGGCTGGAGCCGTGGGCGGTGGTGCATCTGCACGGGATGCTCACCGGCGGTGGCAACGACGGCTGGATGGAGAATCTTCTCGCGCCGGGTGATGTGCAGCTGTCGGCCTATCCGAACCGGGACGCGGCCACGCTCTGGTACCACGACCACACTCATCATGTGAGCCGGTTCAGTGTGTATGCGGGGCTGGCCGGGCTGTTCGTGGCGCGTGGTGAGCGGGAGCGGGAGCTGGATCTGCCGCGCGGCGAGTACGAGGTGCCGCTGGTGCTCAGTGACCGCAATTTCGATCTCGACGCGTCGGGGGCGCTGGCGGGCCGGCTGGTGCACAAGGTGGAGATGGTGGGCGCGCAGCGGCTGATGCGGGTGCATGCCGCTCCGTACACGCTGGTCAACGGTGTGGTGTGGCCGTATCTGGAGGTCGATCCGCGCTGGTACCGCTTCCGGGTCGTCAATGCGGCGAACTCGCGGATCTACCGGCTGATGCTGCTGGCCGACGGGGTGCCGGTGTCCGGTGCTTTGAAGGTGATCGGCACCGATCAGGGGCTGACCGACCGGCCGCGGCAGGTCGAGGGGGCGTTGAATCTGTCCCCGGGTGAGCGGGCCGATGTCCTGGTCGACTTCAGTGCGTTCCGCGGCCGGTCGCTGAAGCTGGTCAACACGCTCGGCGGGGTCACGCCGGGCGAGGCCAGCCGGCGCAACGACATGCTGGAGCCGGACGTGATGCAGTTCCGGGTCGCCGATCGCAGGCCGAGCACCCGCTTCACGCTGCCCGAGAGCATCGATCCCGCGTTCCGGCGGATCGGCGCCGACGATCTGCCCAAGGACCGGGCGCCGCGCTGGATCGTGCTGGTGGGCCCGGGCGCGCAGAACATGCCCGAGCTGTGGGAGATGGAGGAGGTCGACGCGCAGGAGGTGAGTGTGCCCGCGGCCGGCATCGTGCAGGTCCGTGACGAGAACGGGACGCTCACGACGCTGCGCAGGACGGCCATGGCCTACGACGACGGGAACACGATCAGCGCCGTGCACGAGGAGGTGGAGGTGTGGAAGTACCTGAATCTGGCGGCGTCACCGCATCCCATGCACATTCATCTGGCGCACTTCCAGGTGGTCTCGCGCGCGTTCTACGACATCACCGGGTTCGACCGGCAGGTGCGTGGCTCCGCCCGGCCGATCGCTTTCCGGTCGGCGGCCGAGCTGGAGGCGCACGAGGTCGGTGAGAAGGACGTGATCCGGGTCGGGACGGCCGGGGCGATCACGGCGGGGCCGAACGGCACTCCGGGTGAGATGGTCACGGTCGCGGTCCGTTTCCCGGTGGTGGGCCGGGGGGTGCACCACTGTCACATGCTGGAGCACGAGCAGCACATGGTGCGGCCGCTGGTGGTGGGCCCGGCGGGTGCGCTGCATGCCGGCGGGCACGCGGGCATGCATCACTGAAGGGATTGGCCAGGTGCCCGGGGCCCGGGGGGGGTGCCCCGGGCACCTGGAGTTCAGGTGCGGGCCGTCATGGGTTGAGCACCCAGGCCGAGTGGTGCGGGGTGAATCCGATGTGGGGGTAGTAGGCGGTCGCGGCGGGGGCGGACAGCAGCACGATCTTGGCCTGCGGTGCCTCCTTGCGTGTCGCGTCGATCAGCGCGCGGCCGATCCCGGAGCGCTGGTGGTCGGCCGTGACGGCGATGTCGGACAGGTAGGTCACGTAGGCGAAGTCGGAGATGCTGCGGGCGATGCCGACCAGTTCGCCGTCGATGCGGCAGGTGACGACGAGGTTGGCGGCCTGCACCATCGCGGCCATCCGTGCGCTGTCCTCGATGGGCCGGCGTTCGCCGAGCCCCGATCGGCGGTAGACGTCGAGTACCTCGTCGAGATCGAGGCGGGCGCCGTCCTCGCGCTCAATGATCCAGCTCACGCAGCTCCTCCAGTCGTTTGCGGATGATGTCTTGGTGGGACAGGAATCGGTGCGGGGTCAAGGCGCCCGTGTCGTAGCCGGCGCCGCGCAGTGCGCCGAGGAAGTCGCCGCTGTCGGCGGCGGACTGGATGGTGCGGTAGATCGTCTCGCGTTCGCCGCCGCTCTGCAGCTGCTCGGCGAGGACCGCGGAGCTGTAGGCCAGTCCGCCGGTGTGGTCGATCGCGGCGCGCATCCGTTCGGGGAAGACCGTCAGGTCGCGC
This sequence comes from Streptomyces sp. NPDC001904, assembly GCF_040297005.1. NCBI lineage: Bacteria > Bacillati > Actinomycetota > Actinomycetes > Kitasatosporales > Streptomycetaceae > Streptomyces > Streptomyces sp. NPDC001904. Next base: position 83,050 of record NZ_JBEOYI010000028.1, on the reverse strand, counting down.
ACGAGGGCGGTCGCCGCGGTCACCTGGTAGTGCGCGACGGTGAACGCGTCGGGCAGGACGACGCGTTCGACCGAGGAGTGGGACAGGTCGCGTTCGTGCCACAGCGCCACGTTCTCCAGCATGGCCGCGGCGTGTCCGCGCAGCAGCCGGGCCAGGCCGGTCAGCCGTTCGCCGGTGGTGGGGTTGCGTTTGTGGGGCATGGCGCTGGAGCCCTGGTAGGCGGCGGTGCGTGGTTCCTCCACCTCGCGTACCTCGGTGCGTGACAGCAGCCGGGTCTCGACCGCGATCTGTTCGACGCAGGCGCCGAGGGTGGCGATGGCGGCCACGAGCTGGGCGTGCCGGTCGCGGGCCACGACCTGGCTGGGGGCCGGTTCCACGCCCAGGCCGAGCGCGGCGCACACGTGCTCCTCGACGAAGGGGTCGATCAGTGCGTAGGTGCCCACGGATCCGGAGACGGTGCCGACGGCCACCTGTTCGCGTGCGTCGCGCAGCCGGCGTACGGAGCGGTCGATGGCGAAGGCGAAGGAGGCGAGTTTGTGCCCGAAGGTCGTCGGCTCGGCGTGCATGCCGTGGGTGCGTCCGATGCAGACGGTGTCCCAGTGTTCGGCGGCCTTCTCGGCGAGGGTGGCGCGCAGGCGTACCGCGGTGTCGATGAGCAGGTCGCAGGCGCGGGCCAGGGTGTGTCCCAGGGCGGTGTCGACGAGGTCGTAGCTCGTCATGCCCAGGTGCACCCAGCGGGCGGTGTCGTCGGGCATGGTCTCGCAGTAGGCGGCGAGGAAGGAGAGGATCTCGTGGTCGCGGTCGCGTTCGAGTTCGGCGACCCGGGCGGCCCGGGGCACCGGGGCCTGCCGGATCCGGGCCAGGGCCGCCTCGGGGACCCGTCCCAGGAGGGTCTGTGCCTGGGAGGCGAGGACCTCCACCTCGGTCCAGGCCGTGTAGCGGGCCTGGTCGGAGAAGAGTTCGGCCATCTCCGGCAGCGCGTAGCGGGGTATCACGCCGTCCTACCTCCTGTGGATGGGGGCCGTGGGGCTGGGGGCGGGTCAGGCGGCCTTGCGGATGATCTCGACCGGTTCGGCGTCCAGGAGGGTGCGGACGGCGTCGTCGCCGCCGGCGACGTCGAGGTCCATGTCGTGCAGGCGGTCGATGACGTTGCGGACGACCTTTTCTTGCTGGCGCTCGCCGGAGCCCTCCCAGACCAGCTCGGGGAACACCGTGAGAAAGACCTTGTCGTTGCCCTGGCTGAAGATGTTGACTTCCATGACGTCGCGCAGTGCCATTCGGGCGTTGTAGATCAGGGTGTTCATGCGTGCCACCGACTTTCGGTATCCGTATTCCTGAGGCGTCACCGCCACACGTCGCGACTCATGATGGCCAGCACGTCTGGTCCGCGCAATGTTCGAGCCGGGCCCTCCGGGATCTTTGTTCGGAATCCCCCGGCCGCGGCCGGGCGGCGTGTTCAACTGCGTGAATTCCGCGTTTGAACGGCATTGCCATTTCTGTTTGTTTGACAGAAAAAGGCGCCGTTGCAGACCATGCATGGGTTCGTAAATGCGTTTGGCCGCGTCTCACGAAAAGCATCCGGAGTGCCATGAAAATCCTGTTCATAACGACGGGCAGCCAGGCAACCTACTACGCCACTGCCCCGCTGGCGACGGCCGCGCGAAACGCCGGCCATCAGGTCATGCTGGCCGCCCACGAACCCTGGGTGGAGACCGCGGAGGCCATCGGGCTTCCCACGTTCTGCTACACCGTCGACCCGATCCGGCACTTCATGCGGATCACCAACCCCGGCAAGGGACTGCGCTTCCCGCGCGAGCTGGGCGACGAGGAGATGATCGGGCAGGGCCGGGGCTTCGCGCAGATGGGGCTGGCCGGTGTCCAGTCGCTGCTGGCGCTGGCCAAGGACTGGACCCCGGACGTCGTCGTGGGCAGCTCGCAGAGCTACGCGGCGATGCTGCTCGCCGCGCACCTGAAGGTGCCCTACGTGCGTCACGTCGAGTACCTGGGCATTCCGCTGACCGGGATCGACCCGGGCGCCGAGGCCGAACTGCGCCCGGAGATGGAGCGGCTGGGCGTGGACGGGCTGCTGCAGCCGGACCTGCTGCTCGACTCGACGCCGCCCTCGCTGCGCCCGGCGGGCGACCCGGCGGCCCAGTCGATGCGCTGGATCCCGAGCAACCCGCAGCGCCGGCTGGAGCGCTGGATGTACACCCGTCCCGAGGGCCGGCGCCGGGTCGTCATCACGTCCGGCTTCCGCAGCCTGATGTTCCGCGACCCGGGCTGGACGATGCCGCTGCTGGTCAGCGAGCTCGGCAAGCTCGGCGCCGAGGTCCTGATCGCCGCCTCCCCCGGTGCGGCCGAACGGTTCGGCGCCGACCTCGGCGACGCGCGGGTCGGCTGGATCCCGATCGACGTGGCCGCGGCCACCTGCGACCTGGCCGTCCACCACGGCGGGGCGACCACCGCCACCAGCCTGATGGCCAACGGCGTGCCGCAGCTGATCATCCCGGAGAACCCGCCGGAGTTCCCGCCGAACTACCACCGCGAGGCCATCGCGAGGGCGATCAGTGACTTCGGCGCGGGCAAGACGCTGTGGCCGCAGGCCCAGGAGCCCGACACGCCGCCCGGCGCGGTGATCGCCGCCGCGTGCCGCGAGCTGCTGGAGGACCCCGGTTACACCGAGCGCACGCAGTTCCTCGCCAAGGAGATCGCCACCCTGCCGACGCCCGCGGACATCGTGCCGCGCCTGGAGGCACTGACCACCGGCTGAACCCGCCCCGCACGCGTACGCGCAGCGCCCCGGAACCCGCGGATCCACTCCGACGGTTCCGGGGCGCTGCGCGTGCACGTGTGGCGGGAGCCGGCGCACGGAAGTGCCGCCGGCCGCGCAGTGCGGCCGGCGGCATCAGAGAGGGGGGTCAGCGTGCGGCCAGCACCTCGATGTCGCGCAGGACCTCGTCCGGTGTGGGCAGTGTTGTGGTCTCCTTGGCCAGCAGCCGGGTGCGTTCGGCGTACTGCGGATCGTCCAGGACGCGGCGCGCGGCCTGCACCGTGGTCTCGTGCGGGTCGTGGCCGGGCGCCGGGCGGTGGCGGTCGACGAGCTCGGCGGCGCCGAAGTCGCGGACGGCTTCGGCGACGGCCTTGCCGTATCCGTTGTCGGGGATGATGAGTTGGGGCACGCCGGCGTTGATGAGTGTCATCGCCGTGGTCGCTCCGCCGTGGTGGACGGCCAGGTCGCAGGTGGGTGCCACGACGTCGAGGGGGATCCAGCCGATGCGGACGCCGGGGCCGAGCTCGGCGCCGAAGCGTTCGGCGGCCTCGGGCAGCGCCGCGACGAGGACCTCGGCGCCGGCGCCCGCCAGTTCCCCGACCAGGGTGCGCAGGGAGCCGCCGGGGGTGTCGAGCACGAGGTTGCGGGTCCCGGCGGTGATCAGGACCCGGGGCCGGCCCTCGGGCCGGGTGTACATCCACGGCTCGACGCGCCGCTGGCTGACCCGGGGCACCCAGCGCATGGACCTGGCCCGCGGGGCGCCCGGCGGGCGCAGGGAGGGCGGGCACAGGTCGATGAACAGGTCGGGGTCGGGCAGGCCGGCCAGCCCCAGCCGGGCCAGTTCGGGCTGGAGTTCGGCGACGGCCGTGCGGTCGCGGCGTGCCATCGGGGCGATGTGCCAGATGTGGCGCACGTAGGGCACGCCCAGCCGGGCGGCCAGGACCCGCGGGACGTGGGAGAGTCCGCCGACGACCACGTCGGGCGTCCACTGCCCGGCGAGGTCGATCAGGGCGTCCAGGCGGACGGACGCCGTCATGGCGTCCTGGCCGTAGCGCATGCGCTCGGGGGTGATGCAGACCGCGGGCAGTCCGACGGACTGTGCGGCCGCCATGAGCGGTTCGTCGGCGGCCAGCAGGATCTCGTGGCCCGCGTTGCGGGCGGCGGCGGCGAGCGGGGCGACGCCGAACACGGCCGCCTGGCTGCCGCCGACGGTGAACAGGAATTTCATGGCGATGCCGATTCTTCCGGTGGGAGGGGGTGGCGGTGCGGGGGCGGCCTCAGCCGGCCTGGGCCATTTCCATGACGTACTGGCCGTAGGAGGAGTTGGCGAGTCTGCTGCCGAGGCGGTAGCAGTCCTCGCGGTCGATGTAGCCCATGCGCCAGGCGATCTCCTCCAGACACGCGATGCGCACGCCCTGGCGGTGCTCCAGCACCTGCACGTAGTCGCCGGCCTCCATGAGCGCGTCGTGGGTGCCGGTGTCGAGCCAGACGAATCCGCGGCCCAGCGGGATGAGTGTGGCCTCGCCGCGTTCCAGGTAGACGCGGTTGAGGTCGGTGATCTCCAGTTCGCCCCGCTCGGAGGGGCTCAGCTGCCGGGCGACCTCCACGACGGAGTTGTCGTACAGGTACAGGCCGGTGATGGCCATGTTGGTCTTGGGGGCGGTCGGCTTCTCCTCCAGGGCGATGAGCCGGCCCTGGTCGTCGAGGGTGCCGACGCCGTAGCGCTCGGGGTCGCGCACCGGGTAGCCGAACAGCACGCAGCCGCGGATGTCCTTGGCGGCCCGCTGCAGCAGCGGGCCGAACTCGTAGCCGTGGAAGATGTTGTCGCCCAGGACGAGGGCGACGGAGTCGTCGCCGATGTGGTCGGCGGAGACCAGGAACGCGTCGGCGAGGCCGCGCGGCTTGTCCTGTTCGGCGTAGGTCAGGGTGAGTCCCAGCCAGGAGCCGTCGCCCAGCAGGCGGCGGAACATCTCCAGGTCGTCCGGGGTCGTGATGATCTCGATCTCGGTAATACCCGCCAGCATCAGTGCAGAAAGCGGATAGTAAATCATTGGCTTGTCATAGACCGGGAGCATTTGTTTCGAGACGCCTAGCGTGATCGGATGGAGCCTCGTACCATTGCCGCCGGCCAGGATTATCCCTTTCACCGTGGCACCTCCTCAGTGACTTCGGGCCCCGTGGGCGTTGTCCGCACTTTATCGGTGTGTAACGCACGTTCAAAAGGACCGGCCGGCCGTGGGCGCAGCACGGTGATCGGACATTGACAACGACGGGGCCGCTATCCAGTCTGGTGGGCACCCCGGTTCCGGCATGCGCATTCCCATATCGCTTAGGTGGACCTGTGAAAATCGAAGAAGCGACGTCCGTTCTCGAATCCGAGCAGAGAGCCGGTATAGGCATCATCGGGTGCGCCGACATCGCCGTGCGGCGGGCCGTGCCCGCGATCCGTCAGTCGCCGTTCCATCTGGTCGCGGTCGCGAGCCGGTCCGCGGCGAAGGCGCAGGAGGTCGCGGCGCGGGCCGGCTGCAAGGCGGTGGCCGGGTACGAGAGCCTGCTGGAGTCCCCGGAGATCGCGGCGGTGTACATCCCGCTGCCCAACAGTGAGCATGCGCGGTGGGCGCGGCGGGCGCTGGACGCCGGCAAGCACGTGCTGATCGAGAAGCCCGCGGTGTCCTCCCGGCAGGTGGCGCTGGAGCTGACGGAGCTGGCCGCGGGCAGCGGGCTGGCGGTCATGGAGAACTTCGCCTTCCTGCGGCATCCGCAGCACGACCAGGCGCAGGCGCTCGTCGCGGACGGGGCGATCGGTGAACTGCGCTCGTTCAGCGGGTCGTTCGGGATCCCGCCGACCGATCCCGGGGGGATCAAGTACCAGGCGCAGCTGGGCGGCGGGTCGCTGTGGGAGGTGGGCTGTTATCCGGTGCGTGCCGCCCAGGCCTATCTCGGTGACTCCGCCCGGGTGCTGGGCGCGAGTCTGTCGGTCGATCGGCGGCTGGGCGTGGACACGTCCGGGTCGGCGCTGCTGTGCGACGACGCCGGTGTCAGCGCGCACTGTTCCTTCGGGCTGTCGCACAGCTACCGCTCGACGTACGACGTGTGGGGCAGTGAGGGGCGGCTGGTGCTGGAGTGGGCGTTCACGCCCTCGCACAGTGCGCGTCCGGTGCTGCGGCTGCAGCAGCGCGATGTCGAGACGAAGATCCTCGCGCCGGCCTGCGACCAGTTCGTCAATGTCTTCGAGACCTTCCACGACGCCGTGCGCGATCCGGGTCTGCGTGCGGTGCACCGCGGCGATCTGGTGCGCCAGGCGACGCTGATGGAGCAGGTCGGGGCCTTCGCCCGGTGAGCCGACACGGGGGCCGGCGCACGGGTGGTGCCCGTGCGCCGGCCCCCGTGTCGGCTGCGTGGGTCAGCCCCGTGCGGTGCCGTGCAGCAGTGCGGCCACGGCGTCGGGCCGGCACTGGTCATAGGTCGGCAGCAGTCCGGCGGCCGCCGCCTGGGCGAGGGTGGGCGCGGCGGCGTCCTTGTCGGAGCGGATCGGCGGCTCCTGGAGGTCCCAGGGCAGCGCGAGCTGCGGGTCGAGGGCGTCGACGTCGATCATGGTGCCCGGGACGTACTCCTGCCCGCACAGATAGCTCATGCAGGTGTCGTCGGTGAGGGCGAGGAACGCGTGCCCGATGCCGTCGGGCAGGTACACGGCCATGCCCGACTCCGGGCTCTGGTGGGTGACGTCGTAGTGGCCGAACGTCGGCGAGCCCACGCGGAGATCGACGGCGATGTCCAGCGCGGCGCCGCGCACGCAGGTGACGAATTTCGCCTGTCCGGGCGGAACCGTGGTGCCGTGTATTCCGCGCAGCGTATTGCGTTTCGACACCGAGTAATTGACCTGACGGACCTGGAAGTCCCAGCCGCTGACGGCGGAGAGGGCCTGGGCCCGTACCGATTCGAAGAAGTGGCCGCGCCGGTCGCTCAGCGGCTCGGGCTGCACCCGGTACGCGCCGGGCACCGACATTTCCGAGATCAGCACCGCAGGCTCCTCAGGCTCCGGCCGGGGCGGCGTCGGCGATGCGCTGCCGCATCGCCGTGCTGTCGTTGGCGCGCGGGAATTCCCGGTCGGGGACGTCGGTGCCGAGGAACGCGCACAGCGGCTCCCAGCCCTGGCGCACGTCGTAGACGAGGACGCGGTCGGCGCCCAGGGTGCGCACGACGTCCTCGGTGTGCCGGTGGTAGACGTCGATGGCGTGCTCGCGGTCGGTGAAGCGGCCGCCGAACAGGCCGTCCCACACCATGGTGGTGGTCAGGCGCAGCAGGCGGGCCTGGTGGGAGCCGGGGGCGGGCGGGTGCTCGGCGCTGCGCAGCACGAACTGGTAGAGGGTGTCGTAGGTGCTGCGCCACCAGCTGTCCGCGTCGCGGACGGTGAGGATCACCTTGGCGTCGGGGAAGGCCTGGGCGAGCTGTTCGTAGTGGACCGCGCAGGGGCCGTCCACGGCGGAGCGGTAGCCGTCGAACAGGGCGTGCCAGTCGGGGCGTTCGCCGTCGCAGACGGCGGCCTCCCACTGCTGCAGCCGCTGCTCGTCGCTGACGATGTCGAACATGTGGAAGGAGGGGCCGAGGCCCAGCAGGTCGAGGGCGGCCTTGAGCGAGGTGGTGCCGGTTCTGCCCAGGCCGGCGTTGAAGAGTTCGAGCACGGTTGCCGTCTCCTTCTCAGCGCCAGGCCGCGGCTTCTTGCCGGGTGGCGACGTTGACCCGGTTCCAGAAGTTGACCAGGCCGATGTGCATGACCAGGGCCCCGAGCTGCTCGTCGCTGTAGAAGCGGGCCGCGTGCTCCCAGATCTCGTCGGACGCCATGTCCTCGGGGTCGGTCATCAGCGTGATGGCCTCGGCCGTCTCCAGGGCGGCGCGCTCGGCGTCGTCGAAGCAGCTCTCGGTGCGCCAGGTGGCCACCCGCGGCAGCCGGCTGTCGGCGTCGGCGGTCTGCGGGTCGTCGGGCAGCGTGTAGGCGCGGCCGTTGATCTCGCTGACGCGCAGCCGGACGAGGTCGAGGGTGGACTGCGGGACGCCGACCTTGCCGATGACCTCGGTGAGATCGAGGAGGGGCTGCAGGGCGCCGGGAACGACCAGGGAGGGGTTGTCCATCCGTGGAGTCATCGATCTTCTCCTGGGGATTAATCGGGTATGAAATACCCGGGGAATCCTGCTCGGGTCGCCGATCTTTAGCAACAAAGCGTCGTTCAACTGCGGAATGGGCGCAGATGAAACATCAACGATCCGTAAGTTGCGCGGAATTGAGGCGATGACTTGTAGTGGTCCGGTGCCAGATTCCACCAAAACCAGGGGCGGGCAACAGGTCTGCCGTAACATTCATGAAACGCGGCAATCTTTTCTCGACGGCGTCTCGACGGTCACGGAGCATGTCGCCGGCGTGCTCGACGCGATCCGGATGTCGGATGCGCGCCTGGGTGCTTTCGTCGCGGTGGCGCACGAGGGTGCGCTGGCCGAGGCGCGGGCCGCGGACCGGCTGATCGCCGCCCGCGGCCGGGCGGCGTTCGCCGAACGGCCGCTGCTGGGCGTCACCGTGTCGGTGAAGGACCTGATCCAGACCGAGGGGCTGCCCACCCGGCGCGGCTCGCTGCTGCCCAATCCGCGGGCCGCGGTGGACGCCCCGTCGGTGGCCAGGCTGCGGGCCGCGGGCGCCGTCGTCGTGGGCAAGACGACCACGTCGGAGTACGGCTGGAGCGCGAGCACGGTCAGCCGGGCCGGTGCCTTCACCCGCAATCCGTGGTCGCTCGGGCACAGTGCCGGCGGCTCCAGCGGCGGTTCGGCCGCGGCCGTGGCGGCGGGCCTGTGCACGGCGTCCCTGGGCACCGACGGGGCCGGCTCGGTGCGCATCCCCGCGGCGTTCTGCGGGGTGGTGGGCTTCAAGCCGTCCTTCGGGCTGGTGCCGTACGTGCCGCCGTGTGCCGAACGGCTCTCCCACGTGGGCCCGCTGGCCCGGTGCGTGGCCGATGCCCGGACCCTGCTGCAGGTGCTGGCCGGGCCCGATCCGCGTGATCCGCAGTCGGTGCCCGAACCGCTCGCCGCGCCGTCCGGCGCCGGGCCGCTGCGGATCGGCTGGATCGAGTTCGCCGGGACCAGCGCCCCCGTGCGCGCCGCCACCGAAGGGGCCCTGGCGGTCCTGACGGAGCTGGGGGTCCACGTCGAACGCATCGAGGCGCCCTTCCCCGACCCCTACGAGGCGCTGGTGGACGTGCTGGCCGCCGCCGAGGCGCACGGCACCGCCGCCGAGGACGAGCCGTGGTGCGACCAGGGCCGCCTCGCGCTGGTCCGGCACGGGCGGACGCTCGGCGCGGCCGCGGTGGCGGGCGCCGAGCGGACCCGGCTGGCCCTGCGCACCAAGCTGGGCGAGGTCATGCGCTCCTACGACCTGCTGGCCATGGCCACGGTGCCCGTGGAGGCGTTCGCCGCCGACGCGATCGCCCCCGCCTGGGCGGCCGACCCCGGCGACCTGCGCTGGCTGGCGTGGTCCCCGGCCACCTACCCCTTCAATCTGACCGGCCAGCCCGCGCTCTCCCTGCCCGTCGGGCTGACCCCGGCGGGCCTGCCGGTCGGCCTGCAGCTGGTCGGCCGGATCGGCGAGGACCTGCGGGTGCTGGCCACGGCCGAGCGCCTCGAGTCGGCCCTCGCCCTGTCCCTGGCTCCCCCCGCGCTCCCAGCGAAAGGAAGATGACCATGCTTTCCAGGTCGTGGTCCCTGCACGGCGGCGACAGCGGCGTCGGCCGCCCCTCCTTCGTCGCCGAGTTCGGTCTGTGGGACGACCGCCAGAGCGAGGCGGCCGAGCAGGTCGAGCTCCATCTCGACGAGGTCGATCTCGTGCGGGTCGTCTTCTGCGACCCGCACGGGCTCGCCCGCTCCAAGACGGTGCCCGCGCACGTGTTCCGCACCGTGCTGCGCAACGGCATGGACTTCAGTGCCGGGCCGTTCCTGTTCGACACCGGGCACGCGGTCGCCGTCGACTTCCTGGAGGACGCCGGTCTCGGGATCGGCGAACTGCGCGGCGCCGGCGACTTCGTGCTCGTCCCCGACCCGCGCACCTTCCAGATCCTGCCGCGCTCCGAGCCACGCACCGCGTGGGTACTGGGCAACGAGTACCTGCGCGACGGCACCGCGCACCCGCTGTCCTCCCGCGGCGTGCTGCGCCGGGTGTGCGAGAGCTACGCGCGGGCGGACCTGGCGCCCGTGATCGGCCTGGAGGTCGAGTGGTACCTCACCCGGCTGACCGACGGCCCGGTGGGCAACGAGGGCAACGGCTTCGGCCGGCAGGGGCCCGCCCCGTCGGTGCAGGCCGTCGATCCCGGCTACCAGTTCAACCTCGACAGCCACTACGACGCGGTGTCCCACATCGCCGACCCGCTGGCCGCCATGCTGATGCAACTGGGGCTGCCGCTGCGCTCGTTCGAGCACGAGTCGGGGCCCGGGCAGCTGGAGACGACCTTCGACCCGATGCTGGCCCTGGACGCCGCCGACGCCATGCTGCTGCTGCGCACCCAGCTCAAGCAGGAGTGCCGGCGCCGCGGCCACCACGCCTCGTTCATGACGCTGCCGCGGCTGCCCGGCTTCGACCCCAGTGGCTGGCACGTGCACCAGTCGGTGACCAGCACCAAGGACGGGAGCAACCTCTTCGTCGGCGAGAGCGCGGTGCTGGACAGCATCTCCCCCGCCGGCACGGACTACATCGACGGCCTGCTGTCCCGCGCCCGCGAGCTGTGCCTGCTGTCGGTGCCCACGGTCAACGGCTACCGCCGCCTGTCCCCCGAGTTCACGCTCGCGCCGACGAGCGTGGACTGGCGCTTCGAGGACCGCAGCGCGCTGGTCCGGGTGCTCAGCGGCGGCAGTTCCACCCACGTCGAGAACCGTCTCGGCGAGCCGTGCGCCAACCCCTACTTCGCCATCGCCTCCCAGCTGCACGCCGGCCTCGAAGGCCTGCAGACGGCCGCGGGCGCCCGCACCGCCCGTCCGCCGCTGCCGACGTCGCTGCACGAGGCCATCGACGCCTTCCGCGCCAGCGACAGCGCCGAACGGCTGCTCGGCAGCCCGCTGAAGAACTGCCTGATCAAGCTGAAGGAGAGCGAGGCCGCCCGCTTCGACGCGTGGCGCTCCTCGCGCCCGGACACCGACGAGGACATCGCGGGCGCCGTCACGCCCTGGGAGCACCGCGAGTACTTCGCCGCCTACTGACCCGACCCGCCCCTGCCCCGCACCTCATCCAGTTAGGGAGAACCCCGCCATGTCTCGGTACGAATGGGATCAGACCAACCCGGCGATCGACACCCTCAAGCAGGACATCGAGCCGTCCCGGCAGAAGGTGCTCAGCCACCCGATCTACCACCAGCTGACCTCGGTGCAGGCCGTCGTCACGTTCATGGAGCACCACGTGTTCGCGGTGTGGGACTTCATGTCGCTGCTCAAGAGCCTGCAGCGGCAGCTGACCTGCGTCGAGGTGCCGTGGCTGCCGTCCGCGGCCACCGGCAGCCGCCGGCTCATCAACGACATCGTGCTGGTCGAGGAGAGCGACGAGCTCGGGGAGGGCTTCATCAGCCACTTCGAGCTGTACGTCGACGGCATGCGGCAGGCCGGTGCCGACACCTCCCGCATCGACGCCTTCATCGCCCTGCTGCGCGAGGGCCGGCCGGTGCCGGCCGCGCTGGCGGAGGCGGGCGTGTCCGCGTCGGTCGCCGAATTCGTCGGCACCACCTGGCAGTTCATCGAGACCGCCCCCGTGCACTGCCAGGCCGCGGCCTTCGCCTTCGGCCGCGAGGACCTCATCCCGGACATGTTCGACCAGGTCGCCGCGCTCAACGCGGGACACGGTTCGCTGTCCACCTTCGTCGACTACCTGCGCCGTCACATCCAGGTCGACGCCGAGGAGCACACCCCGATGGCCATGCAGATGCTCGCCGACCTGTGCGGCGACGACGCGGCCAAGTGGGCCCAGTGCCGCGAGACCGTCGAGCGTGCGCTGGCGGCCAGGACCGGCCTGTGGAACGGCATCTCGGACGCGATCACCAACGGCGCCCGCTGACGGCCGTCCTTATCCAGTGAGGGTGAGCACAGCATGCATCAGACCCAGGACACATCCGCCGTGGCCGCCTCGGCCCGCACGGAGCGCATCGCCCGCAAGTCCCGCGCGGAGAACTGGAGAAAGCCTCCGCGGCGCATCGACACCACGGAGTGCATCACCTGCGACACCTGCCTGCGCAGCTGCCCGGCCGAGTTCGGCGCGATCTTCGACGACGGGCTGAACGTCAGGATCATCCCCGAGCTGTGCTCCGGCTGCCCCGCGTGCGTGATGGTCTGTCCCGTCGACTGCATCTATGTGGACGAGGACTGGTCGGCCACCGAGGCCCGCATGTGGGACCACGTCACGCTCAGCGCCGGAGGGACGGCATGACGCTGCCCACCGAGCGGGACCGCACGCTCAGCCGCAAGGCGGCTCTGGCCAAGGCCCGCCAGAGCCGCCGGCCCAGCCGGCTGGGCCGCCCGGCCGGCGCCGCCGGCGGACCCGACCACCGCGCCGGGCAGGACGCCGGATTCCCGGCGCTGCTGGCGAACGTCTGGCAGCGGGCCGCCGCGGCGCCCGATGCCGCCGCGGCCGTGGACGTCCTGCTCACGCTCGACGGACACGTCCCGGCCGACATCCAGCTGCGCGCGCTGGACCTCGCGGCCGAGGCCGTCCTGAAGGTCGTCACGGGCCGCAGCTGGCGCACGGACGGCCCGCCCGCAGCGGCCGTCCGGCCGGGCGGGGGCCCGCCCGGCGAGCCGGCGTTCGTCGGCGAGATCGGGCTGGACACGGACGGCAGGATCGTCGTCCGCGGGCCCTCGCGGGCCCCGCTCAGCCACGACACCGAGCTGGTCGGCGGCGTCCTGCGCATCGCGTGGAGCGCCGCCGACCTCGCCGCGTACGAGCGGGAACTCGCCGCGGCCGGCGAGCGGGCGCGCGCGTCGCTGGAGGACTGCCGGCAGTGGCTGGCCGACGCCGGTGACGAGGGCCGCGAACGGATGCTCGCGGAGCTGACCGAGGCGGCCCTGCGCACGGCGCCCTTCGTGCTGTACGCCGGACAGCGCAAGTACACCAATTTCCGCGGGCCGAACAACCTGACGGGCAAGACGCTGCACCCCGGCCACCCCGACTGTGCGCTGAGCAGCCTGAAGGGCGTCCCGCTCGCCTTGTGGTCGGACGGCGACGTGCTGCTGGTCGTCTGCCTGACGCTGCTGGTGCGTTCGGCCGGGTACGCCCGGATCGAGGAGGCCAACGGCACCCAGCTGACACCGGACCATGTCGCGCTGCTCCTGGAGCGCACCCGCGCCGCCTACAACGCGGCGCGGGACGACCTGCCGCCGGTGCCGGCCGCGGCCGCGCCGACGGTGCGGGCGCTCGACACGCTCGCCGGGCAGCTCGCCGCGCGCCGCCGCGACGTGGGCGCGGCACGGCAGCTGTACCGCGAGATCCACGGCCCGCTCATGCACAAGATCGAGCGGATCGCCGGGCCGGTGAAGGACGAAGCGCGCGCTCTGGAGGGCGAGTTGTGCGCCCGGCTGGGATCACGCCTGCCGCTGGCCGGCGAGACGTTCGCGGCTCTGGGCGAGCAGGTGCGGGCCGCGCCGGGCTGGCTGGCCGCCCCGCACGCCGACTTCTCGACCGGTCTGGAGTCGCTCGTCCACGAGAGTGTGCGGGCGGCCGTGGAGGTCTTCGACGCCGACTTCGCGATGAGCCGGGGCATGCGGTCGCTGCCCGCGCTGATCGCGGCGCTGCGCGCCGAGGACTATGCGGAGATCGCCGGCTGGGAGATACCGCACTTCTTCTGCTGCGTGGTCCCCTCGCCGGACGCCGTGCGGCTGTTCGGCGGGTCCGCGCAGCGGCTGGCCGACACGGCGTGGGCGATCTCCTCGCGCATGCAGTACAACTCGTGGCACTTCCTGGCGGGCAACCTGCCCAAGGTGCCGCAGGTCGTGGCGCGCGACCACTTCGTGCCGCCCGCGATCCCCGATCTCGCCTACTACTCCGACCAGCATCACAACGGCCACGTCGCGGCCCGGGTGCGGTTCACCGTGCGCAGTCCGCAGCCGGTGGCGGTGCTGGGGCGGGATCTGGGCGGGTTCATGGACCTGCGGCTGCTGCGCTGCGAGGGGCTGCCCTTCGACGAGCAGGACCTGCTGGCCGCGCACCGGGCGTCCGCGTTCGTCGCGCGGGCCACGAGCGCGGCGGCCTCGCTGGTGGCCGCGGGCGCGGGCCTGGAGGTCACCGCCTTCGACTCGCAGTGGCACTGGAACACCATCGCCGGCTAGGCGCCGCGGCGCATGTGAAAGGGGCCCCACCGAAACGGTGGGGCCCCTTTCACATGCGCCGCGCGTGGAGTGGTCAGGCGGCGACGGGCTGCTCGGCGGAGCGGGTGTGCACGGCGCGGTAGCCGTTCCAGTCCGTGCTGCGGGTCAGTGCGCCCAGCGCGTCCTGGAAGGTGTCGCGCGCCGGCGTCCACGCGGCGCGGTCCAGGGTGCGGTGGGTGTCGTAGGACTCCTTGCTGTCCCACTGGGAGTACACGACGACGAAGTCGTGGTCGGTGCCGACGGTGGCGAGGGTGCCCTCGCCTCCTTCGAGGTTGCGTGAGCGGATGCCGCGCAGCACGCTCTGCGACCGGTAGCCGGGCACGTCCACGAGCCAGGAGTGGGCGGTGCCCAGCGTCTTGACGGTGGTGGCCTGGTCGGCGGGGTCGACGTTGAGGATCTCGATGACGGTGTAGTCGTCGCGGTCCGGGGAGACTTCGGTGAGCGGTCCCTGGCCGGGGTGGCGGTGGCTGAGCTCGACCTCGGTCTGCATGAGGCGGACGAAGGTGGTGATCTCCCGGAAGACCGGCACCGTGTGGTGCTTGAACTCGGTGTCGTTGTAGCGGGATTCGAGGTCCTGCATGCCGCGCCACTGGATGAAGTTGGCGGTGCCGGGGGTGTGCTCCCCGCGGTGCACGGTGCTGGAGATCCAGCCGGGGAAGGCGGCCGTGTCGACGATCTTCTTCATCTCCGTGACGAGCGTGTCGACGCGGGAGCGGCTGTCGGTCTTGAACAGGTTGAGGACGGTCAGGTGCCCGGCCTCGGGGTTGATGAACGGCATGGTCTCTCCTTGGTGACGGGTGTGCGCCCGCCCGCGTCGGCGGGGCGTGGGGTTTTCAGCTGGGGCGGTTCTCGCGGGGTGCGCCGAACCAGCGGCCGAGGGCCTCGGTGAGGCCGTCCGGTCCCGCGCCCTCGGCGGCGGCCCAGGCGATGTAGCCGTCGGGGCGCACCAGGAGGGCGCCGGTGCCGGCCGGTGCGTGCTGCGGCCGGGTCGCGGGGCGGACCACGTCGATGCGGTCCGTCCACGGCGCGGCGGCCGACGCCAGGGCCTGGTCGCCGTCGAGGTCCAGTACGAAGCCGCGTCCGCCGTGCAGCAGGGCGTAGGCGGTGACGGTCCCCGTGTCGTGGCCGGTGAGGTCGAAGTCGGGCAGGCGGTGGCCTTGCAGCGGGTGGGCGCCGTCCGTCTCGCCGTAGGTGATGTCGAGGCCGGTGACCATTCCGACCAGCAGCTTCTGTGCGTCCTCGTAGGCGAGGAGTTCGGCGAAGACCGCGCGCATCGGTTCCATTTCGGGGCCGCCGAGGTAGAGGCTGCGCTGGGTGAGGGTGTTGGCCAGGATGCGGGCGCCGACCGGGTGGCGCTCGTCGTGGTAGGTGTCGAGCAGGCCGTCGGGGGCGGTGCCGTTGAGGGTGGCGGCCAGTTTCCAGCCGAGGTTGACGGCGTCGCCCACGCCGGCGCTGATGCCCTGGGCGCCGATCGGCATGTGGATGTGGGCGGCGTCGCCGGCGAGGAAGACGCGGCCCGCGCGGTACTGGGCGGCCTGGCGGCTGGAGTCGGTGAAGTAGCTCAGCCAGCGCGGGGTGCCGGAGTGGATGTCGTCGCCGGTGACCCGTTTGAAGGCGTCGGCGACCTCCTGGAAGGTGGGCGGCTGCGTGGTGGGGCGGACGCCGGCGCCGCGTTCGAAGACGACGACGCGGGTGGTGTCCGGTCCGACGGGCAGGACCACGACCATGCCGGCCTCGCCCAGTTCGCCGGTGGGGCGCAGGCGCACCTGGACGTCGCTGACGTCGGCCATCAGCATCTCGATGGTGGCCTCGTAGCCGGGGAAGTCGATGCCGGCCAGGGTGCGCACCGCGCTGCGGGCGCCGTCGCAGCCCACGATGTAGCGGGCGCGCAGGGTGCGTTCGCCGTCGGGGGTGGTGGCGCGTGCCTCGACGCCGTCGTCGTCGGTGCTCAGTGCGGTGAGCTGCCAGCCGCGGCGGATCTCGGCGCCGTGGCCGGTGGCCCAGGTGTGCAGGATGGACTCGGTGCGGGCCTGCGGGACTCCGCGCACGCCGAAGTTGCCGCCGGGCACGATGGTGTAGTCGAGCGGCATGCCGCCGAAGTGGCCGATGGGTATGACGCCCAGGTCGCCGAAGTGCTCGAGCAGGCCGCGCTGGCCGAACTCCTCCATGGTGCGGGCGGAGAACCCCAGCGCCCGTGACTGGCGCATGGGCTCGGTGAGCCGTTCCAGGACGACGGCCTCGATGCCGGCCAGGCGCAGCTCGCCCGCGAGCATCAGTCCGGTGGGTCCTGCTCCCACGATGATGACGTCAGTGTCGAAGTGTTGCACTGTCTTCCCTGCCTCCCCTGCGTACCTGCAGAAACTGGTGGTCGAGGTTGCTCGCCACCGCCGTGAGATGGGTGCGGACCTGGTCCAGGGCGGTCAGTTCGGACAGGACCGCCCGCAGTGGTTCCGCGGGCGGGCCGCCGAACATGAGCTGTTCCTGGGCCGCGACGTGGTGGAGCACGCGGGCCGCGACGGGGTGCCGCCGGTCGTGGTAGGTGTCCAGGAGGCTGTCGTCGGCCCGGCCCTGCGCCGTGGCGGCGAGTTTGCCTGCGAGGTCGACGGCGTCCTGCAGCCCGAGGTTGAGGGCCTGGCCGCCGACGGGGGGATGCCAGTGCGCGGCGTCGCCGGCGAGCAGGATCCGTCCGCGGCGGTAGTGGTCCGCCTGGCCCTTGGCGTCGTCGAACGCGTCGAGCCACAGGGGGTGGCCGGCGGAGATGTCCTCGCCGGTGACCTGCTGCCAGGTGCGGGTGACGTCGTCGAAGGTGGGCGGTGTGCCGGGCGGGCGGGGGCCGGTGCCGAGGGCGTGGACCATCACCCGGGTGACGCCGGCCCGGGTCGAGGCGACCGCGAAGCCGCCGGGCAGCCGCTCGAAGCGGCGGTCGCGGATGTGCAGCCGGCCGATGTCGGCGCGCAGCAGTGTCCGGGTGGCCGGGGTGCGGGTGGTGGGGAAGGCCGCCAGGCGGCGCACGGTGCTGTTGGCGCCGTCGCAGCCCACCAGGTAGGCGGCGCGCAGGGTGACGGGTCCGGCGGGTCCGTTGAGTGTGCACACGAGGGTGTCCGGCTCCTGGTGGATGCCGGTCAGCTCGTGGGCGCGCAGCAGGGTCACTCCTTGCTGCGCGGCGCGTTGGCCGAGGTGGTGCTCGGTGCGGTACTGGGGCACTTTCCAGTGGCCCTGGTAGGCGCCGGCGCCGGGCAGGTCGGCCAGGGCGAAGCCCAGGCCGCCGAAGTGGGCGCGGGGTTCGTGGACGGCCTCGGCGAGCAGGGCGTCGAAGCCCCGCTCGTGCAGCAGCTGCGCGGTGAGGGTGGTGAGTTGGCTGGCCCGGGACTCGGTCGTCGCGGCGGGCAGCCGTTCGACGACGACGACGTCGACCCGGGCCTGTCGCAGTTCGCAGGCCAGGAGCAGTCCGACGGGGCCGGCGCCGACGATGACGACCGGCGCGGTGGCCCGGGCCCGGCTCACGGTCGCTTGCGCCCGGCGGCCAGGTCCTCGGCGTGGGTCTTGGCGAGGTGGAGGGTGGCCAGGCTGTTGCCGCTCAGGGCGGTGCGTACGAAGGTGCGGGCGGTCTCGACGGTGGCGTCCGCGCCGAGGACCGCGGCGATGTTGTCGGTGTTGATGCGCACGGTGTGGCGGGAGGTGACCGCGATGCGGCCGTCGTCGAGGTCCTCGATGCTCCAGCGTCCGGTGTGCAGGGTCATCAGGGCGGGCAGGACGATCTGCTTGTACACGATGGATGTGGCGGCGGCGCAGACCCGCACCGAGCGGGTGGTGTGGCGGCTGCCGTCCTTGGTGAGGGTGTCCATCTCCAGGATCTGCAGGCCGGGTTCGTCCTCGTCGAGCGTCACCCGGGCCACGTGGGGCAGGCGCTCCTTCCACAGCTGTGCCTCGTTGAGGAAGTCGTAGACGTCCTTGCCGCTGCCCTCGACGGTGACCGTGTCGTCGAAGGTGAGCAGTTCGTCGGTGCCGGCGGCCTCGGCGGCGGAGGTGAGCGCGGCGAGTTCGGAGGCGCTGTTGCGGTCGACCGCCTGCTGGATCCAGTCGAGGTCGGCGGGGTCGTCGGTGGCGGCGGTGAAGTCGTGGAGCAGGCGCACCCGGCACGTGTGTGCGGAGAGGGGTTCCACGATCCAGGCGCCGCCCATGGTGCCGACCGGGTGCTGGGAGCGTTCCTGACGGAACGTCACCGTGCGGTGTGCCGGGTCGTGGGCGCGGCGGGAGGTCCAGGTCTTGGCCGTTGCGTTCGCGGTGGCCCACAGCCGGATCAGTTCGGAGTCGCCGTCGCGTTCGAGGACCTCGGCGTGGACGGTGGGGGGGAACGTCTGCGGCCAGGTGGTGACGTCGGCGATCAGGGCGTAGACGGTGTCGGCCGGGGCCCGGACGACGGTTTCGTGCTCGGTCTCGGTGCGGGGATTGTCAGTCATGTCTTTTCTCCTGTGGGTCACGCGGTGCGGGCGGGCTCGCCGAACCAGCGGCGCAGGGCCGCCGTCAGGTCGCCGCCGTCGGGTGCGGCCCAGGCGATGTAGCCGTCGGGGCGGACGAGGACCGACTCGGTTGCGGCGCTCTCGTCCGGTGCGGCGGGGACGTTCTCGACGCCGACGACGTCGACGCGGTCGGCCCACGGGGCCGCGGTGCGGGCGGTGGCGCCGGTGGTGTCGGCGGTGATCAGGACGCCGCGGGCGGTGTGCAGCAGCCGGGCCGCACGCTCCGGTGTGCCGTCGGTGCGCGTGAGTTCACGGTCGGCCAGGCGCCGTCCGAGCAGCGGGTGGCCGGCGGGCTCGGTGCCGGGGCCGTGCAGGTCGTAGCGGATGTCGAGGCCGCTGACGAGGCCGGACAGGTGGCGGGCCACGGCCGGCAGGGCGATCAGTTCCGCCATCACGGTGCGCAGGGGGGCCACCGCGCGGCCGGTGAGGTTGAGGGTGCCCTGGGCGAGGGTGGTGCGCAGGACGCGGGCCGCGACGGGGTGGCGCTCGGCGTGGTAGGTGTCGAGCAGGTGCTCGGGGGCGGTGCCGCGGACGGTGGCCGCCAGCTTCCAGCCGAGGTTGAAGGCGTCCTGCACGCCGATGCTCAGTCCCTGTCCGCCGGCCGGCAGGTGGATGTGGGCGGCGTCGCCGGCCAGCAGCACCCGGCCCTGCCGGTAGGCGGTGGCCTGGCGGGTGGCGTCGGTGAAGCTGGACACCCAGCGCGCCCGGCCGTGGTGGATGGAGTCGCCGGTGAGCCGCTGCCAGGCGTCCGCGACCTGGGTGAAGGTCACCTCGCGGCCGCGGTCGGGGCGGGTGCCGTTCTCGCAGACGATGATGCGGGTGTAGCCCTCCTCCAGCGGCGCGGACATCACCATGCCGCCGGGGAGCAGTTCGCCGATCATGCGCGGTTTGATGTCGCAGCCCTTGACGTCGGCGAGGTACATCTCCCGCGTCGCGTCCGAGCCGGCGAACTCGAAGCCGGCCAGGCGGCGGACGGTGCTGCGTCCGCCGTCGCAGCCCACCAGGTAGCGGGCGGTGCACTCCTCGGTTCCCTGCGGGCCGCGCACGGTGGCCGTGACGGTGTCGCCGGTATCGGTGAGGGCGGTCAGTTCGCTGCCGCGGCGCAGGTGCACGCCGAGTTCGAGGGCCCGCTTCTCGAGCATTTCCTCGATCTTGTACTGGGGGGCGCCGCGTACTCCGAAGTGCGAGCCCTCCAGCACCCCGTAGTCGATGGGGATGCCGCCGAAGTGGCCCTGGCGGGTGATCTCGATGTTCTCCAGGCGCTCCAGCAGGCCGCGCTGGTGGAAGGCTTCGGTGGCGCGGGCGGTGAAGCCGATGCCGCGCGACTCCCAGCTGCGTTCGGCGCGCTGCTCGAAGACGGTGACCTCGGCGCCGCCGAGCCGCAGTTCGGCGGCGAGCGTCAGCCCGGCGGGACCTGCCCCGATAACGATGACGTCGGTATCCATGTTCCTGTCCTGAGGCTCGTCTTCGGCGGTGGGCGAGTGGGGCGCGCACCCGGGAGGGGTCAGACCGGGATGGCTTCGATGACGGAGATGGGCGCGCGCGTGGGCACGGCGCGGGTGACCTTGAAGCCGGCCTTGGCGAACAGGTCGGTGTACTCGGCCAGGGTGCGGTCCTGGGCGCCGAGCATGAGCATCAGCCACAGGTCGATGGTGTGTCCGAGGTGCTTGTCGTTGCGCTCGGGCAGCACGTACTCGATGACCAGCAGCTTGCCGCCGTCGGCGATCGCCTCGCGGGCGTTGCGCAGCGCGGTGAGCGCGTCCTCCTCGGAGAAGTCGTGGAGGATGTGCTTGTAGACGTAGGCGTCCGCGCCGGCCGGGGGCTTGTCGAGGTAGCCGCCGTGCTCGATGGTGTAGCGGTCCGCGACGCCCTTCTCCTCGAAGAGGGACGGGGTGTCGACGGTGGCGATCTCGGAGTCGAACAGGATGCCCTTGGTCTGCGGGGCCTGCTGGAGGATGCCCGCGAGCAGTCCGCCGCGGCCGGCGATGACGTCGACGACCGTGCCGAACTGGGAGAAGTCGTAGGCGGCCAGGATCGGGTCGGTCTCGGAGGCGGACAGGTCGCCGAAGGCCTTGAAGAAGACGGCCGCGAACTCGGGCGTGGCGTGGAAGAAGTCGAGCGCGCCCATGCCGCGCAGCTTGGGCAGGTTGGGCTCGCCGGTCTCGGCGGTGGTCAGCAGGTGGCCCCACTCCTCCCACAGCAGCGGGTGGTTCATCAGCAGGGCGAAGCCGCGCATGGAGTCCTCGGCGTCCTCGCGCAGCTTGTCGGAGAGCGGGGTCTGCTCGTAGCGGCCGTCGGGGCGGACGCTGAAGACACCGTGGCCGGCCAGCGCGCGCAGGATCCGGTGGGTCGCCTTGGGGTCCGCGCCGGTCCGGGCGGCGATGTCGTCGGCCGTCAGGGGTCCGTCGGCGAGGACGTCGGCGACGCCGAGCTTGGCGACGACGGCGATGGCCTGGGTGATCACCGCGCCCTGGATGAGATCGAGCAGCGCGTACGAGTCGGACTGATCACGAACCTCGGGCAGTGCAGACATGATTTCCCTTTCGGAGCGCCCTTTTCGCGGAATCCAGACGATAGGTCTGTGCTTCTCGGGCTGGCAACTGTGGAATTACCGGAATTTTGCTTTTGCTGTTCAACCGGAGAAATTGAGCAGTCGAACGGGAATTTTCGAGCCGCGCTCCACTCAAATTCCGGGCGGGCTTGTCACGTTGGTCGGCGGCTGGGGCCGGCTTTCTGCCGTGCCCGCGGTTGCGACAAGGAGGCTCCGTTGCGCGACGACACCCCGACCCCTGTGGACTTCTGGTTCGACCCGACCTGTCCGTGGGCGTGGCTGACCTCGCGCTGGATCCTCGAGGTCGCCGAGCACCGCCCGCTGAAGCTGCGCTGGCACCTGATGAGCCTGACGGTCCTGAACGAGGGGCGCAGCGATCTGCCCCCGCGCTGGCACCGGGACCTGGCGGTGCGTCTGGAGCCGGTGCGGGTGTGCGCGGCGGCTGCGCACCGGTACGGGCCCGAGGTGCTGGGCCGGCTCTACACCGAGCTGGGAACCCGCTTCCACCTGCACAAGGCCGCCAAGGAGCGGGCCACGTACGCGGCGGCGCTCGCCGCCGCGGGTCTCGATCCCGCGCTCGCCGACGCCGCGGGCTCGTCGGTGTTCGACGCGGCCGTGCGGGCCTCGCACCACGACGGCATCGGCCGCGTGGGCACCGATGTCGGCACCCCGGTCGTGGCGGTGGGCGACGTGGCGTTCTTCGGTCCGGTGGTGACGCCGGCCCCGCACGGCGAGGCGGCCGTCCGGCTGTGGGACGGCGTCCTGGCCGTGGCGGGCACCGACGGGTTCTTCGAGCTCAAGCGGACCCGGACCCGGGATCCGATCTTCGCCTGAGGGGCGCGGTTCAGGGCGCGGCCGGCACCGGCGCGGTCCAGTTCTCCCGCAGCCAGCTCTGCAGGGACACCAGGCCGGGCCGGGTGGCGCGCAGGGCGGGCAGATCGGCGTGGTAGCCGTCGCGCTCGAACCAGTCGAACATGTTGGCCAGGTCGGGGCGGGCCGCGCGCAGCGGCTCGATGGGCAGCTGGTGGAAGCGGGTCGGGATGCCGCAGGCCGCCTCGAACGCGGCCGCCATCTGCGGTCCGGTGAGGCTGTCGCCGGCGATCTCGACGACCCGGCCCAGCCAGTGGGCGGGGTCGCCGAAGGCGTCCGCGGCGAAGACGCCGATGTCGCTGGTGGCGATCAGCTGGACCGGGGTGGCCGGGTCGAGCCACAGGGCGAGCACCAGCCGGCCGTCGGCGGGGCGGGGCGCGATGTCGAGCAGGATGTCGTGGAACATCACCGGCCGCAGCACGGTGGTGGGCAACTCCAGCGTGCGCAGGTACTGCTCGATGCGGTTCTTGCTCTCGAAGTGCGGCACCCGGGTGTCGCGGTCCGCGCCGCCCACGGAGCTGTACACGAAGTGCTTCACCCCGGCGCGGACGGCGGCGTCGGCGACCGCGCGGCCCTGGCGTTCCTCGGCCTCGACGCCGCCCGGGCCGCGGAAGGTCTGCACGCTGAAGACACCGTGCACGCCGGTCATCGCCGCGTCCAGGGAGGCCTCGTCGTCCAGGTCGCCGCGGACCAGGACGGCGCCGGCCTGCTGCAGGGCGCGGGCCGCCTCCTTGTCCGGGTCGCGGACCAGGGCGTGCACCGTGCGGCCGCGGCGCAGCAGTTCGCGGGCCACCGCCCCGCCCTGCCGGCCGGTGGCGCCCAGCACCAGGATCGTTCCTTCAGTCGTCACTGTGTGTCTCCATGTCCGGTAACCCGCCGGGCTGTGCCCGGCCTTGGCGGTCAGAGGTGCGGGGTCAGGCGGCGGGCGTCGCCTCGGTGGGCAGCAACGAGTTGACGAGGTCGACGAGTTCGCGGGGGGTGGTGAGGTCGACGGCCTCGTCGTCGCAGAGCGCGACACCGAAGTCGCGTTCGATGTGGCCGTGCGCCTCCAGCAGGGCGACGGAGTCGTAGCCGAGGTGCTCGAAGGTGACGTCCGGGGCCCGGTCGAAGGGCTGTGTCGGTTCGCCCGCGCACCGGCGCAGGATCTCCTGGAGGTCTTGGACGGTGAACTGTCGCACGGTCGTGCCTTTCTGGTCGGTCGGAACGGGGCGCGCTACCACGGGACGGGGCCCTCGTCGGCCACGCTCAGGCCCGAGGGTCCGTCCTCGTCCAGCAGGGCGAGGCGGACGACGATCGCGGCGCCCTGTGCGGGGGTGCGCGGGCCGCGGTGGTGGTTGATGTCCGTGGCGACCACGCCGGGCAGGGCGGCGTTGACCTTGACCGGGGTGGCGCGCAGGGCCTTGGCGTAGGCGACGGTGAGGGCGTTGAGGGCCGTCTTCGAGGACTGGTAGGCGATCATGTCGAGGTGCGCCAGCGGGGAGCCGGGATCGGTGTTGAGGGCGAGCGATCCCACATGGCTGGAGACGTTGACGACGCGGCCGGCCGGGGCGCGGCGCAGCAGCGGCAGCAGGGCGCGGGTCACGGTGGCCACGCCGAAGACGTTGGTCTCGTAGACCTCGCGCAGGTCGTCGGCGCCGGCCTGGTCGGCGGTGCCGGTGAACGAGCCCGCGGTGCCGGCGTTGTTCACCAGGATGTCGAGGCGGCCGTAGCGGCGTTCGACGAAGCGTGCCGCCTCGGCGACGCTCGTCTCGTCGCGCACGTCCAGGCGCACCGGCACCGCGGTGATGCCGTCGGCGCTCAGCGCGTCGGCGGCCGCTTTGCCGAGGACCTCGTCGCGCGCGCCGACCACGACGGTGATCCCCCGCTCCCCCAGCTGACGGGCCACGGCGAACCCGATGCCCTTGTTGGCACCCGTGATGAGCGCGATCTTCTCGACCGTCACGCCTGATTCCTTTCCGGTGGGCCTGGCGCGCGAGCTGCGGCACTTCCCTTTTCCGGCCCGTGCCCGCGTGAATTCGCTGCCGGGAGAAGGAATCCCGGAGCGCGCCTTCGATGGTGTGGGGTGCATCGTGCGCGCTCAAGTATTCAGCGGCACGTTCAAGCACGGTCGCTCCGCGGTCGAACGCTCCACCGGCGCTCGAGAATTGCGGTTCTTTGCGGCCCGGGATTGTGCTGAGTAGCTTCGCCCTGGCCAACTATTGCCGCAGCGCAGAGGGCCTGAAGAAATGAAGAGAACTGACGTCATAGTGGTGGGCGCGGGACCGGCCGGGCTGATGCTGGCCGGTGAGCTGCGCCTGGGCGGCGCCGAGGTCGTCGTCTGCGACCGGGCGCCCGGGCCGAGCGGTCAGTCCCGCGCCCTGGGCTTCAACCGGCGGGCGGCGGAGTGTCTGGACCAGCGCGGACTGCTGGACCGGCTGGGCGAGTTCCGGTGGGGCCCGATGGGGCACTTCGGCGGCGTCCGGTTCGACCTCGGCATGCTCGATGAGGATCACAGCGGCGTGCTGGGGCTCTCCCAGGCCAGGACCGAGGAGGCGCTCGCCGGCTGGCTGGCGGATCTGGGCGTGCCCGTGCACCGCGGCCGGGAGGTCACCGCGCTGCACCAGGACGACGACGGGGTGCTCCTCACCCTCGAGGGGCCCGGCGGCGGCGCGCAGTGGCGGGCCGGGTACGTGGTGGGCTGTGACGGGGCGGGCAGCACGGTCCGGGCGCTGGCCGGGATCCCGGTGCGCGACTGGGAGCCGACCCGGGGGATGTACACCGCCGAGATCGAGGGCATCGCCCTGCGTCCGCGTCCGATCGGTGAGCGGCTGCCCGGCGGCCGCATGGTGGTCTGCACGCCGGTCGGCCCCGGCCGCTACCGCGTCGTCGTCCACGATCCGGCCCTGCCCGCCCGCCCCGACCTCGCCTCGCTCACGTTCGCGCAGGTGGCCGAGGCGTGGCAGCAGCTGACGGGTGAGTCCCTCGACGGGGCGAAGCCGCTGTGGTGGTGGGCCTGCGGCAATGCGGCGGCGCTGGCGGAGGAGTACCGGCGCGGCCGGGTGTTCCTCGCGGGCGACGCGGCGCACGAAATCCCGCCGCTGGCGGCCTGGGGGCTCAGCGCCGGGCTGCAGGACGCGGTGAACCTGGGCTGGAAGCTGGCCGCGGTGGTCACCGGCCGCGCCGGCGAGGAGCTGCTCGACACCTACCACGCCGAACGCCACCCCGTCGGCGTAGACCTGGTCAAGAACGCCCGTGCGGCGCAGAAGATCTACCTCGGTGACGACGCGCTGGATCCGGTGCGCGAGGTGATGGGTGAACTGCTGGCCCACAAGGACGCCGCCGGGCAGGTGGCCGGGATCGTGAGCGGACTCGGTATCCGCTACGACCTCGCCAAGGGCGACCACCCCCTCCTCGGCTGCCGCCTGTCCCCCGACACCGCACTCACCACCGCCGACGGCACCCGCACCCGTCTCGCCGACCACCAGCGCACCGGACACGCGCTCCTCATCACCCCGCCCGACAC
Organism: Streptomyces sp. NPDC001904; assembly: GCF_040297005.1. Classification (NCBI taxonomy): domain Bacteria; kingdom Bacillati; phylum Actinomycetota; class Actinomycetes; order Kitasatosporales; family Streptomycetaceae; genus Streptomyces; species Streptomyces sp. NPDC001904. The sequence continues at coordinate 57,461 of NZ_JBEOYI010000028.1, read as the reverse complement.
CCCTCTCCCCCGCCCACTGCCCGACCGCCTCGACCACCTCACCGCCACCCTCCACACCACCGGCGCCGAGGTGCTGGACGCCGTCCTCGTACGCCCCGACGGCCACATCGCCTGGACCTCCCCCGGCACCACCGACGACCTCACCCACGCACTCGAGCGCTGGTTCCCCGCCCCCGCACGATCCGCCGGCCGCGGGCCGGTGGCCGCGTGCGGCCTCGACCGATGACCGCACCGATGAGGAGAACCCACGTGAACTGCGATGTGATCGTCGTCGGCGCCGGGCCGGTCGGCCTGATGCTCGCCGGTGAACTGGCGCTCGGCGGCGCGGACGTCGTCGTCCTGGAACGCCTCGGGCAACCGGCCCGCGAGTCGCGGGGCGCGAGCTTCACCCGGCGCACCGCCGAGTGCTTCGACATGCGCGGGCTGCTGGACCGGCTGGGGGGCACCGAGCCCGCCGACAGCCACTTCGGCGGGGTGCCGATCGACCTGAGCGCCCTCGCCGAGGACCACCGCGGCCACCGCGGCATCTCCCAGTTCCGCACCGAGCGGATGCTGGAGGAGCGGGCGGGCGAGCTCGGGGTGCCGGTGCTGCGCGGGCACGAGGTCACCGCCCTGGAGGAGACGGCCGCGGGCATCGCGGTCGAGGTGTCCGGCCCCCGTGGGCCGATGCGCCTGGAGGCCGCCTATCTGGCCGGCTGCGACGGCGGCCGCAGCACGGTCCGCAAACTGGCCGGCATCGACTTCCCCGGCACGCAGGGCAGCCGCGGCTTCCTGACCGCCGACGTCACCGGCGTCGAGACCCGCAAGCGGCGGATCGGGGAGGACCTGCCCGGCGGCAGCATGGTGATGGCGATGGACCTGGAGAACGGCGTGACCCGGGTCGTGGTGCACGAGGCCGGCACGCCGCCCCGCGACCGCGACACCCTCACCTACGACGATCTCGCCGACGCCTGGCAGCGGCTCACCGGCGAGTCCATCCACCACGGCCGGTGCCGCTGGATCAGCTGCTTCACCGATGCCTCCCGCGCCGCGGCCGCCTACCGCAGCGGCCGGGTGTTCCTGGCCGGCGACTCCGCCCACGTGCAGCCCCCGGCCATGGCACAGGGGCTGAGCGTGGGCGTGCAGGACGCGGTGAACCTGGGCTGGAAGCTGGCCGCGGTGGTCACCGGCCGCGCCGGCGAGGAGCTGCTCGACACCTACCACGCCGAACGTCACCCCGTCGGCGAGCAGTTGGCGCGCAACGCACGGGCCGCGATCGAACTGCGCCTGACCGGTGCGGACATGGACCCGGTGCGCGAGGTGATGGGCGAGCTGCTGGCCCACCCGGGCGCCGCGGGACATCTGGCGGGCATGCTCAGCAATCTCGGCGTCCGCTACGACCTCGCCAAGGGCGACCACCCCCTCCTCGGCTACCGCCTGTCCCCCGACACCGCACTCACCACCGCCGACGGCACCCGCACCCGCCTCGCCGACCACCAGCGCACCGGACACGCACTCCTCATCACCCCACCCGACACCCCCCTCCCCCACCAACTGCCCGACCGCCTCGACCACCTCACCGCCACCCTCCACACCACCGACACCACCGGCGCCGAGGCGCTGGACGCCGTCCTCGTGCGCCCCGACGGCCACATCGCCTGGACCTCCCCCGGCACCACCGACGACCTCACCCACGCACTCGAGCGCTGGTTCCCCGCCCCCGCACGGCCCTAGGCACTCTCGACCGGGGGTCCACGCCCGCCGGTCACACTGCCAACACCTGTCGTGGCGCCGTGCGTCGGCGCCGGACGGCCTCTTCGTCTCTAACCATGAAGGATCTGGTGGAATGGCTGGCACCGAACGGGATCAGGCGAGTGAAAAGCCCCATGTGGTCGTCATCGGGGGTGGCATCGCGGGACTGGCGGCGGCGTTCTGTCTGCGCAACGAGCCGGTACGGGTGACGGTCCTGGAGGGATCGTCGCGCATCGGCGGCAAGCTGGCGGTCTCCGACGTGGCGGGCGTGCCCGTCGACGAGGGCGCCGAGTCGCTGTACGCGAACCGCCGCAAGACCACCGACCTGATCAAGGACGCCGGGCTCGGCGAGCGGATCAGGCCGGCGGGGCTGACGACGGCGGCGATCTGGACGCGCGGCGCGATCCGGCCGCAGCCGGCCCGTCAGTTCATGGGTGTGCCCTGCACCATCGACGACCTGGCGGCGTCCGGGGTGCTGTCCGAGGAGGGCCTCGAGCGGGCGCGGCAGGACCTCGTCCTGCCCGCGTCCGAGCGCGACGGTGACGTCTCGGTCGCGGACTACGTCGGCGGCCGGTTCGGCCAGGAGGTCGTGGACCGTCTCGTCGAGCCGTTCCTGGCGGGTGTGTTCTCGGGCCGCGCCGCGGACCTGTCGTTCGAGGCCACGCTGACCCCGCTGGCCCGGGGCGCCGCCCGGCACGCCTCGCTGGCCGACGCGGCCGACGCGCTGGTGCCGCGGCTGGCCGAGGGCGAGGCGCCCGCGTCGGTGAGCGTGGCGACCCTGGAGGGCGGCTTCGGCTCGCTGCCGCCCGTCCTGGTCGCCGAGGTGCTGGCCGCGGCCCCGGACGCCGCGATCCGCACCGACGCCCCGGTCAGCCGGCTCACGCGCGCCGGCGACGGCTGGCGGGTCACGGTCGGCTCGGGCACCGCGGCCGAGGAACTCGCCGCGGACGCCGTGGTGATGGCCGCGCCCGCGACCGCCGCCGCGCGGCTGCTCGCCGACGTCCCGCACGCCTCGGCGGCGGCCTCCGCCCTGGCCGAGGTCCCCTACTCGAGCGTCACGACGGTCACGCTCGCCTACCCGCGCACCGCGTTCCCCGGCGGCCTGACCGGCCGCGGCTACTCCGCCTACCGGGTACCGGCGGTGGAGGGCCGGGCCGTCAAGGAGGTCACCTTCACCACCGTCAAGTGGCCGCACCTGGCCGGTGACGTGGAGATCGTGCGCTGCTCGCTGGGACGGCTGGGCGAGGAGGCGCTGCTGCAGCGCGACGACGCGGACCTGGTGGCCCTGGCCACGGCGGAACTGGCTGAGGCGACCGGGGTGAGCGGACCGCCGGTGGCCGCCCGGGTCAGCCGCTGGGCGGAGGCCCTGCCGCAGTACACCGTCGGACACACCGCCCGGGTCCAGCGGATCCGCGCGGCGGTCGCGGACCAGCCCGGTCTGGCCGTGTGCGGGGCGCTGTACGACGGTGTCGGCGTCGGCGTCTGCATGGCCACCGCGCGCAAGGCCGCCGACCAGGTGCTGGGCTGGCTCGCCTCCGCGCGGGCCGCGCAGGGTGTGACCGCCGGCGTCTGAACGCTTCGCGCGGGCCTCGCACGCCCCGCACAGAACAGTGGCCGTGCCCCTGGGGGGCGCGGCCACTGTTCTGTGCGGGGCTGCCGTGCGTTCAGCGGTCCAGGAGGGCGGTGAAGACGTCCGTCAGCTCCCTGACCGCGTCGCCGCCGGCGGCGGCGCCGGTGCTGCGCCAGGCCACGTGCTGGTCGGGGCGGACCAGCAGGGCGCCGGCGTCCGTGATCTGCCGGACGGCCGCCCAGCCGCCCTCGTCGTCGCCGTACTCGGCGTCCGCGCCGACGACGACGGTGCGCAGGGGCACGGAGAACTTCTCCGCGACCCGGGCCGCCGCCTCGCTCCAGGCGGCGCCCCCGGCCCCGGTGATGAGGGTGAAGCCGGTCCGGCCGGTGAGGTCCTGGGTGGACAGCCGCTCGCCGTCGCGGGTGAGCCAGGCGTGCGGCAGCCGGTGTCCGGGACGGGTCGTCGGCTGGTGCTCGTTGCGCATCGGGACCCGCTCGGGGCGCGGTGTGCCGTCGCCGATGACGGCGCCCGCCTCGTAGGCGAAGCCGACCTCCATGTCGAGGGCCTGACAGCCGCCGCGGTGGGTGTGGAACATCTCCTGGGCGCGGGCGCGCACGGTGTCCCCCATCGGCGAGGTCTCGAAGAGGGTCTCCATGCGCGGGCGGCGGCGGCCGGCGGGGATGTTGTGGCCGACGCCGATGGCGTCCATCACCGCCTGGTGGTGGCCGGCCGCGGAGGTCGCCCAGTCGACGTTCTCCCGTCCGACGGGCCGGCGTTCGGCCTCGTAGGTGTCGATCAGCGAGTCGGGGGCGAGGCCGGAGACGACCGCGCCGAGCTTCCAGGCGAGGTTGTGGGCGTCCTGGATGCCCGTGTTCAGGCCCAGGCCCACGGCGGGCGGCTGCTTGTGCGCGGCGTCGCCGGCGATCAGTACGCGCCCCACCCGGTAGCGGTCGGCGAGGTGGGCGTGGACGACCCAGTCGGTGACCTTGTGCACGGTCACCTCCAGATCGGGCAGGCCCAGCAGTTCACGGATGCGGGGTATGACGCTCTCGGCGTCCCAGCGTCCGGGCGGGCCGGGGGCGAAGTGCAGGCCCCACTGCTCGCAGGCCTTGCCCCAGCTGGGCCCCATCTCGATCAGGTTGCTGGACAGGTCGGGGTCGTCCGGGCTCAGGTAGTGCGTGATGAGGGTGCCTTCCTCCCACCACTGCGACAGGTCGGCCGAGAAGTACGCGGTGGTCGTGTTGACCAGTCCGGGCGGCCCCTGCATCTGGATGCCGACCGCGGGGCCGACCATGCGGCCCGCGTCGGCCCCGATGAGGTACTGGGTGCGCACCGTGGTCAGTTCACCGCTGTCGAGGTCGCGCAGCGTCACGCGGACGTGGTCGCCCTCGTCGGAGAACTCCGTGACCTCCGTGTGGAAGAGGATCCGGCCGGGATTGCGCTCCTCGGCGTGGCGCCGCAGGATCGGCTCCAGCCACATCTGCGGCAGCTTGGCGGGCAGCACGGGTGAGACGGCCTGGTAGCTGTCGCGCAGCGAGCCGCCGCCGAAGGCGTCCATCTCGTGGATCAGCCGCCGGTCCAGGGGGCCGTCGCCGTTGAGGGTGGTCTGCCAGCGCACCTTGCCGAAGAGCTCCAGGGGCGCCGCCTCGGCGAAGATGTCGTCGGCGATGCCGTGCTGGCGGAAGATCTCCATCGAGCGCTGGTTGAGATAGTGCGCCTTCGGGATCCTCGATGTGTCCGGGTGCCGCTCCACCAGCAGGTGGTCGACACCCTGGTCGGACAGGAAGACGGAGGCGGACAGACCGCATCCGCCACCGCCCACGATCAGGACCGGAACCTCCATGGCTCCCATATTCGCCCCTCCAGAGTTGACAGACGCCGTGGCATGGGCAGCCTGTCAAAGCGCTCTTCAGCTCCGGTCAAGAACGACTGGACCTCAGGCGAGCCAGGCGCCGTCGCGCATGAGGGTGCGCCCGGCCAGCTCGTTGGACTCCCGCCACGCCTGGATGCGGCGCGGCACGATGCGGAAGTACTGGTAGGGCGCGTCGGTCTCCAGGCGCGGGTCGAAGCCCGTCTTGGCGGCGAAGGCGTCGGCGGTCTTCTCCCCCAGTTCGGCCACCTCGGCCGGTGCCGCGTCGCCGTCGATGAGGACGACGTCGCGGGTGGGCCCCAGGCCGATACGCACCCGGGGTTCGGCGAGCAGGTTGCGGCCGGTGACGGAGGTCTGCGGGGTGGAGACGATCAGCGCGGCGCCGTCCCACAGGTAGGACAGCGGGATCAGGTGGACCTGCCCCTGCTCGCCGGCGCTGGCAACCCACAGGTCGACGTCGTTCTCCAGCCGGGCCCGGGTGTCGCGCAGCCGCTGCGCGAGCTCGCGCGGGGGCGTCTTCGTCATGTCTCCTCCAAAACGGTCGAGTTCGCTCCGTGGGGCGCGCGGTGGTGCTGCGCCGCGACGGCGGCCAGGGCCTCCACGGCCCGGGCCACGTCGATCATGTCGTGTTCACGGTGCACGGCGAAGCGGACGTGTCCGTCGGGCAGGGCGAGCACTCGCACGCCCCGCCGGGCCAGACGGTCCGCGCACGTCGGTGCGTCCAGTGCGGCCACGCGCGCCATGACCATGTTGGTCGGGCGCGGCGCGTGCAGCACCCGCACCCCCGCCACCCCGGCCGCGCCCGCGGCGAGCGCGGCGGCGTGGCGGTGGTCGCGGGCCAGGTCGGTGCGGCGCTCCAGGGCGATGAGGGCGGGCGCGGCGACGATGCCGGCCTGGTGCAGGGAGCCGCCCAGCCAGGTGCGCAGCCGCCGGGCGGCGGCGATGGTGGCACCGCTCGCGCCCAGGACGGCGCCGATGGGCGCGCCGAGCCCTTTCGACAGGGAGAACGCCACGCTGTCGGCGGGGGCGGCGAGCGCCGCGCACGTCGTGTCCCAGGCGGTGGCCGCGTTGGCCAGGCGTGCGCCGTCCAGGTGGAGGCGGGCCCCGTGGCGGTGGGCGAGGTCGGCGACGGCGCGGGTCGCGTCGGCGTCCAGGGCGTTGCCCGCGCGCATCATGCAGGTGTTCTCCACGCACACGACGGTGGGTGCGGGGCAGGGCCGGGCGAGCAGGGCGTCGAGGCGGTCGAGGTCGGGCAGTCCGTCGGCGCGCTGGGCGACGGGCACCAGGTCGACGGCGCCGAAGCGGCGCAGCCCGTCGCCCTCGAGGAACGCCATGTGGGTGTCGGTGCCGACGACGACCCGTGGCGGGGGCGAGCCGGGCGGTGCGGCCACGGCGAGCGGGCCGAGCAGGTTCGCCATCGTGGTGGTCGGGGTCAGCAGTGCGGCCTCGACGCCCAGCAGGCGGGCGGCGCGTTCCTCGAGCAGGGCGACCGTGGGGTCGTCGCCGTAGACGTCGTCGCCGACCTCGGCCTGTGCCAGGGCCGCGCGCATGTGCGCGTCGGGCAGGGTGCGGGTGTCGCTGCGGAAGTCGCAGCGGCCGTCGGGGCGGGGCGTCACGGCCTGTCCCGGGGGCCGGTGGGCGGCCCGTTCATTGCGGTGTCCCGGCGTCGTGGGGCGGGCGCAGGGCGGCGTCCAGTGCGGTGAGCAGGCGCACGAAGGCGTCGCGTCCCAGGTCCGGGCCGGCGCTGGACAGCAGGCGCAGGACGCCCTGGCCGGGGTGGTGCCACCAGGCGTCGCAGGCGCCGAACCCGGCGTGGACGTAGCCGAGATGGACCGGGCGGCCGTCGAGGTCGTGGACCTCGTGCAGGGCCGGGTGCTTGTCGCGTACGGGGGGCAGGGTGAGGCGGCCGGCGCCCTCGGCCTGGGCGGTCAGGCGCAGTTCGGCGCCGTCGGGTGCGCTGTAGACGACGTCGAGTTCGGCGGCGGGGCGGCGGTCGCCGAACAGGGCGGCGCTGTCGGCGCGGAAGGCGCCGACGGTCACCGGCAGGCCCCGGCCGGTCAGGAAGGCGTCGAGCTCGTCGCTGTCGATCCACGTGTCCTCGGGGGTGCGGCCGCGGCGCTGGAAGGCGAAGACTCCGGTGGGCACCGCGACCGGGGCGGGGCGGTGGCGCGCCCAGTAGCTGAGGTCGGCGAAGGGAGTGGCCAGGACGCGGGGCACGGCGGCGGGCACGGCGGGCCGCAGTGCCGCGTACAGGCCGACCAGCTCGTCGTCGGTGAACTCGCCCTCGAGCACGGACAGTTCGACGGTGGTGCGGGCCATGCGGGCGCTGGCGGCCCGGTGTCCGAGGTAGTCGGTGCCCAGCCAGACCACGCGGTGGGCGCCGAACGGTACGGGCCGGGTGGCGCTGCCCCACAGGCAGGGCTGGTCCACCGCGGGGAACGCCCAGTCGTAGAGGAACTGTTTGAGGCGCAGCCGGCGGCCGGCGCCGCTGATCTCCGTGCGGTAGCAGGCGGGGTTGGCGTCGCTCCAGGGGGTGCGGCCGGCGGCCTCGACCCGGCCGGGGGGTGCTTCGCGGCGCAGGGTGCCGGTGCTGGTGTCGCAGCCGGCCGGCAGCCGGGTGGGCCGCCACACGACGAAGTTGCAGCCGTCCTGGGCGCGGTGCTCGGCGAGCGGGGGCGGGACGGGGTCAAGCCGGTCCGCGCTGTCCAGGGCGTGCCAGTGCCACTTGGGGACGAGAGAGGTGCTCACCGTGACTCCTGGGGTGGGTTGTGAGGTCCGTCAGGTGCGCGAGCCAGGCGGAGGAGGACGCGAGGAACATCCATTCGCCGACGCCGAGTTCGGCGCGCAGGGCGGGGGGCGGCGGCGGCCCGCCGAAGGGGGTGCCGAGGCCGTCGGCGAGTGCGGCCAGCTGTTTGAGGTAGTCGGGGTCGGTGGGGGCGGGGAAGCCCTGCTTGCGGCGCTCGCGCACCGAGGCGGGCAGCAGGTCGGCCAGGGCGCTCTTGAGCAGGGCCTTGTGGCTGCCGCCTTCGCCGGTGTCCTTGATGTGTTCGGGGCAGCGGAAGGCGAGTTCGGCCAGGGCCACGTCCTGGAAGACGGGCCGGTCCTCCAGCGTGAAGGTGGCGGAGGTGGCGTCGACCATGTCGTTGACGTAGACGAGGAAGCGGCGCAGGAGGTGGTGCCGGCCGCGTTTGAGCGGCGAGGCGGTCTTGAGGTTGCGGTACTCGTCCATGGTGCGTTCCCACACCAGGTCCGTCACGGCGCCCATGTCGACGTCGAGGTGGCCGGCCAGCCAGGTCGTCAGCCTGGCCCACACGGGGCGTTCGTCGGCGTGCAGGCGGTGGGTGAGGTAGTGGCGGCCGTGGATGTAGGTGGGGGCGTAGGGGTCCACGACGGGGAAGTAGCGGCCTGCCTGGTAGCCCCACAGTTCGTCGGCGCCGTGCCCGGAGTAGACGACCACGTTGCCGTCGGCGGCGATGGCCCGGTACAGGTGGTGCATGGCCAGCTCCGCGCCGTGCAGCAGGGGGCGCATGAGGCGGGTGGGCAGGACGGGGACGAGGTCGGCCGCGGTGTGGCTGCCGAGGTCGCAGACGGTCAGGGGGATGCCGAGGCGCTGGGCGACCTCCGTCGCGTGGGTGACGTCGTCGCCCGATCCCCCGATGCCGTCCTGGTAGCGCAGGACGTAGCCGCTCAGGGGGACGCCGCGGGCGGTGAGGCCGGCCACGGCGGCGGTGCTGTCGACGCCGCCGCTGAGCACGGCGGCGCGCGGGACGTCGGAGACGGCCCGTTCGGCGATCGCGTGGTCGAAGGCGGCCCTGATCTCCTCGGGTTCGACGGGGTCGTCGACGGCTCCGGGCTGCCAGTAGCGGCTGAGGCGGGTGCGGGGCGCGTCGACGACGAGGTATTCGGCGGGCTGCAGGGAGCGGATGCCGCGCAGCCAGGTGTGGTCGTCGGCGGCGTCCATGCGGATGAAGGAGCGCAGGATGAACTCCTGCGGGTCGACCTCGGGGGTGATCAGGCCGGTGGCCAGCAGCACCCCGGCCTCCGAGGCGAAGAGCAGGCCGCCGTCGACGCGGGCGTACAGGAGGGGTTTGACGCCGAAGTGGTCGCGGGCGAGCACCACCTGGCCGGTGGCGGTGTCGTGCCAGGCGAGGGCGAACATGCCGGACAGGGGGCGCAGGGCGGCGCCGGGGTCGCTCGTGCGGCAGACCTCCTGGAGCACGAACTCGGTGTCGCAGGTGGTGCGGCGCGGCCACAGCGGCGGCCGGGGTGAACGGGAGCCGTAGACCTCGCCGTTGTGCACGAGCACCACGCGGCCGGAGGGGTCCTTCATGGGCTGGTCGCCCGCGGGGGTGCGGTCGCGCACGGCCAGGCGGGTGGCGCAGAGCATGACGGTGCCGCACGGCGACACGTAGGGGGTGCAGGCGCTCTCGCCGCGGTGGGACATGGCCGCGGTCATGGTGCGGCCCAGCGCGTCGAGCCACTGCGGGTCGCGTCGTCCGTCGAAGCTGATGAAGCCCGCTATCCCGCACATGCGGCACGCTCCGATCCCCACACCTGCCGCAGCCGGGACAGGGCGTCGGTGAAGACGTGCTCGATGCCGTGGTGTCCGCCCTCGTGCTCGCGGTAGGTGTGGGGGACGGCGGCCGCGTCGAGGGTGGCGTGCAGGGCGCGGGCGCCCCAGTGCATGCCGTAGTCGTCGCGTTCGCCGACGGTCAGGTGCAGCAGGCTCAGTGCGCGCAGCGGGCCGGTGTGGGCGGCGGCGGTGCGGACCGGGTCGTGGGTGAGCCAGCGCTGCCAGACGTCGTCGCGGAAGCGGCCGGTGACCGGGTCGCACGGCAGGGCGTCGGCCGGGGTGATGCCGGGGGTGTCGGCGTAGCACATGCCCATCGCGATGATGCTCATGGCGACCATGAAGGGGACGTCGTGGGGGCCGCTGTCGCGGCGGGCGAGGAGGGCGTCGATGCCGCCGGCGGCCCGGACGGTGTCGAGGGTGCCGGGCAGCAGGGGCAGGTAGCAGTGTTCGAAGCCGGCGTCGGGCGAGCAGGCGACGACGGCGGAGAACAGCGGGGAGGTCATGCCGGCCACGAGGGCGCCGTAGCCGCCGCTGGACTTGCCGCCGACGGCCCGCCAGGCGGGGTCGGGCAGGGTGCGCAGGCGGCGGTCGACCTCGGTGACGACCTCGGTGAGGTGCTCGGCGTAGCGGCCGCTGGCGGCGGAGTCGATGTACTGCGAGCCGCCGTAGGCGGTGGTGGCGTCGGGGACCACGAGCAGGGCGGGCGGGATGCGGCCCTGGCTCATCGCCCGGTGCAGGCGGTCGGCGACGGACGCGCCGAAGGCGAGCGGGCGGTGGGTGAGGCTGGGGTGGGCGCCGAAGCCGGGCAGCCAGTAGACGGTGGGGAAGCGGCGCACGCCGTCGTAGCCGGGCGGCAGGTGCACCTCGATGCGGCGGCGGTGGGGGTCGCCGAGGGGGTTGTCGCGCAGGCAGCGGCTGGTGTGGTCGAGCACGAGCGGTTCGCTCACGGGGTGTTCGCCTCCTTCAGGGCGCGTTCCACGTGGCGGGTGTAGAAGGACGGGTGGTGGAAGACCGCCGACAGCAGCAGGCCGTTGCTGGCCCACAGGCCGAAGGAGCTGCCGAACAGCAGCTCGCCGGTGAGCAGGGCCTCCAGGGTGCTCGCGGCGATCTCGGTCCAGCTCTCCGCGCCGGTGAGGTGGCTGCGGGCGGGTCCGGGGCCCAGGGGGGTGACGCGGCCGGTGACGGGGTCGAGGAGGTGGGAGTGCTCGCCGGTGCCGGGCTCGGCGAGGGAGATGACGTGGCGTCCGGCGCCGTCGTCCAGCGCCCGGTACCAGTAGTCGGTGGCGACCAGGCGCTCCAGCAGGTCGCCCAGGAGTTCCGGGGCGGTGCGGGTCTGCTCGCCGAAGCGGTCGGCGGTGGCGTCGAAGGGCGGGACGGGGGTGGCGGGGTCGAGGGTCACCTGGGCGTAGACCTCGTCGAAGTCGTAGGCGTCGGGGGTGGCCGGCCCGTCGACGAGGGCCGTCCTGCCGTCGGCGATCTCCAGGACCTGGCCGGGGCCCCACAGCAGGGCGTCGCGGCCCCGTTCGGCCAGGCGGCGGGCGGCCTGGACGGGGGTGAGGGGGAACATGGTGCGGTTGCACCAGGAGTAGTCGCGCTCGCCGTCGCCGCGCACCCGCCAGCCGAAGGAGGACGGGATCGTCACGGCCGCGGGGATCGCCTCGACGTAGGCGTCGAAGGTGGCCGTGGCGCGGGCGAGGACGGCGGCCGGGTCGCCCAGCGGGCGGCGTTCGGTCAGGACGCCGGGCGGGGAGACGCTGTGTGCGGGGACGAGGGCGGCGTCCGGGCGCAGGGCGTCGTCGCGGAAGGCGGCCGCCGTCGTCTCGTGCAGCAGGGCGTCCCCGCACAGCATGACCGAGGCGTCGTCGGTCTCGACGAGGACGCTCATCTCGGGGAAGGGGACGGCGGAGGGGAAGGTGCGCAGGCGGGCGCCGCCCAGGGTGAGGGTGTCGCCGGGGGTGACGGGGTGCAGCCGCTCGAAGCCGAGGCGGCGCAGGGTCCAGGCGATGGCCTGGTGTCCCAGGCCCGAGGCGGTCAGCCGGGGCGGGACCGGTCCGGCGGGGTAGATGCAGGTGACGCCGGTGCTCTGGCGGGGGCTGTCGTCGAAGTCGACGTCCGCGCCGTCCACGAGGCGCTGCAGCGAGGGGAAGTGGTGGTGGTCGAAGTGGTGGTGGCTGAGGACCACGTAGTCCACGCCGTCGTCCAGGACGGCGCGCACCAGGTCGTCGGTGAGCGGCGGGTGGTGTTCCCAGAACCGGTCGAGGCGCTGGGTGAGCCAGGGGTCGAACAGGATGCGTTCGCGGCCGGTCTCGACGAGGACGGCGGCGTGGCCCAGCGAGGTCAGGCGCATCACAGGCTCGTCTCGTACACGCAGCGGAAGCCGATCTCGTTGTGCCGGTCGGTGATGAGGTCCTTGCCCCGGTAGTAGGTGGTGAGGCAGGTGGGCGGCGAGGTCCAGGTGCCGCCGCGCAGCACGTGGAAGGCGTCCTTGCGGTTCATGAAGTCCAGCGGGTGGCGGCCCTTGAAGAAGGGGTCCATGTCCTGGCCGGTGTAGAAGTTGGTGCGGGTCAGCTCCCAGACGTTGCCCGACATCTGCAGGGCTCCGTAGGGGCTGGCGCCCTGCGGCAGTGCGTCGGCGGGCAGCACCGGGTGCGGCGGGTGCTGTCCGGGGGAGATCGTGACGAGCAGTTCCTCCAGGGAGTGCAGGTCGCTGACTTCGCCGGCGAAGGACCGCTCGACGTAGTTGACGCGGTCGGGGTCCCAGGTCTCGCCCCAGGGGTAGCGGCGGCCGTCGGTGCCGCGGGCGGCCTTCTCCCACTGGACCTCGCTGGGCAGCGCGCCGCCGGCCCACTTGGCGAAGGCGTAGGCGTCGTACCAGTCGAGGCCGACGACGGGGTGGTCGGGTGCGTTGAAGCGGGCGTCGTGGCCGTGCGAGGGGCGGTGCGAGCGCTCCTCGGGCTGGTCGGGGTGGTCGAACTCGCCGCTGTCGCCGACCTCTTCGAGGAATTCGCGGTAGCGGGCGTTGGTCACGGTGGTGCGGTCGATGAGGAAGGCGGGCACGTCCACGGCGCGCAGCGTGCTGTCGTCCTGGGCCATGCGGAAGGCGTCGGGCGCGGCGTTCGCGCCGATGATGGCCGGGCCGGCGGGGACCAGGACCACGTCGGCGGTGCGGCGGGGGCGCTTGCGGGCGGCCTCGACGCGGGCGCGCATGTCGCAGAAGTACTCGTCCTCCAGGCGGCGCAGTTCGGCGGGGTCGCGGGAGCCGAACACGGCGAGCAGGGCGCGCTTGGTGAGGGCGGCGCCGCAGCCGACGGGCTTGCGGGCCCAGTCGGGGCGGGTGAAGTTGCTGGGCCAGCCCGAGATGCGGATGAGGTCGGGGACGGCCGCGGCGATGCGGTGCTCGGTGATCACCTTGAGTGCGGTGAAGGCGACCCAGTCGACCGTGTCGTGGGTCGCGGCGGCGACGGCCGTGTCGGCCGCCGGGTTCCCGGCGTGGTGCGCGGCCAGCAGCCGGACGGCGCCCGCGCGCACGGGCCACTCGGGATGGGCGGTGCTCAGGGACGCGAGCAGCGGCACGCCGCCGTCCGTGCGTCCGGTGTCTTCGGCCAGGGTCAGGACACGTTCCACGGACGCCCAGTAGCGGTCGTCGGTGGAGTCGTCGATCACCAGCATGTCCGCCGGCATGTCGATGACCTGTGCCACGCGGTTTCCTACCATCTCAACCCCTCTCGGGACGACGTGCCGCCCGTACGGAAAGGAATTCCGTACGGGCGGCGGATTCACTGTCGGAGGATTACCACTTGCTGGTCTCCTCGTCGGCGTCACGGGTCTCCATGAAAGTGCCGTCGCTCATTTTCGCCTCCTTTCTGCGCATCCCTCGGGGCAGCCTTCGGGCCGCATGCCCCGGAACGATACGCAGCAGCCGAATGAACGGGCAACGGCTGTTTTCCGGCGTGTGCTGAACACCGGGATCAGGTGATAGAGGCGGATAGATTCACGGCGGGTCCGCCGTCGCACCACACATTCTTGGAGGAGAAATGCTTGACCTCGATCTCGACTGCGCCGCACGGGACATGGAGCGGGAGGGGTTCCTGCGGCTGCCGGGCCTGGCGGCGGGCGGGACGCTGGCGGGCCTGCGGCAGGGGGTGGACCGGCTGCGGCAGCTGGCGGCCGCGCGCACCGCCTCCGACGACGACTTCGTGCTGGAGGCCGCCGGGACCGGCGGCTGGGCGGCCTGGCAGCAGGGCGACGCGCCGCTGGCGGGGGTGCTGCGCTCGGCCAACCGCATCCACCGGCACGTCCCCGCGTTCGAGACGCTGCAGCACTCCATGGGGCTGGCCCGGGGGGCGGTCGCCGCGGCGGCGGGCGCCGAGGGCACCTTCGTCAACGCCTTCTTGTGGGCGAAGCCGCCCGTGGTGGGCTCGGCCAAGCCCTGGCACCAGGACATGGCGTTCGCGCCGTCCGGTTTCGAGCCGGCCCGGCACAACATCGTGACCGTGTGGATCGCCCTGGAGCGGGCCACCGCCCGCAACGGGTGCCTGGAGTTCCTGCCCGGCTCGCACCGCCTGGGCCTGCTGGCGCACGCCGGTGACCGCGAGCGGGCGGCGGGGCAGGCGCCGCTGCGCGACGCGGTGGAGCCGCATGTCGCCGACGCGGACCTGCCCCGCGCGCACCCGCCGGTCGCCGTGCCGCTGGAGGCGGGATCGGCCGTGCTGTTCGACGGGCTGGTGCTGCACCGTTCGGCGCCCAACACCAGTGACGAGCCGCGCACGGCGGTCAGTTTCGTCTACCGGGTGCCCCGCACGGTCCCGCTGCCGGCGGCGCGCTGATGTTCAACCGCGCCGGGACCGCGGTCGAACGGCGCGGTCAGGCGGGCTCGAGGGCGTAGAACGCGGCGCCGTCGAGGTGCCGGATGGTGTTGAGATCACGCTGCACGACCTCCTCCAGGTCGTGCAGCAGGGTCACCAGCACGGGGTAGGTGAGGTCGTCGACGGTCGGCACGATCTCCTGCCCGGGCCGGACCGGGGTGGCCAGCGTGTGGAACGCCTCGAGGCGTTCGATCTCCTCGATGCCCCGGTAGGCGCCGAGCACCCCGCGCACGGGCGAGACCATGCCGGCGATCGCGCAGAACCGGCGGACCGTGTAGGGCGTGCCGGCCCGGGCGTGGAAGCGGTCCGGGTCGAGGTAGGCGTCGACCGTCCACTCCAGCTGGGACTCGCCGATGGCGGTGGAGGCGGCCGCGGGGATGCCGCCGCCGGCGATCCGGGCGCCGATCTCGACCAGGCTCGGCCCGGCGGGGGTGAGCCGGATCTCCACGTGCGCGGGGCCGTGGACGATGCCGAGCGCGTCCAGGACGCGGAAGGCGTAGTCCCGCAGGGCGGCCGTCTCCCGGCTCGCGGAGTCGATCAGGCACAGGGCGTCGCACAGGTCGACGATCCCGTTGGCGCTGACCCGGCCGGTGCGCCAGATGTCGCACAGGTGGTGCCGGCCGTCCCGGCTGACGGTGTTGACCATGTACTCGGTGCCGGGGAGGTACTCCTGGGCCACGGCTCCCCGGTTGGCCTGCGAGAAGACGTCGAGGTCCTGGTTGAGCGCGTGGTAGGCGGCGGCGGACTGCTCGGGGGTGTCGCAGAAGTGGACGCCCTGGCTGCCCGCGCTGCGCAGGGGTTTGACGACGATGCGGCCGGCGAGGCCGCGGTGCCAGTCGGCGAGCTCGCCGGCGTCGGACACCCGCAGCTGGCGGGCGGCGCGCAGGCCGGCCGCCCGCACCGTCTCGATCATGAGGTGCTTGTCGCGGCGGGCCGCGCTCAGGGCCGTGGGGTTGCCCGGCAGGTGCAGCCGTTCGGCGAGCAGGTCGGCGAACTCCACGCCCACCTCGCCGCCGGCGACGACGGCCACGGGCGCGTGGGCGGCCACCGCGGCCACGGTCGCGTCCAGGTCGCCGTCGTGCACGATGTCGTCGATGAAGTCGTCGGGTGCGTATGCCGACGAGCGATACACGAACGGTATGTCTCGGGTACTTTGTACCCGCACCACCGAACATCCTTGTTCACGGAATTTCCGGACGAGCTCTCCCACGGCGGCATAGGCATCGACCATGACGATGCACCGCTTTTCCCCAGTATTTTCTGTCATGTGTTCACGATAGACTCCGAGGCTGTTCGCTGAAATCCATTCACGCCTGCGACCCTCTCTTTTCCGGAGGAGGTCGTACATGAATTCTTTTGCAGTGGGACGCCGGTCCGCGCATTACACTCCCGTGCTGCTTTTCATCAATGCGGGCGGGAGTTTTCTGCTGCTGGTGAGCCTGTCCACCCGGGTCGGGGAGGCCACCGGTTCGGGGCTGCTGGCCGGTGCGGTGCTCAGCGCCCCGTGGCTGCCGGCGCTGTTCCTGGCGGCCCCGCTGAACAGGCTGCTGGCCCGGCGGGCGCCCGAGCGTCTGGTGCGGGCCGCGGAGGCGGCGAGCCTGGTGCTGACCGCGTCGGCGCTGGCTGTTCCGGGCGCCGCCCTGACCGCGGTCGCCGCCTGCCTGGTCGTCCTGCGCGGTTTCGGTGAGGCGCTCACCCGCTCCGCCACGTCGGTGGTGCTGCGCAAGAGCGTCGCGCCCGCCCGTCTGGAGCGCGCCAACACCCTGGCCGAGATCGGCAAGCTGACCGGGCTGAGCCTGGGCGCGGCGCTCGCCGGGCCCGCCGCGGCGGCGCTCGGGCTGCGCGGGCTGATCGCCGTGAGCGCCGCCGCCCTGGCGCTGTCCGCGCTGCTGGCGTGGGCGCTGCCCGCCTCGCCCGCCGATCCGCGGGAGGCCGGCGCCGGCGCGCCGGCCGCGGCCCGGCTGCACGTCGACGACCCGGTGCTGCGCCGGCTGTTCGCGCGTTTCCTCCTGGTCGCCTTCTGGCAGGGGTTCCACACCGTCGCGGTGACCGTGATCCCGCTGACGGTGCTGCACGGGGGCGCCCGGCTGGTCGGGCTGTTCGTGGCGGTGTCCTCGGTGGCCGTCTTCGCCGGCTCGCTCGCCGCGCTGCCCGCCCAGCGCCATCTGGCGCGGGTTCCCTCCGCCGCGTGGTCGCTGCTGCCCATGCCGCCGCTGCTGGCCGCGCTGCTGGCCGGGCGCACGGCGGCGACCCTGGCGTCGTACGCGCTGTTCCTGGTCCTGTTCGAGCTGGCCTTCGTGCACTTCAACAACCGGCTGCTGGCGCGTGCCTCGGCCGCCGAGCTGCCCTCGGTGGTGACGCTGCGGGCCACCCTCATGCCGTCGGGGGTGGCGGTGTCGATCCTGGTGCTCGGCGCGCTGTGCGATCTGGCCGGGGCGACGGCGACGGCGCTGGTGGTCGCGGTGGTCACGTGTGCGGTGACGGCCGCGACGGGATCAACGCGGCACGTCTGGAGAAGATCCGTCACCGGCGGGTGATCAGGATGGGAAGGGCCGGGACACCCGCTGGGGCGCACCGGTGCGACACCCCCCACTGATCAACCGAAGGAGATCCGTCGTGCGGGTTCTCATCGTGCCGTTTCCGTTTAAGACCCACCTGTTCAACATGGTGCCGCTCGCCTGGTCGCTGCAGACCGCCGGCCACCAGGTGCGCGTGGCGGCCTGGCCGGACCTGATGGACGCCGTCACCGGGGCGGGCCTGACGGGGCTGCCCGTGGGCCCGGGCGAGAGCCCGCAGGTGCGCCGGGAACGCGACCGCAGCAAGCCCGCCCCGCGCGGCGGGAGTTCACCGCAGGACGGGCTCGATCCGCTGTTCCAGATCGGGCCCGACCGCGAGCGGCTGAGCTGGGAGCAGGTCAACCGGGTCTTCGACGATCTCGTCCTGCCCCAGGCCAGGCGGTCCAACGACTCGATGATGGAGGACCTGGTCGCCTTCGCCCGCCAGTGGCAACCCGATCTGGTGCTGTGGGGGGCGAAGGCGTTCGCCGGGGCGGTCGCCGCCGAGGCCGTGGGGGCCGCCCACGCCCGCGTGCTGTACTCCGTCGACGTCTACTCCCGGATGCGGGAGGACTTCCTGCACGCGCAGGCCGCCCAGCCGCCGCACGAGCGCACCGACCGGCTGCGCGACTGGCTCGAGGGGTGGACCGACCGGTTCGGCCTGGAGTTCTCCGAGGACCTCGTCAACGGCCAGTTCACCATCGACCCGCTGCCCGAGGCGTTCCGCCCCGATGCGCGTCCCACCACGCTGCCCATGCAGTTCGTGCCCTACAACGGGCCGGCGCAGGTCCCGCAGTGGATCTCCGAGCCGCCCCGCGCCCCCCGGGTGCTGATGACCTTCGGCGACTCGGTGAACGACGGGCCCGTGCGGCAACTGCTACCCGTGGAGCGGCTCCAGGAGATCCTCGACTCGGTGGCCGACCTCGACATCGAGCTGGTGCTGGCGCTGCCGCCGCAGTCCCAGCGGGACCTGCGCGCGGTGCCGGCCAACACCCGCCTGGTCGACACGGTGCCGTTGTCGGAGGTGCTGCCGACGTGCGCGGCCATGGTGCACCACGGCGGGACCTGGTCGTTCGGCTGCGCGCTGCGGCACGGTGTGCCCCAGCTGCTGGTCAGCCGCGCCTTCGACGTGCCGCTGAAGCTGCGCTGCCTGGAGCGGTCGGGGGCGGGGCTGTCGATGAAGCCGCAGGAGGTCACCGGGCAGGCGGTGCGTGCCGCGCTGGTGCGGCTGCTGGAGGACGGCGAGGTGCGCCACCGGGCGCAGCGGCTGCGCCGGCAGGTGCTCGCCATGCCCTCGCCCAACGACCTGGTGGGGCAGCTGTCGCAGCTGGCCGGTGCCCGCAGCGAGCGGGCGGTGCCGGCCCTGGTCTGACCCCGCGGCAAAAAAAAAGGGGGGTGGGCGGCACCGGGTCGGCGGCCGCCTGGCAGGTGGCGTCGACGCCCTTGGTCCGGGCCGGGCGGGTGCCGTCGCGCAGGTAGTCACCGACGTAGGTGTTCAGGCAGGTGTTGTTGTTGGCGGACAGCGCCGCGCCGACGTTGTGGCCGCCCTGCTCCAGCACCAGCCGGGAGTTGGGGAACAGGCGGTGCGTCTCGACGGCGCCCGCGGTGCCGTGGGCGGTGTCGAACTCCGGCTGCACCAGCAGCACGTTCACCGAGGAGTCGCCGACGGCCGGCCGCTTCTTCGCCTTGACCGGCCAGAACGCGCACGGCGCGTTGTACCAGGCGTTGGTCCAGGTCAAAAAGCGGTCACCGGCGGCGTACTGGCGGGAGTAGTCGGTGTGCCAGCGCTTCCAGTTGGTCGGCTGTGCGGCGTCCGTGCACTGCACGGCGTTGGTCATCGCGTGCCGGTTCTGGTGCGGGAAGGCGGGGTCGGAGTAGTTGGCGCGCAGCGAGGCGGGATTGTTGCGGACCACGAAGTCGGACAGGATCTGGGCCCGGGAGAGCCAGGTCCAGCTGCGGTAGACCACGGGCTCGAAGACGTCGGCCCACTCGGCGGGTCCGATCTTGCCGTCGAGCGGGGCCGCGGCGAGCGCGTCCTGGCCCTGGTAGTAGCGCGCCTCGACGGCGGCGGCGGTGGTGCCCAGGTGGTAGACGGAGTCGTACTTGGCCACCCAGGCGAAGAAGATCTTCGCGTTCTGCTCCGAGGTGGCGTTCTTGTCGAGGTTGTTCTGGTACCAGGTGCCGCTGGGCTTGACCACGCTGTCGAGGATCATCCGCTGGACCCGGTTGGGGTACATCGAGGCGTAGACGGACCCCAGGTAGGTGCCCCAGTCGGTGCCGAAGTAGGTGATCTTCTTCTGGCCGAGCGCGATCCGCATGCGGTCCAGGTCGCGGGCCGCGTCCTTCGTGGTCAGGTGGTTGAGCGTGTCGCCGTAGGCGTCCCCGCAGCTCTGGGCGTAGGCGCGGGCGCGGTCCACCCACTCCTGCTCGGCGGCCGCGTCGGCGGGCACCGGGGAGGGCTGGGCGTGCCCGGGGTAGACGTAGGAGCTGTCGCAGACGACGGCCGGCTCGCTGGCGCCGACGCCGCGCGGGTCGAAGCCGATCCAGTCGTAGGCGGCGCCGACGTCCTTGGCGAGGCCGGTGGTGCCCTGGGCGTAGCGGGTGGGCAGGTCGCGGCCGATACCGCCGGGCCACTGGCCGCGGTTGAGAATCACGACGCCCTGGTAGGCGCTGTCGGCCACGGTGTGCCTGGCCCGGGTGAGCGCGAGGCTGATCTTGGTGCCGTCGGGCTCGGAGTAGTCGAGCGGCACCTGCACCGAGCCGCAGTCCAGGCCCTTGAGCATGGCGCCGAGGATCGGGTCGGTGTCCGGACACGGGGTCCAGGCCACGCTTGCGGTGAGCGGCTTCTTGGCCGTCTGCTGGGCCACGGCGGCCGGAGCCAGCGCCGTGGCCATGAGACCGGCCACCGCCACCGCGGTGGTCCATACGAGCTTCTTCACGTGATTCCCCTCCTGAATTCAGCCACTCGCAGACTGGCAATCGGCTCTCCAGCCCTGGTCAAGAGTGGCTGGAAACCCACTGGAGCCGGAGGGTGCGGAGATGCTTCGCGGCCCGCGCATTCCCTAGCATCCGGAAAGGAAAACCGACCCCCCTTCAGGAGCTGAAAATGGCCGACACCGCCATTCAGGGAATCAAGACCGTGCTGCATCCCGTCGCGGACGTGGCCGCGTCCAGGAAGGTCTATGCCGCGCTGCTCGGTATCGAGCCGCAGACGGATTCGGAGTACTACGTCGGCTTCGACCTGGCCGGCCAGCACATCGGCCTGGTGCCGGCGGGCGCCCAGGACTTCACCTCGCCGGTGGCCTATCTGCACGTGCCCGACATCGAGGCGAAGCTGGCGGAGCTGACGGCGGCGGGCGCGACGGTCAAGAGCCCCGCCACCGAGGTGGGCGGCGGCCGCCGGGTGGCCACGGTCACCGACCTCGACGACAACGTCCTGGGGCTGATCCAGGACGCCTGAGCGGCGCCGCGCCCCCGGCGCGATTCCTCGCAGCCTCCTCGAGCACACATCGAGGAGGCTTCGAGCGTGTCGCAGCACTCTCGCGGTGTACCTGCCCTGTCCGCCCTCATGGAAATGGGAACGAGCATGCTGCGAGCGTGGAATTCGGTCCGGGACGTGGCCGCATGAGAATCCTTGTCACCGGAGGAGCCGGATTCATCGGCTCCCACTACGTACGGACCCTGCTCGACGGCGGATACGCGGGGGCCCAGGACGCGCAGGTGACGGTCCTGGACGCGCTGACCTACGCGGGCAACCGGGACAACCTGCCCGCGGCCCATCCCCGGCTCGGCTTCGTGCACGGCGACATCCTCGACCGCCCGCTGCTGGCCGAGGTCCTGGCGGGCCAGGACGCGGTGGTGCACTTCGCCGCGGAGAGCCACGTCGACCGGTCCATCGCCAGCGGCGCGGCCTTCGTGCGCACCAACGTGGAGGGCACGCAGGCGCTGCTGGAGGGCTGCCTGGCCGCACGGGTGGGCCGCGTGGTCCACATCTCCACCGACGAGGTGTACGGCTCGATCGAGGAAGGGGTGTGGACCGAGCAGTCGCCGCTGCTGCCCAACTCCCCCTACGCCGCCGCCAAGGCCGCCTCCGACCTGATCGCGCTGGCCTACGTGCGCACCCACGGCCTCGATGTGTCGGTGACCCGCTGCTCCAACAACTACGGCCCCTACCAGCACCCGGAGAAGTTCATCCCGCTGGCCGTCACCCACCTCCTGGAGGGCCGGCCCGTCCCGGTCTACGGGGACGGCGGGCAGGTGCGCGAGTGGCTGCACGTGGACGACCACTGCCGGGCCGTGCACCAGGTGCTGACCCGGGGCCGGGCCGGCGAGGTCTACAACATCGGCGCGGGCACGGCCGTGCCCAACCTGGCCCTCGCCCACCGGATCGCCGCCCTGTGCGGCGCCGGACCGGAGATGATCCGGCACGTCAGCGACCGCAAGGGCCACGACCGGCGCTACGCGCTGGACCAGGGCCGCATCGAGCGCGAGCTGGGCCACCGGCCGCTGACCGGCTTCGAGGACGGGCTGGCCGCCACCGTGGCCTGGTACCGCGACAACCCGCAGTGGTGGAAGCCCGTCAAGGACGGCGGTGAGCGCCCGTGAGCGCCCCGGCCGTGCTCGTCGCGCGCACCGCGCCGGCCGTCGCCGACCGGCTGGCCCGCTCGGCCGCCGCGCCCGAGGGCTCGCACACCGCCACCGCCGCCGTGCCCGGCTGGCTGGCGGCGCACCGCCGCGCCGGCGGGGCGGTGGTGCGCCGGA
This sequence comes from Streptomyces sp. NPDC001904, assembly GCF_040297005.1. Lineage (NCBI taxonomy): Bacteria > Bacillati > Actinomycetota > Actinomycetes > Kitasatosporales > Streptomycetaceae > Streptomyces > Streptomyces sp. NPDC001904. The sequence goes on along the minus strand of NZ_JBEOYI010000028.1, from coordinate 35,536 downwards.
TCCCGTTCGCCGAGCTGGAGCACTGGTCGTTCGCGCCGCGCACCGGCAACCTCCACCACAGCAGCGGCAGGTTCTTCACCATCGAGGGCCTGCACGCCGACGGCCCGGACGGCACCTGGCAGCAGCCGATCATCGTGCAGCCGGAGATCGGCATCCTGGGCATCCTCGCCAAGGAGTTCGACGGCGTCCTGCACTTTTTGATGCAGGCCAAGATGGAGCCCGGCAACCCGAACCTGGTCCAGCTCTCACCCACCGTGCAGGCCACCCGCAGCAACTACACGCAGGCGCACGGCGGTTCGGCGGTGAAGTACCTGGAGCACTTCCTGTCGCCGCCGCCCGGGCAGGTCCTCACCGACGTGCTGCAGTCCGAGCACGGGGCGTGGTTCTACCGCAAACGCAACCGCAACATGATCGTCGAGGTGGGCGCGGACGTGGACGTCGCCGTCGACGACGCGTTCTGCTGGCTGACCCTGGGCCAGCTGGCCCGGCTGCTGCGCCTGGACAACGTGGTGAACATGGACGCCCGTACGGTGCTGGCGAGCGCGCCGTTCCCCTCGTCCGCGCCGCGGGCCCTGTCCAGCGACGCGGAGCTGCTGGCCTGGTTCACCGGGGAGCGGGCCCGCCAGGAGGTGCGCACCCGCCGGATGCCGCTGCGCGAGATCGCCGGATGGCACACGGGCGAGCACACGATCTCGCGGGCCGACGGCCGGTTTTTCGACGTGGCGGCCGTCCGCGTCGAGGGCGCGGGGCGGGAGGTGGCCGGCTGGAGCCAGCCGATCATCGAGCCGGTGGGCACCGGCGTCGTCGGCTTCGCCCACCGCGTCTTCGACGGCGTCGGGCACGTGCTGGTGCACGCCCGCATCGAGGGCGGCTTCCTCGACACCGCCGAGCTCGCGCCGACCGTGCAGTGCGTCCCGCAGAACTACCCGCCGGGCAGCGCCCGGCCGCGGTTCCTGGACGCGCTGCTCGGCGCGCCGGCCGGGCGCGTGCGCTACGCCAGCGTCCACTCCGAGGAGGGCGGGCGGTTCCTCAACGCCGAGAGCCGGTACCTGATCGTCGAGACCGACGAGGCGAGCACGCCGGCGAAGGCGCCGCCCGGCTACCACTGGGTCACCCCGGGCCAGCTGAACTGGCTGGCCGGGCACAGCCGTTACGTCAACGTGCAGGCCCGCACCCTGCTCGCCGTCCTCAACACCGACCCGGCCTTCACCGCCGCGCGGGCCTGAGCGGCGCAGGACACGGCAAAAAGAGGGGGGGTTCCACCCGGCGGTGCGCCGGGTGGCCCCCCCCTCTTTTTGCCGTGTGCGGGGCAAGGGTCAGGGAGCGGGGGTGAGCCGGGTGGTCATCGGCTTCCACGTCTTGGGGTTGACGCGCCAGTCCACCGGCTCCTGCTTGGTGGCGACGTTGACCCGGTTCCAGAGGTTGACCAGGCCGATGTGCATCACGACGGCGCCCAGCTGCTCGACGCTGAAGTGCCGGGCCGCCTCATTCCACACCTCGTCGGAGACCGGGTCCTGGACGCCGTCGATGCGGGTGGCGGCCTCGGCCAGGGCCAGCACGGAGCGCTCCGCGTCGGTGAAGCAGGTCTGCTCGCGCCAGGTCTCGACGACCGGCAGCCGCAGGTCCTCCTCCCCCGCCGCCTCGAACTCCGCCTGCTTCTTGGGCAGTTGTACGGTGCGGCCGTTGATCTGGCTCACCCGCAGGTGGACCAGGACCAGGGTCTTCAGCGGTACGCCCACGCTGTTGACGGCCTTCACCACGGCCCGCATCGGCGGCAGGACATCGGGAACCACGAGCGAGGGGTTGGGCATCCGAGGCGACATCTTGTGTTTCTCCTTCGCGTGGGTTCGAGAAGAGCACGCCCCGTCGAGGAATCAGGAGGGGGCGGCTTTTCCCGCATGGATGTGTCGGGGCAACCGGTGGTCAGGGTGTGCGGTGCCCGGCGGCGCGGGCGAGCGCGTGATGGAGCCGTCCGTCGGGCGTCTGGCCCGCCTCCCACTGCACGCCGACGGCGAACGGGTGGCCCTCGACCTCGACGGCCTCGACGGTGTCGTCGTCGGCCCAGCCGGTGGCGCTCAGCCCGGCGCCGAGCTTGTCGACGGCCTGGTGGTGGTGGCAGGCCGTCTCGGGCGCGGCCTCGGTCAGGATCGCCGCGAGGTGGCTGCCGGGCCGCACCCTGAGCGGGCGGCGGCCGAGCGTGAAGGTGCCCTCGGGCGGCCGGTGGCCGTCGTGGCCGGTGACCTCCGCCAGATGCTGGTGCAGCGTGCCCCCGTGCAGCACGTTGAGCAACTGCATGCCGCGGCAGACGGCCAGGACGGGCCTGCCCGCCTCGAGCACCGCGCCGAGCAGCGCGAGTTCGGCCCGGTCCGCGTCGGGGGTGACCGCCCTCGTCGCCGGGTGCGGCGTCTGCGCGTACAGCGCCGGGTCCACGTCCGGGCCGCCGGGGACCAGCAGTCCGTCGAGCCGGCCGGCCAGTTCCTCGACGCCGGGCAGCAGCGGGAGCAGCAGCGGGGTGCAGCCCGCGTCCGCCAGGTAGGACAGGTGCGCCTGCAGGGCGAGGCTGACCGTCAGCCGGCTGCCCTGGAGCGTCACCGGCGCGGTCCTGGCGCAGACCCCGATCACCGGCCGGGCCGGGCGCCGCGTCTCGCCGAAAGCGACTGAATTCATGTCCACCCTCACGGGATTCGGGTTCAACCGAGGAAATTGAGCAGATGAACCGGCGGGTCCGCCGGCAGCCGACGCGGCCAAAAATATCCGTGCGCCGAAGGCACGGCCATCGTTCAGATCGGGCGCGGCCGCAAAACTACTGAACGGAATAACTCCCCTGCTATCACAGGCGGACGGGGAGTTTTTGTCCCCGGAAAAGCTCTCGCAGGCATTCAACCGAGGTGACCATGATCGAGGCCAAGAACCTCACGAAACGCTACGGCGACAAGACCGCCGTGAACGACCTGTCGTTCACGGTCGAGCCCGGCCGTGTCACCGGGTTCCTGGGCCCGAACGGAGCGGGCAAGTCCACCACGATGCGCCTGTTGCTCGGCCTGGACCGGCCCGACTCCGGCACGGCCACCATCGACGGCGTGCCCTACCGCGCGCTGCCCCGGCCGCTGCGGTCGGTGGGCGCGCTGCTGGAGGCGCGCGCCGTGCACACCGGGCGCAGCGCCCACGACCACCTGCTGTGCCTGGCCCAGACGCAAGGGCTCGGCAAGCGCCGGGTGGACGAGGTCATCGAGCAGGTCGGCCTGGGCGCGGTGGCCCGCAAGCGCGCCGGGGGCTTCTCCCTGGGCATGGGCCAGCGGCTCGGCATCGCCGCCGCGCTGCTGGGCGACCCGGCCGCGCTGGTGCTGGACGAGCCGGTCAACGGGCTGGATCCCGAAGGCATCGTGTGGATCCGGAATCTGATGAAGTCGCTCGCCGCCGAGGGCCGGGCCGTCCTCGTCTCCAGCCATCTGATGAACGAGATGGCCGTGACCGCCGACCACCTGATCGTGATCGGGCGCGGCCGGCTGGTCGCCGACTGCTCCACCCAGGAGTTCATCGAGCGCAGCACCGAGCAGACGGTGCTGGTCAGGACGGCGGACGGCCCGCAGCTGGCCGAGCTGCTCAAGGCGGCGGGCGCCACCGTGACGGTCACCGGCGACGGTGACCTGGACGTCACGGGCCTGGAGGCGCCGCGGATCGCCGAACTCGCCTCCGCCGGCGGCCTGGTGCTGCACGAACTGGCGACCCGGCGCGGCTCGCTGGAGGAGGCCTTCATGGAACTGACCAAGGACGCCGTCGAGTACGACGCCGTCTCCCCCACCGCCGGAGGCGTGAAGTGAGCGCAGTGACCGCTCCCGTGGCCGTGACCGACGCCCGCGGGCCGAGCTTCGCGCACCTGATGCGCTCAGAGTGGACGAAGATCCGCTCCGTGCGCTCCACGATCTGGTCGCTGGGCATCCTGATCGTCCTCACCCTGATCTTCACGGTGCTGTTCATGGAGATGGGGGTGGCCAACTGGGACAAGAGCGACGCCTCGCAGCAGGCCGCCATGCGGCTCGACCCGACGGGGACCATCCTGGGCAGCGGCATCCTGCTGAGCCAGCTGGCGATCTGCGTGCTCGGCACGATGGTCATCGCCTCCGAGTACTCCACCGGCATGATCCGCTCCAGTCTGCTGGCGGTGCCCACGCGCACCCCGGTCCTGGCGGCCAAGGGCGCCGTGTTCGGGCTGCTGGTGCTGGTGGTGGGCGAAGTGACGTCCTTCGCCTCGTTCTTCATCGGCGCGCCCATCCTGCACGACAAGGCGCCGGTCTCGATCGGGGACGCGGGCGTGCTGCGCGCCGTCATCGGCTGCGGCGTCTACCTGGCGCTGCTGGGGCTGTTCGCGCTCGCGGCCGGGGCGATCATCCGGCACACGGCGGCGAGCATCACCGGCGTCATCGGTTTCGTCCTGGTGCTGGCCCCGATGGCCAAGCTGCTGCCGGGCAGCGTGGGCAAGCACATCCACGCGTATCTGCCCACGGAGGCCGGTTATCTGATCACCCAGCAGCACGCCCGCTCCGGTGACGTGCTGGGGCCCTGGCAGGGGCTCGGGGTGCTCGCGCTGTGGACGGCCGTGCTGCTGGTGGTGGCCGGCGTGCTGCTCAACCGGCGCGACGCCTGAGCGAGATGCTGTGCGAGGGACCCGTGCCGGCCTGCGGCGCGGGTCCCTCGGCGGTCTCGAGAGAACATCGACCTGTGCTCCACTGCAGCTGGAGACCCTCCTGCCACGCTCGACGGCAGCGGCAGCAGAGAGGGAGTAACGAGAATGGCTCAGAGCAACGCGCACGCCGTCTTGATCACGAGTGCATTCAACCCGGCCCGCGCAGAAGGTCCCGACGCCGGCGAGCGCGGCGAGTTCGACCTGAAGAACTTCGAGCGCCTGCCGGCGCGCGACGTCCCGCTCAGCGCGCTGTCCCCCGGTGTCTCCCTGCGTCAGGGCGGCACGGACGCCGCCCACATCCAGCTGCTCGCCGACGCCGCGGGCGCCGCCGACCTCCCGCCGATCCTGGTCCAGGTCGACGGCTGTCGCATCATCGACGGACTGCACCGCACGGAGGCGGCCCGGCTGCGCGGCGACGCGAGCATCCGGGCGCGCTTCGTGGACTGTTCCAACGCCGAGGCCCTGGTCATCGCCATGAAGGCGAACGGGTCGCACGGGCTGCCGCTGTGCCGGGCCGACCGTCTGGCGGGCGCCCAGCGGGTGCTGGGCTCGCACCCCGACTGGTCCGACCGGGCGATCGCCGGCATCACCGGGCTGAGCGCGAAGACCGTCGCCGCGCTGCGGGAGCGCTCGGGCCTGGCGGCGCCGGGCGACGGCAAGCGCATCGGCCAGGACGGCAGACGCCGGCCGGTGGACGCCGGCGAGGGCCGGCGGCGCGCCGCCGAGTACATCACGGCGCATCCCGGCGCCCCGCTGCGCCAGGTCGCCCGCGAGACGGACGTGTCCCTGGGCACGGTGCACGACGTGAGCGCCCGCCTGCGCCGCGGCGAGGCGCCCGAGCGCGAGGGCCGGCACACCGCCGCGCTGCGCTCGGCGCACATCCGCGCGGTGGAGGCCGTGGCCGTCGAGGCGGCCGCACCGCAGGCCGCCGGGCAGGGGCCGCAGGGCGGCGAGGGCGAGCGGGCGCCGCTGCGCATCGCGCCCGCCGAGCCCGCGCCGCCCACCCGCAGGAACCACACCGACACGCCGCCCACCTGGGCGATGGTGGCCTCCAAGATGGCCGCGGACCCGGCGGTCCGCTACACCGCGGGCGGGCGGGAGTTCCTGCGCTGGATGCAGCTGCACGCGGGCGAGCCGGGCGAGGACTGGCGTGCGCTGGTCGACGCGGTGCCGCTGCACTGGCTCGGGGTCATCGCGCCGATCGCCGAGCACATCGGCCGGGAGTGGGAGCTGCTCGCCGAGCGGCTGCGCAGCAAGCAGGACCCGGGCCGCACGCCCCCCGCCTCACGTCCGTGACAGCACCGGCCCGGCACCGGGCAGCCGCCGCAGGGCGGCCTCCGGGGCGGCCGAGGCGCACCCCGGGTGGGTGCGCACCGTGCGGGGCGGCTCGAGTGCGGGCAGCGCGAGCAGGACTGGCGGGTCGGTGGACAGCGCGGGGCGCAGCCGTACCGCGGCGCTGGTGACGTGGTGCGCGCAGACCGTCACGGGGGCCCGGCCGAATCCCGCCAGCAGGGTGGTGCGCGCCGGCTCGTCGCCGTCCGCGCCCGCCGCGACCGCCACCGCGCGCAGGTGCCACTGCCCCTCGGGGATGTCCTTGACGGAGTAGCAGGACGGCCGTCCGGCGGGCACGTCGATGACCGACCAGGCGGCGCAGGGGTGCTGGATCACCGGTGTGGCGAAGGCCCCCACGAAGACCCGGGCGTTGCCGAATCCCGGCGGCAGGGCGACGGTGCCGGCGACGGTGGCGCGAGCGCCCGGCGCCTGGCGGCCGGGCCGGGGCACCGCGTCCCACGCCCCGCGGCGCAGCCGGCCGGGTGAGACGCCGACGCCGGCGGTGAAGGCGTTGGTGAAGGAGCCCAGGCTGTTGTAGCCGACGGCGAGGGAGATGTCGGTGACGCTCATCGAGGTGGTCTCGATCAGGTGCCGGGCCCGGCCGATGCGGATCGCGGCGAGGAACTTCCCCGGGCTGATGCCGGTCTCGTCCTTGAACATCCGGGTGAAGTAGAAGCGGCTGAGCAGCACCCGGGAGGCGATCTGCGCGATGGACAGCGGTTCGTCGTAGCGCTCGCGCATGTACTCGATGGCCCGTTCCACCGCGTTGTCCATCACGCACCTCACAGGAGTCGTGGTCCGCTCAGCAGGCTGCCTCGGCGCCGTCGCGGGCCGCTCGAGGACCGCTCGAAGACGGCCGCAGGCCGGCTCGAGGAAGTGCTGCTGAGCAGGATCGGAGAAGCCGGGACGCGGGCGGCGGATCTAGCGTGGACACCATGACTTCCATCGCTTCCGTCACTCTCGAGGTCGCCGACCCCACGGCGGCCGCCCAGTTCTACCAGGACGCGTTCGGCCTGGACTCCTCGACGCTGCGGCTGCGGGCCGGCGAGACGCCGACGGACGGCTTTCGCGGGTTCACCCTGGCGCTGACCGTCTCCCAGCCGGCCGACGTGGACGGCTTCTTCGCCTCCGCGCTGGCCGCCGGTGCCACGCAGCTCAAGCCCGCCGCGAAGTCGCTGTGGGGTTACGGCGGTGTGCTGCGGGCCCCGGACGGGACCATCTGGAAGATCGCGACGTCGTCGAAGAAGGACAGCGGGCCGGCCACCCGCACCATCGACGAGACGGTCCTGCTGCTCGGCGTCGAGGACGTCAAGGCGAGCAAGCAGTTCTACGTCGAGCAGGGCCTGAGCACGGGCAAGAGCTTCGGCGGCAAGTACGCCGAGTTCAAGGCCGACGACTCCAGCCCGGTCAAGCTGGCGCTGTACAAGCGCCGGGGCCTGGCCAAGGACCTCGGGGTCGACGCGGAGGGCTCGGGATCGCACCGCATCGTGCTGGGCAGCACCGGCGCCGCCTTCACCGACCCCGACGGCTTCGCCTGGGAGGCGGCGGCCTGAGCGGGCCGGCCCCACGGTTTTCGACCTCCGGTGCGCGGATTCGGGCACCGGCTCCATCCCCCACGAGAGGCATTTCGACATGGCGAGCGCAGCGAAGGCAGCCGGCAAGCACGAGGGTTTCACCGCCGAGGAGCGCGCGGCGATGAAGGACCGCGCCAAGGAGACCAAGCGCGGCGCGCGCACCTCCAAGGCGGACACCGAGCAGGAGGTGCTGGCGAAGATCGCCGAGATGGCGGACGACGACCGGGTGCTCGCCGAGCGCATCCACAAGATCGTCACCAGTGCCGCCGCCGAGCTCACCCCCAAGCTCTGGTACGGGATGCCGGCCTATGCCAAGGACGGCAAGGTGGTGTGCCACTTCCAGAGCGCGGCCAAGTTCAAGTCGCGCTACGCCACGCTCGGTTTCAGCGACCAGGCCGCGCTCGACGACGGCCGGGTGTGGGCCACCTCGTTCGCCCTGACGAAGCTGACGGCGGCCGACGAGAAGCGCATCGCGGCCCTGGTGGAGCAGGCGGTGAGCTGACCGCCGCGGATCACGCCGGTGACCGCCGCACGTGCTCGTTGAGGAGCCGTGCGAGGTCACCGGCGTGCGGCCGTGCCAGCAGTTCCTCCAGCCGTACCCCGGTGTGCGCGCGCCGGTTGAGTTCGCGCAGCAGGTGCACGGCCACCAGCGGGTGCGCGCCGGACTCGACGGCGTGCGCGGCGGGATGGGGGGCGGGCCCGCCGAGGACGTCCTGCCATGCCTCGCGTACGAGCCGGCTCTCGGGCACCTCGGGCCAGGTCACCTCCCGGCTCTCGCGGGCCGCGGCGGCCGCGTCGGCCACCCGGGGCAGGTCGGCGCCGGTGATGGTGGCGAGCACGTCGCCGGCGGTGGTGGAGCGGCCGGCGGTGTGCGGGAGTTCGCGCAGCAGCCGGGCGCACAGCTGCACCAGGCGCCGGGCGTCGGTGTCGGTGACGCGGGCGCGGTCGTGGACGGCGGTCAGCAGCAGGGAGCCGTCCGGCTCGGCCGTGGCCAGCAGGGTGAGCGGGAAGGGCTGGGGGGCGCCCGTGCGGTGGGGGGCGTCGAGGTGGATGTCCTGGGCGGCGAGGGCGGCGGCGAGTGTGCCGGGCAGCTGGGGGCGGTGTTCGAAGGCGACCAGGCTGTCGAAGAGTTTCTCCCCTGCCGGGCGGCCGCTCCAGTGGTGCACCAGGTCCACGGACACCCATTCGTAGCAGGCCATGTCCAGGGCGCGGTCGCGCAGGTCGGCCAGCAGCCGCAGCAGCGGGCGGCGGGGGTCGACCCGCACCACCATGGGCAGCGCGTTCATCAGCAGGCCGGGCAGGCGCTCCACGCTGTCCAGGGCGATCCCGCGGCCGGACACCACGACGCCGAAGCCGACCGGTGCGGGGGTGCCGGCGCCGGCGGCCCGGTACAGCAGCAGTGCCCAGACGGCCTGCAGGGCCACCGACTCGGTGGCGGCGTGTGCGGTCGCCCAGGTCCGCAGCCGGCCGGCGGCGTCGGGGCCGAGGAGTTCGCGGGCCCGGCCCCAGCCGGGCAGGCCGGTGGCCGGTGCCGGCAGTCCCGGCCGCAGTGCGGGTTTCCCGGCGGGCAGGGCCGTCGTCCAAAAGGCGCGGGCCGCGGCGGTGTCCTGGCCGGCCAGCCAGCGTGCGTGGTCGCGGAAGTCGGGGCGGCGTTCGCGGCCCGCGAGCACTCCGTCGGCGAGGTAGGCGCGGTAGAACTCCTGCAGCAGCACGGACACGCTCCAGCTGTCCAGCAGGACGTGGTGGAAGGTGAGCAGGACCCGGGTCGAGGGCGGCGCGGGGGTGCCGGTGGCGGTGCGGCCGGGCTCGTCGAGGAGTGTGGCGCGCAGCAGGCCGGGCTCGCGCAGGTCGAAGCCGCGCAGCCGGTCGCGCTCGAGGAGGGCGTCCCAGTCGACCGTGTCGTGCGGGTGGCGGGCGACCTCGACGCGGACGTGGTCGTGCACGACGATGCGGGGGCTGTGCTCGAGCTCGTCGAGGTCGAAGGCGGCCCGCAGGACCGTCTCGCAGGCGGCGACGGACTGCCAGGCCGCGGTGAACCGGTCGGTGTCGAGCGGCCCGTGCCACTGCCAGTACAGCTGCTCGACGTAGCGGCCGGTGCCGCGGTGGGCGAGTGCGTCCAGCAGCAGCAGCTGCTGGTGCGGCGGGAGGGCGACGCTGTCCGCATGCGGCTCGGCGGGGCCGGGGGCGGGGGGTGGTTCGGCCGGCGGGGCCGCCACCGCGCGTGGTGCGGGGGGCTGGCCGTAGGCGTCCAGGAGGTCAGCCAGCAGCAGGCCGGCGGACTCGCCGTCGACGACGGCCCGGTGCACGACGAGCAGCAGGGTGTGGTGTTCGGGGCGGTGGGTGATCAGGACGGCGCGCAGCATTCCGGTGCGTGCGGGGTCGAGGTCGCGGCGGGCCTCGGCCAGCATCGCCGCGGACGGTGCGTGGCCGGACGGCGCGGACGTCGCGTGTTCGAGGACCGGGGCGCGGGCGGGGTCGACGTCGAGGCAGGGCCGTCCGTCGGTGCCGCGGGCCAGCCGGGCGGTGAGGCGGGGGTGGCGGGCGGTGAGCCGGGCGAGGGCGTCGTGCAGGGCGCGTTCGTCCAGCGGGCCGCGCAGGTCGATGGCGAAGGGCACGGTGGCGGGCGCACGGTGGGCTGCGGCGGGGTGCAGCAGGGCGATCTGGTGCTCGCTCAGGGGCACGGTGCCCGCGGTGGGGGTGCCGGGGGCTGCGGCCTGGGCGGGTGGCACGCCGTGCGGCTGGTGCTCGGTCATCGGCCATCTCCTGGGTCGGCATCCAGGGCGTGCGTCCTCCCGGCACGTCCCGGCTCGGTATCAACACCGTCCGGACACGAGTGTGCGGCGCGCCGCTGACACCGTGCTGACGTGCGGGCTCGGTTCCGAGCGATCGTCAAGGACGTCCCGAAGCCGTCTTGAGCGGCGGCGGGTTCACGGGTCGCAGAACTGTGCCATGGCGGCCGCGAAGCCCGGGTCGAGCGTGGTGTGGGCGGAGACGTCGTGGCCGGCGTCGAGTCCCTCGTCGTGGCAGGCGGTGCTGAGCAGGTAGCGGTCGAGGACGTGATGGGTGGCGAAGGCCCAGGCGGTGTCGTGGAGTGCGGATCCGTCGGGGGCGAGGAGACGGTCGCCGCAGGCGGTGAAGCCGAACTCGGTGAAGCGCAGGCGCTGTCCCTGGCCGAGTGCCTTGGTGTAGGCCTCTTTCAAAGTCCACAGGCGCAGGGTGCGGGCGGTCTTCTCGTGCGGCGGCAGGGGGGCCAGGGCGGCGGCTTCCGCGGGGGTGCACATCTGGGTGTGCAGCACCTCGACGTTCATGGGGCGGTCGGCGGGTTCGGCGTCGATGCCGATGCGGCCGTCCCGGCTCAGTGCGACCGCCATGAACTCGCCGGTGTGGGTCAGGCTGAGGTCGATCTGGTCGAAGCCGCGCAGGAAGGGCCGGCCGCCCAGCCGGTAGGCGATGTCGAGGAGTTCGGGGCGGGTGCCCAGGGCGGCGGCGGCCGTGCATTTCATCAGCAGCCGGGAGGCGGCGAAGCGGTGGCGCACCGTGGGGTCGGGGATGCGCCGCCAGCGCAGCCAGTCGCGGCGGCCCAGGATCCGGCGCAGGCGGGGTTCGGTGACGGCCGCGGGCAGCCAGGCGCCCCAGGTGGTGTGCACGACGGCGGTGCCGTGCCGGTGGAGTTCGGCGTGGACCTGGGGCCAGGGGCCGCGGGGCAGGACGTGGATGGGGGTGCCGATCACCGGCTGGGGCATGGGGGCGGCCTCCCTGTCTAGCCGGCGAGGTGGCTGGCGTACAGGTCGAGGCTGCGGTGCGCCGCGCAGCGGTCGAGGAGCTCGGCCAGGACCTCGCCGACGACGCCGTCGGGTACGGCCGGGCCGGTCGCGCCGAGTCTGCGCAGCAGGCGGGCCAGGGCCAGGACCGGCCAGGCGGGGCGGGCCTGGAAGGAGTCGGTGTCCGCTTCGTTCTCCCAGGCGGCCAGGCAGGCGGCGGCCGAGGCGATCAGGGCGTAGCGGTCCACGAGGGCGCAGGCGCGGGGGTCGGCCAGGGTCTGCCGGACGGAGGCGGGCAGGGTGGCGCATTCGGCGCGCAGGATGCGGGACTCGGTGAGGAAGGCCTGGGCGAGGCCGGCGAGCGCCGCCCATTGGGGGCCTTGTGCGCTGCGGGCGGCGAGCCGGTCGGTGGTGGTGACGAGGGCGGCGTGCAGGACGTCGTCGCCGCCGGTCAGCGACAGGGTGCGGTAGTCGAGGTCGGGCAGTGGCGCGGTGCGGGCGAAGAGGTGGCGGGGAGGGTGGGGTGCGGTGAACCAGGAGGTGCGGGCCAGGGCGCGCAGCCGGGGGGCGAGGACGGACTGGCAGGCGGCGCGGCCGGCGTGGCCGAGGCCGGCGACGGGCAGGTCGCGGCCGAGTTTGTCGAAGGCGCCGTAGTGGGTGTCGCGGGCGTAGCCGTGGGCGCCGAGCACGGTGGCGATCTCTTCGAGGTTCTCGCGCAGGATGTCCTGGGTGGTCAGTTTGACGGCCGCGGCGGCGAGATGGGCGCTGTCGGGCACCAGGCACAGGGCGCGCAGTCCGGTGTGGGCCATGCTGTCGCAGGCCAGCAGGTCGGCGAAGACGCCGGCCAGCGCGGTGTGGTGGCGGCGGGCGGGCTGCCCGCCCGGCCGTGCGGCGGTGGCGGCCTGGACGGCCAGGCGCAGGGCGCTGTCGACGCCGGCGACGAGGACGGCGGGGATCAGGCAGCGGTTGACCATGAAGGTGCGCAGGGCCAGGGACACGCCGTCGCCCTCCTGGCCGACCAGGGCGTGTGCGGGCACGGGGCAGGCGCGCAGTTCCAGGCCGGAGAAGTGGTTGCCGCGCATGCCGGGGGTGGGCCGCCGCGGCAGCGCGTGCAGGGCCCGGGCGGGCAGTGCGTCGCGTTCCAGGAGCAGCACGGAGTGGCTGCGGGCTCCGGGTTCGGGGGCGGTGCGGGCGTAGGTGACGAACATCGCGGCCCGTTCGGCGTTGATGATGACGTCCTTGCGGCCCTGTACGCGGTAGCCGTCCGTGGTGGGCCGGGCGGTGAACTCGTCGCGCAGGATGGCGTTGGCCTGGGTCAGTTCGTGGTGCAGGTGGGTGATGCGGCCGCCGTGGCCTGCGGTGAGCAGGTGGGCCGCGGTGCGTTCGCGCTGGGTGCGGCTGCCTGCCGCCCAGACGGCGGAGGCGCCGAACAGGGCGATGAGGCCGTAGCCGAAGCCGAGGGCGACGTCGCGGCGGAAGACGGGGCGCAGGACGCGGGCGAGCGCGTCGGGCCGGCCGAGCCGGCCGCCCAGGGTGCGGGGGACGAACTCGGCGGACAGGCCGCTGTGGGTGAGGAGGTGTTCGGTGGCCTCGGGGGTGGCCCGGCGGTCGTCGGCGTCCAGGAGGGCGCGCCGGCCGTGCGGGTTGCCGGGGTCGGCCGGGTCGCCCAGGAGGTGTTCCAGGCGGCGGGCGCGGGCGGCGGGGCCGGGCGGTGGGGCGGCGGGCCGCGGTCGGGTCTGCGCGGGGCTGGTCACAGGACGGTGACCGCGTTCTGTGCGTAGGACTTGGCGCGCTGGAGGGTGGTGGTGCTGTGGCCGCCCAGGACGCGGCGCACGTGCCGGCGGGCGGCGGCCAGGTCGGCGTGCGGGCCCAGTTCCGCGGCGATGGCCTCCTCGTGCAGCAGGACCTGGTGGTGGGCGGTGACGGTGACGCCCCGTTCGTCGGGGACCACGCTCCATTCGCCGGTGTGGGCGGCGATCAGCGGGTCGGTGGAGGACTGCTGGTAGACGATGCGGCCGGCGTGGGGGAAGCAGATCCGTACGGATTCGGCGGTGTGGCGGGTGCCGTCGGCGGTGCGGGTGTCCATCGTCGTCTCCTGGATGCCCGGGGTGCGTTCGGTGTGGGTCAGCCGGGTCACGTGCGGGAGCTGTTGGGGCCAGTCGCCGATCCGGTAGAGGAAGTCGTAGAGGAGTTCGGCGGGTCCGTTGACCCGTACGGAGTCCTCGAAGGCGAGGACCAGGGCGTCGAGGCGGTCCCAGCGGCGGGCCAGCCGGCCGATCCTGTCCAGCTGGGTGCGGCTGTTGGTGTCGACGGCCGCCTCGAGCCAGGCCGCCTGGCGGGGGTCGTCGCCGGTGAGGGTGTAGTGGTGGCTCAGGGTCAGCCGGGAGCGGTCCGCTGCCAGCGCCTGGACCTGCCAGGTGCCGGCCAAGGAGCGGGCCGGGGCGGCGGGCAGTTCGTGGTGGAAGTCGATGCGGCGGCGGGCGGGGTCCAGGGTGCGGCGCGAGGTCCACGAGGTGATCTCGCCGCTGGCCCGTACCCACATGCGCAGCCGTTCGCTGCGGCCGTCGAACTCGAGCTGTTCGACGTGGATGCTCGGCGGGAGGAACAGCGGCCAGGTGACGGCGTCGCCGATCAGCCCGTAGACCACGCCCGCCGGCGCGTCCACGCTCACCTCGTGGGTCGTACGGTGCACTCGCTCAGCGGACATGTCCACACCTCGCCTGTTGCTGGGATCGTCTCGACAAATTGAGGGCCCGGGGGGTCAGAAGTTGCCCAGGCCGCCGCACACGTTGAGGGCCTGGGCCGTGATCGAGGCGGCGTGCCGGGTGGTCAGGTAGCCGACCAGGCCGGCGACCTCCTCGGGGGTGGAGTAGCGGCCCAGCGGGATCTTGGCCTGGAAGGCCTGCAGGACCTCGTCCTCGGAGGTGTTCCAGGCGTCGGCGTAGCCCTGGCGGACCCGCTGGGCCATCGCGGTCTCCACATAGCCCGGGCAGACGGCGTTGACGGTCACGCCGGTGGGGGCGAGTTCCTTGCCCAGGGCCTTGGTGAAGCCGACGACGCCGTGCTTGGAGGCGGAGTAGGGGGCGCCGAGCACGACGCCCTGCTTGCCGGCGGTGGAGGCGATGTTGATGATCCGTCCTGCGGCGGCGCCCGCGAGGCCGCCGTTCTTCAGCGCTTCGCGGGTGACGAAGAAGACGCTGTGCAGGTTGGTGGCGATGACGTCGAACCACAGGTCGTCGGCGATGTCGGCGGTGGGGCCGCCGCCGCTGCGTCCGGCGTTGTTGACCAGGACGGTGATCGGGCCGAAGGTGTCGACGGCGGCCTTGACCAGCGCGGCGACGGACTCGGGCGAGCGGACGTCCGCGGCGGTGCCCTCGACCTCCAGGCCCTGTGCCCGCAGGTCCTCGACGGTCTGCTTGACCTGCTCGGGGTTGCGGGCGCACAGGAAGACGCGGTGGCCGCGGGCGGCCAGGTCCCGGGCGACGGCCAGGCCGATGCCGCTGGTGGCGCCGGTGACCAGAGCGACCGGCGGGGCGGCGGAGGGGGATGCGGGAGCTGACGTCATCGGGTGGACTCCAATTCCTTTTGGCCTGTTGGACTCGTCGTCTCGACCGTGTCCTGGATTGCTCGACGTGCGGCGGAGTGCGGCTCGAGCCCGGCTGCACGGCCGGCGGCCGGCGGCTGGAGCGGGGCGAGCGCGCGGGTCAGGTGACGCGGGGTCAGGCGGGTGCCGCGCGCGGCGAGGTAGCCGTCGGGCCGGATCAGGGCCCAGGCGCCGGGGGTCAGGCCGAGCGCGGTGCGGGTGGCGCCGTCGGGGTCGGCGAGGGGGCCGGGGTCGGTGCCGGTGCCGCCGACGGTGCGTACCGACAGCCACGCGCCGTGCGTGCGGGCCGCCCGGTGCGCGGTCCGCGCTGCGGTGCCGCCCGTGCTGTCCGCGGTGTCGGGGGCGACGAGCAGGGACCAGCGCACGTCGCGCAGTTCGCGGGCCAGGGCGCCGCCGGCCGTGGCGGCGGTGGCCGCGCGCCGGCCGGGCCGGGGGCCGCGCACCCGGCCCCGGCGGGGTCCCAGGGGGTGCGGGGTGGTCAGCGGGGAGCGGGCGTAGTGCAGGCGCAGCCCCGACATGCCGCCCAGGACCTTGCGCTGCAGGGCGCGGCGCAGCGCGGGCACGGCGCGTACGACGGTGAAGACCAGGGGCAGGGCGACGGCGGCCATCGTGTTCTTGAACTGGACCAGCCAGGTGGCGGTGCGGGTGGAGTCCAGCAGGGCGCGGCCGATGGGGACGCGTTCGTGGGAGTAGGTCTCCAGCAGGGTGCGGCCGGCGTGGCCGCGGTGGACCATGGCGAGTTTCCAGGCGAGGTTGTAGGCCTCCTGGATGCCGGTGTTCATGCCCTGGCCGGAGGCCGGGCTGTGGACGTGCGCGGCGTCGCCGGCCACGAAGACGCGGTGGTCGTGCATGCGCGGGACCATGCGCTGCTGGAAGGTGAACACCGAGGTCCACTCGGGCTCTTCGACGTGCACCGGGGTGCCCAGGCCGTGTGAGAGGAGGGCGGAGAGCCGGGCGGCGCAGTGCTGGGTGTCGTGGCCGGCGGGTGCGGTGTCCAGCAGCCGCCAGTGGCCGTCGCGGGCGTAGGGCACCATCATCAGGGCCTGTCTGCCGGTGTGCACCCAGTAGATGGTGTCGGGCGGCAGGTCGGTGGTGACGGCGGCGTCGGCGAGCATCCAGGTGTCGCGGCTCTCGCCGAGCAGCGGCAGGCCGAGTTCCTTGCGCACGGTGCTGTGGCCGCCGTCGCAGCCCACCAGCCAGGGCACCGTGCACTGCTCCTCCCACCCGCCGCCGTCAGCGGCGGTGGCGGTGCCGTCGGCGGTGGTGGTGCCGTCGGCGGTGGTGGTGCCGTCGGCGGCGGTGTGGTGCAGCCATACCCGTACGGCGTCGTCGTGCTGTTCCAGGCGCTGCAGGCGCACGCCCCATTCGATGTGCACGCCCAGCCGGCTCAGCGCGGCCCGCAGGACGGCCTCGGTGCGGGTCTGCTCGATGATGACGGTGTAGGGGTAGCGGGTGGGCATGGAGGCGTAGTCGGCCTGGAGGCGGACCAGGCGCCGGCCGCCCGCGTACATGGTGAAGGCGGCGTTGCGCCGGCCGTGCCACAGGATGTTCTCGGCCAGGCCCATCTGGTCGAAGGTCTCCAGGGTCCGCGGGTGCACGGCCACGGCCCGGCTGGTGCGTGCCGGTGCGGGGGCGGCGTCCACGACGCGCACCCGCAGTCCCCTGCGGGCGAGTTCGTGCGCGGCGGTGAGGCCGACCGGTCCGGCGCCGGCCACCAGCACGTCGTAGCCGGAGCCCTCGCCGGGGCCGGGGTGGGGGGCGGGGTGGGGTCGGGTGTCGGCCGGTGCGCTCATCACGGTCTCCCGGTGCCGGGGGTGGCGGGGGCGGTGGCTGCCATGGCGGGGTGTCCCTTCGGTGGGCTCGGGCGGTCCGCCGCCGCGCGGGCCAGGGCCCGCAGGGTGCGGCGGTCCGGCTTGCCGGTGGGGGTGCGCGGCAGGGCGTCGAGGACGTCGATGCGGCGGATCTGCTCGAAGCCGGCGAGCCGGCGGTTGGCCCGGGCGGCGATCGAGGCGAGCACGGCGCGGGGGGCGGGTGTGCCGTCCCCCGTGCCGGTGTGCAGGACGACCGCGGCCCAGGTGAGGTGTCCGTGCACGGGGTGGGGGCTGCCGGCGGCGGCGCACTCGGCGACGCGCGGGTCGGCGGCCAGGACGTGTTCGATGCGGCTGGGGGCGACGAGTTCGTTGTCGTGCTTGAAGACGTCGTCGAGGCGGTCGACGACGTGCAGCCGGCCCTCGTCGTCGAGCCAGCCGGCGTCCCCGGTGGACAGCCAGCCCTCCGCGTCGACGGCCGGGGCGGCGTGGGGGTCGAGGTAGCCGGCCATCACCTGCGGTCCGCGCACCTGGATCTCGCCGCTGGTCCACACCTCGACGCCGCGGCGGGTGGCGAGGTCCACGATCCGGCACTCGGTGCGGGCGACGGCGCGGCCGACGGCGCCGTGCTCCACGGGGTCGTCGGGGTGCTGCATGTGGGACAGCGGGGACAGTTCGGCCAGCCCGTAGCCCTGCAGGACGGGCACGCCCAGGGCGGTGCGCAGCCGGCGGGCGGCCTGCGGGGCCAGCGCGCTGCCGCCGGACATGACCGCGCGCAGCCGCGGCATGCGGCGGGGGGTCAGGCGTGCGTCGGCCGCGAGGCGGTGCAGGCGGGCGGGCAGGGAGTAGTAGTGGCTGGCGCCGTGCGCCGCGGCGGTGTCGAGCGCGGCGAGGGGGTCGGGGTCGGGGCACAGGATCTGCCGGGCGCCCGCCCAGAGCGCGGAGTTGAGGTGCATCGGGTGGAACAGCGGCAGGTGGTTGAGGGTGATCGCGTCGGCGTCGAGCCGGTGGGCCAGGGCGGTCTGTTCGGCGTTGGCGAGCAGGTTGCGGTGGGTCAGGCGCACGCCCTTGGCCGGCCCCGTGGTGCCGGTGGTGAACTGCACGCACGCCGGCGCCGCGGGATCGGCGGCGGCCGCCACAGGCGCCGCCGGTGGTGCGCTGCGCAGGGCGTCGTCCAGGGCGAGCGTCGCAGGGGGCAACGGCCCGGTGCCGGCGTCGGTGACGACGATGGTGCGCAGCAGGGGCAGCCGGGGGCGCAGGGCGACGAGCCGTTGCGCGACGGCCCCGGGCACCAGGGCGGTTGCGATGTGCGCCGCGGCGCACATGTGGAGCAGGGTGTCGTCGCCGGCCAGCGGGTTGAGCAGCACGACGGGGCGGCCGGCCCGGGCGGCGCCGTAGTAGGCGGCCGGGAAGACGGTGTCGAGGGTGTTGGCGACGCCGACGGGGGCGGCGGTGCCGGTGGGGGCGGGGTGGTGCAGGAAGCGGGCGACGCGGTCGGTGAGGGCGTCGAGTGCGGCGAAGGTGACGGTGGTCGTCCCGCTGGTCAGCGCGGGGGCGTCGGGGGTGCGGGCGGCGGCGCGGCGCAGGAGGCCGTCCAGGGTCGTGTCCGGGTGGGCGGGGTGCGGCACGGTCTGCGCCTCCTTGAGCGGGAGCGGCGTGGTGCTCGATCACGTTCGGCGCATCGGCTCGAGGAATGTTCGAAAGACGCTCGATCGCCGGCTGGGCAGACTGCGGTCATCACCGGAGCCTGGATGCGGTGTGTCGATCAGGAGGCAGCCATGACCGCAGCACCCGCCGAAGCCGCCGAAGCCACCGAAGCCACCGAAGCCACCGAAGCCACCGAAGCCACCGTGGACGCGGCCGCGTTCGCCGTGCTGTATGCGCAGGTCCAGCAGTTCTATGCGCGGC
>NZ_JBEOYI010000028.1:0-16767 GCF_040297005.1 Streptomyces sp. NPDC001904 | reverse complement strand
GCCGAAGCCACCGAAGCCACCGAAGCCACCGAAGCCACCGTGGACGCGGCCGCGTTCGCCGTGCTGTATGCGCAGGTCCAGCAGTTCTATGCGCGGCAGATGCAGCTCTTCGACGCGGGGGACGCGCCGCGGTGGGCGCAGACGTTCACCGCGGACGCGGTCTTCGACGTGCCGACGCTGCCGGCGCCGGTCACCGGGCGGGCCGGGCTGGCCGCCTCGCTGACGGCGGCCGCCGGCGCCGCGTCCCGCTGCGGGGTGCGACTGCGGCATGTGGTGTCGATGCTCGACGTGGCCGCGCGCGGCGACGGGCTGGTGGACGTGCGCTGCTATGCGCTCGTGTATGCGACGCGGGTGGGCGGGGCGCCGCGGGTGCACCGGGTGTGCGTGTGCGAGGACGTGCTGGTGGCCGCGCCGGGCGGCGGGCTGCTGGTGGTGCGGCGGCGGGTGCGCCGGGACGATCTGGCGGCGGGCTGAGAAAGGTCAGGCCCGGCAGCACAGGCTTCCGCCGTTGAAGGCGACCATCTCCTCCAGGGCGGTGTGCTTGTCCGGATCGGGCAGCGGGGTGTGGGGGTCGAGGCCCTGGAGTTCGGCGTAGGCGCGGCGCAGGTTGGCGCTCAGCCGTTCGGGGTCGGTGAGGCGGGCGTAGGGGCCGAGGTCCGCGCGGCGGGCGGCGGCGAGGGGGGTGAGGCCGGCGCGCAGGCCTTCCTGGGCGAGGCGGTGCACCAGGCGCAGGTAGCCCTCCGTCTGGTCGAACACCTCGGTGCCGCCCACCGGTCCGTGGCCGGGGACGACGGTGGCCGCGCCGTAGCCGCGCAGCCGGTCGAGGGCGGCCAGGGAGCCGGCCAGGGAGCCCATGAGGAAGAAGGGGGTGACGCCGTTCATGGTGAGGTCGCCGGTGAACAGCACGCGGCGCTCGGGCAGCCACAGGACGGTGTCGTTGGAGGTGTGGGCGGGGCCGATGTGTGCGAGTTCGGCGCGCAGGTCGCCGATGTGGCAGGTGAGCCGGTCGCGGAAGGTGACCGTGGGCGGGGCGAGGGTGACGGCGCCCCAGTCGACGTCCGGCCACATGCCGGTCAGGTGCAGGCCGGCCGCGGTCATCTCGGTGCGGGTGCGTTCGTGGCCGATGATGCAGGCCTCGGGGAACAGGGCGTTGCCGAAGGCGTGGTCGCCGTGGAAGTGCGAGGTGATGACGGTGCGCGGCGGTGCCGGGGCGAGGCGGAGTGCGGTGGAGCGCAGGTGGCGGGCGCGGCGTTCGGTGGCGGCGGTGTCGAACAGGGCGGTGTGTCCGCGCGAGACGATGATGCCGGCGTTGTTGAGGCACCATCCTCCGGGGCTCTGGAGGTAGGCGTGCACGCCGTCGGCGATCTCGACGGCCCGGCCGGGCGGGGCGGGGGCCGGACGGGCGGCGGCAGGGGCGGGGGTGGTGCGGGTGGGCGGCACGGCTGTCTCCTCGAGCGGGGTGGCTGGCGGGGGTGCGAGTGGGGCTCGAGCGGTGCCCCAGCGCCGGGTTGCAGCTTCGCTGTGACATCCGTCGTGGAACGTGGGAGGCAGCATGGCGCACCGTCGATGGCCGGCACGGCTGCTGGGGCAGGCCGCATCGGCGCTGGTCGCCCTGGGCGGGCAGTACGTGCTGGGCGAGATGCGGCGTGCGGGCGCGGGGCGCACCGTGCTCGCGCGGCCGCCGGCGGGGCATCCGGAGCGGCTGTGCGCCGATGTCCCGCTGACGTCGCTGGAGTTGGCGCTGGAGCGGCAGGTGGACGTGCACTGGCGCCGGCGGTGCGAGGGCTGAAGAGGGGCGGTGCGGCCGGGGCGCGCCGGGAGGATGAAAAAAAGGGGCGCGCCGCGGCCGGGTCTCACCGGGCGGCCGGGGTCCGGGTCAGCGCCTCGTTGATCAGGGCGAGGAGGGCGCGCGGGGTCTCGGCCTCCTCCACGGCGTCCTCGTCGAGGGTGCAGCCGTAGTCGCTCTCGATCACGCCGGTGGTCTGCAGCAGGGCGAGCGAGTCGTAGCCGAGCACGCCGAAGGGGACGTCGAGGACGTCGCCGTCGAGGTCGACGCCCTCCTCCACGCCGGCACACTCGCGCAGCAGGTTCTTCAGGTCGGCCAGGGTCACGCGGTCCATGGTCTCTCCGTTCGGGTCGGGAAAAAGGTCGCGGAAGAAGTCGCGGAAGAAGTCGGGGAAGAGGTCGGGAAAGGGGTGGGGGAAGGGCCGGGGAGGGGGGTGCCGGCGGGGGCGGGGGACGCGGCGGGCACCGGCCGGGCGGGCCGGGGGGCCGGTGCCGGGGTGCGGGCGTGCAGTCTCTCGGCGACCCGGCAGGCCCGCCCGATCAGCCTTGGGGCCGCGGGGGTGCGCTGGAAGAAGTGGTCGCCGGGCAGGGTGCGGCGGGCCGGCGGGTGGCGGGTCCAGGCGCGCCAGCCGTCCAGGGCGGCGGCGTCGACCAGCGGGTCGTGGGCGCCGCCGACGGCGAGCAGCAAGACGGGCAGGGCCCGGGGCCGGTCGGCGGCCGCGGCGGTGCGCAGCGCGCGGGCCAGGGCGAGGTCGTCCCTGAGCACGGGCAGCACGGTGCGGTGCCACAGTCCGGTGGGGGCGGCCAGGACGCCCCGGGGTGCGGCGCCGGCGGCGGCCGCGAACTCCAGCACGCCGGCGTCGCCGGCCTGGGCGCGCGGGACGGCGGGCGCCGTGGTGTGCGGGGCGTGGCAGGCGCCGACGGCGAGCAGCTTCGGGGCGGGCAGGCCCGCCTCGAGCAGAGCCCGGGTCAGGGCGTGGGCGACCAGGGCGCCCAGGCTGTGGCCGTACAGGGCGTAGGGGCCGCGGGCGGCGGCGGCCGCGAGGGGGGCGAACAGGTCCTCGAGCAGGGCGTCGCGGCTGGTGGCGCGCGGCTCGCGGCGGCGGCCGGCGCGCCCGGGCAGCGTCATGGGCACGACGTCGACACCGGGGCCGCAGTGGTGCTGCCAGCGGCCGAAGCCCGATGCCCCGGCGCCGGCGTGCCCGAAGCAGAACAGCCTCATGTCCATGTCCAGAGCCTGTCCGACGTTTCTGGAGTACGGCTCGAACCGGGGGCGCACGGCGCAGGAGGGGCGGGGGTGTTCAGGCGGCGTACAGGTCGAACGTGGAGGAGCGGCGCGGGGCGCGCCAGATGTCGAGTTTGGGGTCGACGGTGAGGATGGCGTGGTGCAGGCGCTGGAGCTGGGGGGCGGGTTCGACGCCCAGTTCCTCGATGAGGCGGGCGCGCAGGCGCTGGTAGACGCCGAGGGCGGCGGCCTGCCGGCCGGAGCGGTAGAGGGCCACCATGGCCTGGGAGTGCAGTCCCTCGTGCTGGGGGTGGCGGGCGATCAGGTCGGTGAGTTCGGCGATGACCTCGACGTGCCGGCCCAGGCGCAGGTCGGCGTCGATGCGGCGTTCGCGGGTGACCAGTCGGCTCTCCTCCAGCCGGAGCACCTCGATCTCCAGGATGGGGCCGGTGCGCACGTCGACCAGGGCGGCTCCCTGCCACAGTTCCAGCGCGGCGCGGTAACAGGCGGCGGCCCGCTCGTCCTCGTCCTCGTCGGCGGCCTGCTGGCCCTTGGTGATCAGGTGTTCGTAGGCGCGGACGTCGACGGCGTCGGAGGGTATCTGCAGCAGGTAGCCGCCGTGCCGGGTGGCCAGGACGTCCTTGGCGGCGGACGGCACGCCGGGGCCCATGGCGGTGCCCAGTCTGCGGCGCAGCTGGAGGATGTAGGTCTGCAGGGTGGTCAGGGCGCTCTGGGGCAGTTCGGTGCCCCAGATCTCCTCCATGAGGGTGGGCACGGGGACGACCCGTCCCGGGTAGAGCGCGAGCAGGGCGAGGATCTGCCGGGGTTTTCCGGCCGTCGGAACGATCGACATGCCGTTGACGGCGGCGCTCAGCGGGCCCAGAACCTGAATCTTCATGGCTGTCCTCTGTCCTCCGTGCCGGTGTCCAATGGGGCTCGATTTTGCGCGTGCGGCGAATTTCTGTCTGTACCGCGCAAGCTGAGAGCGAGGGATTCCGTACCGGTTCTCGACGGATCCGGGCGGGCTTCTCCAGGGCGCTGCGAGCGGTGCTGTGCACCGGGTGCCGCTGACCCGCTGCGGTGCGGGCCCGGGGGTGTGCCGGCTCTTTCCCGTAGGCCGGTGGGGGCCGGGGCGGGGGCGGCTCGAGGGGGCGCCCATGCCGCCTCGAGCGGGCCTCGCGCGGCGCCCGCCGGGGGCCGCGTCTCGTCTATCGTCCTGGGGATTCGAGGCCTTTCACGGTTTTGGGGCCGGCCGGAAAAAAGGGGATCACGAGGGGCGGCGTCATGGAATTCGGTGTGGACTTTTTCCCGACCGCGGATCCGGTGCGGAAAAGCGCGGCCACCTACTACGACGAATGCCTTCAGCTGGTGGAGCTGGCCGAGGCGTCGGGGTTCGCGCACGTGCGCTGCGGCGCGCCGCGCACGTCCCCCTACGGTGCACTGAGCCCGGATCCGGTGGTGCTGCTGACGGCGGCCGCGCAGCGCACCGGACGGATCCGGCTGGTGGCCGACCTGCTGCTGTCCGCGGCGGCTTTCGCGCCCGGGGAGACGGCGGCGCGGCTCGCGGTCCTGGACCACCTCAGCCAGGGCCGCCTGGACGTCGCCCTGGGCTGGCAGCCCGACCACGACGGCGACGACGGCGGGGGCGGGGCGTTGTTCGCCGCCGTCGAGGCGTGCACCGGGCTGTGGGCGCACTCCCCCGCCCCCGGTGCGGCGCCGGGGTCCGGTGCGGGCGGCGGTCTGCCGCTGCCCGAGCAGCGGCCGCATCCGCCGGTGTTCGTCACCACCGCCGCCAGCGTGCAGGCGTGTGCGCGGGCGGGCGCGGACGGGCATCATCTGCAGCTGGCCCCGGCGGCGTGGTCGCGCGAGGAGCTGTCCGCGCTGATCGCCGCGTACCGGGCGGGCGGCCGGCGCGCGCAGCGGGCCCCGGGCCGTGTGCACCTGACCTACACCTGTTACGTGGGGCGCAGCCGGGAGGTGGTGCTGGCGGGCGCCCGCCACTGCGAGCAGCGCGAGGCCGCGCGCACGGCCGGACGGCGGCCGGCGGCCGGGGTGCGTGATGTGGGCGCGGCGCTCGCCGAGCACACCGTGCTGGCCGGCACCCCCGGTGAGGTGCGGGCGCAGATCGAGACCATCGGGTCCTGGTACGGATCCGATGTGTGTCTGAGCCTGCGCTTCAATCCCGGGCACCTGCCCTACGGGCGGGCCGTGCGCGCCATGGAGCTGTTCGCCGCGCAGGTCGCGCCCCGCCTGGCCGGCGGCGTGCCGTCCGGCCGCGCGGTGGCCGCCTGAGCCGGGGACGAACAGGGCCGGGAAAAGGGCCGGGAAGACGGCCGGGCGCAGGAGCAGGAAGCGGGAAGCGGGAAGAGCGAGAGGGATGAGGGAGAGGGGGCGGGGGGTGTGGGGGTGGAGGTGTGCATTCTCGGTCCGGTGCAGATCCGGGACGCGGACACAGGCATCGTCCTCGGGCCGGCGGGGGCCAGGGGGCGCATCCTGCTGGGGGCGCTGGCGGCGCGGGCCGGGCAGGCCGTGCCCGTGCGGCAGCTGATCGAGGAGGTGTGGGCCGGTGCGCCGCCCGCGGGTGCGCCGAACGCGCTGCAGGCGCACGTGACGCGGCTGCGCAGGCTGCTGACGGTGCGGCAGGACGCTGCCGGCCCGGGCCGCAGCACCGTCGTGGCGGGCGCCCTGGGCTATGCGCTGCGGCCGGGGGCGGGTCGGCTGGATGCCGAGCGGTTCGGGCAGCTGGTGGCCCAGGGCCGTGCGCGCGCCGCGGCCGACCCGGACGGTGCGGGTGAACTGCTGCGCGCGGCACTGTCGTTGTGGCGGGGTCCGGCGCTGGAGGGCAGCCGCGGCGGCGCGGTGTGCGACGCGGCCGCGGCGCGGCTGGAGGAACTGCGGCTGGTGGCCGCGGAGGCCCTGTACGACCTGTGTCTGCACGGTGGCCGGCATGCGCAGATCGTGGCCGAGCTGGAGGAGCTGACGGCGGCTCACCCGCTGCGGGAGAGGCTGAACGAGCAGCTGATGGTGGCGTTGTGCCGCCTCGGCCGGCCGGCCGAGGCGCTGGGTGTGTACGAGCGGACGCGGCGGTGCTGGCTGCGGGAGCTGGGGGTGGAGCCGGGGCCGGCGCTGGCCCGGCGGGCCCGGGCGATCGCCGGGCACGCGGTCCCCGACACGGCCGCGCACGCGGCCGGCTTGCAGGGCGCGGCACCGGACGGCGGCGGGCCGCTGTCCGCGCGGGGCCTGCGCCAGGAGATCGCCCGCCTGGAGCGGGGCATCGAGCGTCTCTCGGCGCGGCGCGGGGAACTGGTGGGGCGCCTGGAGGCGTTGGGCGCCGACGGCACCGTCCGGGCCTGAACGGGCGGGCGGCGTGGTCCGTCCGTGCGTGAAGCCCCCTGCCTCGCGTGGAGGAGGGGGCGCGCGCCGGGGACGGGGGCTCGCCCGGTGGGCGGGCGGCGGTGCGGTCAGCCGGTGCGTACGGGCAGGCGGCCGGAGCCGTTGTCGGGCGCGGGCAGCGCGCCGGCGTCGGGGTGTGCCATGAGGATGCTGCGCTGGAGCTTGCCGAGGGCGGCGGAGGGTTCCAGGCCCAGTTCGCGCACCAGGGTGGCGCGCAGGCGCTGGTAGACGTTGAGGGCCTCGCCCCGGCGGCCCGAGCGGTGCAGCGCGAGCATGAACTGTCCGTGCAGGGACTCGTGCATGGGGAACTGCTTGACCAGCACGGTCAGTTCGGAGAGCAGCCCGCGGTGGTGGCCCAGGCGCAGGTCGGCCTCGATGCGCTGGTCCAGGGCGCACAGGCGGGTCTCCTCCAGGCGGCTGACCTCCAGGGTGATCTGGCTGCCGGCCTGGACGTCGGCGAGTGCGGCGCCGGTCCACAGGCTCAGCGCGTCGCGGAGTTTGCGGGCCGCGGCCGGGTAGTCCTCGGCGTCCATGGCGCGGTAGCCCGCGCCGGCCCGGCGTTCGAGTTCCTGGTAGTCGACGGTGCCGCCCCGGGTCTGCAGGCGGTAGCCGCCGGGCAGGGTGAGCAGGATGTCCTTGGCGCTGGTGTGCGCGTCCCCGCCGCGCACCAGCGCCGCGGCGATGAGCTCGCGCAGCTGCAGGATGTAGGTCTGCAGGGTGGTGCGGGCGCTGCGCGGGGGGTTTTCGTCCCACAGCTCCTCGATCAGCGTCGCGACGGGGACGATGTGGTCCGCGTTGAGCGCGAGCAGGGCCAGCACCTGACGGGGTTTGGGCGCGGTCGGCGCGATCGGGATGCCGTGCTCGCGCACCGACAGCGATCCCAGCACTTCAATGTCCATCGTGTCTCCCCGGGTGAATGCAGGCAGGGTCAGCGCGTGCAGGCGAGCGGTGGGACAGCACCGCGGGGTGTGTGCGGTGTCCGAATCCCGACACGATAAAAAAACAGCACGGACGGTTTGTCAATCCGGGACGGCCCCGCTCCCCCGCCCGGACCGCGGGCCGCGGGCCGTGCGCCGGGGCGCCCGGGAGGGTGCCGGCCGCCCGGGGCGGGCGGCCGGCAGAGCAGCCCCGCGGCTTCGGTCCGCCGCCCCGGGGCAGGCGCATTCGCGCAGTTCAGCGAGGTGGTGAGGGCGGGCGGGGCGGTCCCGGGACACCGCGGGGGCGGCGGCCGGCCGGGGCGGCGGCGCGGTGTGCGGGCCCGCGGTCCGGGGGTGCGGAGCGGGCCCCGCGGGGGCGGCGGCCGGCCGGATTTTGTTACAGGACGACCCCATTCCGGATCCGTTTCCGCCCGCCGCCGCTCCCCCGCACCGCACGCACCGCACCCCGAGAACAAACCTTGAGGTCTGTTCTCGGGGTGCGGTGTGGGGCGGGGGTGCGGTGCGGCCGTGCGGGGCGCGGCGCGCGCGGGCGGGGGCGGCCCGCGCCGGGGCCGTGCGGGGGCTGTGCGGGGGCGTGGTGGGGGCTGTCAGAGCCTGGCGTGGGTGCGGCGGGCCGTGGCGCCCGACAGGTGCCCGGCGACGCGGGGGGCGCCGCCCTCGGCCCGTACCCGCTGCGCGGTGCCGGTGCGGGCCAGCCGCGGCAGCACCAGCCGCCAGAACCGGGTCACGCTCTGGCGGGAGAGCCAGTCGGGGTGCTGCACGCCGAGCACCACGGTGCCGATGGTGGCGGCGATGACGGTGGCGCCGGCGTCCTGGGGGGTGACCGTGTCGGCCAGTTCGCCGGCCCGCCGGGCCCGTTCCAGGGCGTCCTGGACCCAGGCTCCCCACTGTGCGTGCAGGTCCCGGCTGCTGGGGTAGGCGGGTTCCAGGGTGAGGCAGAACCCGCCCCGCAGCACCCCGTCGCCGCGCAGGGCGCGGGCCAGGGCATGGGTGGAGTCCACCAGGTGCTGCAGGACCGGGCCGTCCGCGTCCGGGCCGCCGCCGCCTGCGTCGTCGCGGCTGCCACTGTCCTCGTCGCCGCGGTCTGCGTCGTCGCGGCTGTCGCTGCCGTGGTGGCCGCGGGTCAGGAGCGTCAGCCGCAGGGAGGCCTCTTCCTCGACGGCGGCGGCGAGGGCGGCCTTGTTGGCGAAGTGGAAGTGCAGGGCTCCGTTGCTCACCCCGGCCCGGCGGCTGATGTCGGTCAGCGACGCGACGTGGAAGCCCTCGCGGGCGAATCCTTCGGCGGCGGACGTGAGCAGTGCGGTCCGGGTCCGCATTGCGCGCTCCTGTGTGGCCATGTGGGTCGACTCCGTTAGTGCGGCGGGTTGCCGTGCTTGCGCGACGGCAGGTCGGCGTGCTTGGTGCGCAGCACGGCCAGGGACTCGATGAGGACCTCGCGGGTCTCGGCGGGGTCGATGACGTCGTCGACCAGGCCGCGCTCGGCCGCGTAGTAGGGATGCATCAGCTCGGCCCGGTACTCCTTGATCATGCGGGTGCGCATGGCGTCGGGGTCCTCGGCGTCGGCGATCTGCCGGCGGAAGATCACGTCGGCGGCGCCCTCGGCGCCCATCACCGCGATCTCGTTGGTGGGCCAGGCGTAGGTGAGGTCGGCGCCGATGGACTGCGAGTCCATGACGATGTAGGCGCCGCCGTAGGCCTTGCGCAGGATCAGGGAGATCCGCGGGACGGTGGCGTTGCAGTACGCGTAGAGCAGCTTCGCGCCGTGGCGGATGATCCCGCCGTGCTCCTGGCCGACGCCGGGCAGGAACCCCGGCACGTCCAGCAGGGTCACGATCGGGATGCTGAAGGCGTCGCACCACTGCACGAACCGGGCCGCCTTCTGCGAGGCCTCGGTGTCCAGCACGCCGGCGAGGACCTTCGGCTGGCTGGCGACGATGCCCACGACCTGGCCGTCGAGGCGGGCCAGGGCGCAGATGATGTTGCGCGCCCAGCGCTCGTGGACCTCCAGGTAGTCGCCGTCGTCGACGAGTTCCGCGATGACCTCGGCCATGTCGTAGGGGCGGTTGCCGTCGGCCGGGACCAGGTCCAGCAGCCGGCCGGTGCGGCGGCGGGCGGGATCGCCGGTGGCCGCGCGCGGCGGTGCCTGGCGGTTGTTCTGCGGCAGCAGCGAGAGCAGGTAGCGGACCTCGGCGAGGCAGGTCTCCTCGTCGTCGTAGGCGAAGTGGCACACGCCGGAGGTCTCGGCGTGGACGTCGGCGCCGCCCAGCCCGTTCTGCGTGATCTCCTCGCCGGTGACCGCCCTGACCACGTCGGGGCCGGTGATGAACATCTGCGAGGTGTCGCGGACCATGAACACGAAGTCGCTCAGGGCCGGGCTGTAGGCGGCGCCGCCGGCGCACGGGCCGAGCATCACCGAGATCTGCGGGATGACGCCGGAGGCCTTGGTGTTGCGCTGGAAGATGCCGCCGTAGCCGGCGAGCGCGCTGACGCCCTCCTGGATGCGGGCGCCCGCGCCGTCGTTCAGCGACACCAGCGGCGCGCCGGCCGCGAGGGCCATGTCCATGATCTTGTGGATCTTCGCGGCGTGGGCCTCGCCCAGCGCGCCGCCGAAGATCCGGAAGTCGTGCGCGTAGACGAAGACGGGGCGGCCCTCGACGGTGCCCCAGCCGGTGACGACACCGTCGGTGTAGGGCTTCTTGGCCTCCAGGCCGAAGCCGGTGGCGCGGTGCCGGCGCAGCTGTCCGACCTCGTGGAACGAGTCCTCGTCCAGGAGCAGGCCGATGCGCTCGCGCGCGGTGAGCTTGCCCCGGGCGTGCTGGGCGCCGGTCGCCTTCTCGCCGGGGCCGGCCAGGGCCTGTGCGCGGATCGCGTGCAGCTCGGCCGTGCGCCCGCGGGCGCCGGCCCGCTCGGACTCGGATCGCGCACGCGTGGTCGTCATCGCCATGTCAGGTCCTCTCCCGGGACCGGGCCGCGGGTCCGGCCCCGGATACTCACCGGAACGTTAACAAACCGCTCACGCGGTTTAAAGGTGATCATCTTGAAGATCGCTTGAGACGCGCCGTCCGCGCCAGCTGCCGGGCGCGGCGAACCCGGCCTCCGGCACCCACCAGGGGGAACAGGAGTCCTCCTGCGCCCCGGGCGGCTCTTCTGCCTCCTGGCACCCGCGAACGGTCATCAGCAACACCGCGGTCAGCGCGGCGAGTTCGGCCGCATCCGCCCGGCCCCGCTCGACGCGCAGCAGCGCGGTACTCCCCTTGTCCACCGGCAGTCCTCCTGACCCCGTGACGGTGAGGTCACCGTCCGGCAGCGGACTCGAGAACCGCTCTCGCCCCGCTGGAGGACCTCTCGGCGCCCTCTCGAGGAACGCCCCACCCGGCCCGGACCTGCACAGCCGCGGCCACCTGGGACGACGGCGGCCGGGCGGCGCCGTCTCCGGCGGCGCGGCACGGAGGAGGGCGGTCCGTTTCCCGGCGGATGTTTTCGCCGCCGCCACTGGAAATAAAACCGGGTGGTCAGTATCTTCCTGTCATCGGCGAGCGCATCAGCCACCACCAGGCCCACGCTGTCCAGGGGGAAGCATGTCCGTGACCACGATCTGCACCGAGCCGTCCGTGACCGCCGCGCCGCAGGCGCCCCTGCCCGGGGCCGCCCGGGCGATGGACCTGCGCTTCCCGACCCTGACCACGACGGTCCCCAAGGAACTGGTGCACCGCGCGAGCGTCGCCGAGGTGCTGCTGACCGGCTGGAGCCGCACCGGCGACACCCGCTTCGCCGTGTCGGGCCAGTGGCCGCGCGGGCACAGCTTCTTCCACCCCGTGCAGGAGCGCCACGACCCCCTCATCGTCGCCGAGACCTTCCGCCAGGCGGCCATCCTGCTCGCGCACGCCGAGTTCGGCGTCGACCTCGACCAGCACTTTTTGATGTGGGACCTGCAGGTCGAGGTCGAGCCCGAGCAGCTCGCCGTCGGCTTCGCGCCGGCCTCGGTGGAACTCGACATCACCTGCCACGACGTCTCCTGGCGGCGCGGGGCACTGGCCGCGGTCCGCTACGAGGCCGCCGTCATGCGCGAGGGCCGCCGCGTCGCCACCGTCGGCGGCGCGTGCACCTGCACCTCCCCGGCCGTCTACCGCCGGCTGCGCGGCGCCCGCCTGGACCGGCCGGGCACACCGCCCGCCCTGAGCGCGCCGATGGCACCCCAGAACGTGGGCCGCACCTCCCCCATGGACGTCGTGCTGTCCCCCACCGGACACGACGCCCGCTGGCTGCTGCGCTGCGACACCCGCCACCCCGTCCTCTTCGACCACCAGGGCGACCACGTGCCCGGCATGGTCCTGCTCGAAGCCGCCCGCCAGGCCATGGTCGCCACCCTCGGCCAGGGCGCCTTCCCCCGCTTCGTGGCCAGCGAGTTCAAGCGCTACGTGGAACTGGACACCCCCTGCACCATCGAGGCCGCCCGCCTGCCCGACCACCCCGCAGGCCCCCGCGTCGCGGTCAGCGCCCACCAGAACGGCGAGAGCGTGTTCACCGCCACCGTGGGCGCCGACCTGCCCCGCACCTGACCCCCCACCGGCCCACCCGGCACCCGCCACCAGCCCGGCGGGTGCGCACCGGGCACGCACCACAGGCGGGACACACCCCGCACGCCGCCCCGCCAGGCCGCGGCGGGGCCGGACCCCCACCCCCGTCCGGCGCCGCACCAACCGCCCGGGCGGGGCGCGGCGGCCCTCCCCGGCCGCCCCCCCCTGCGGCCACGGCCCCCGCCGGACCGCGGCCGGACCGTGGCCCGGCTGCCCCGGTGACGGGCGCCGGGCCGGCCTCACGCACCCCGCAACCCGCCCTGCGGGGGCGTCCGCACACCGCCGGCCGTTCCCCGCCGGACCGCGGCCCGGCCTGCCGCCCCGCCCGGCGCGACGCACAATCCGCCGGGCTCGTAACCCGCCGGCCTGCTACGCATGGGTGTCCGTGGACCTGGTGCACCACTGGAGCGGCCGCCCGGCGGGGGAGAAACTCTTCGACAGCCTGGTCGCCTTCGAACACCGCCCCCAGCTGCCCGGCACACTCACCGCCGCCCTCGCCGCCCAGGACATCCACCTCGACACCCCCCCCACCTGGCTGCGGCGGCCGGTCCCCTCCGGCCACACCGGAGCGTGAACGCAGGCCCGCCACCCGCCGGGTGTGCACCCCGGCACGCAGCACAAGGCGGCCGCCCGCCGCAGACCGCCCCCGCCGGACCGCGGCCGGCCGTCAACCCCGGCCGCCCGCCACCCGCCGGATACGCACCCCGGCACACCGACAAAGGCGGCCGCAACCCGCCCGACGGGGTCGGCCGCCCACCGCAGGCGAGCCCCCGGGCCAAACCGGGGCGGGGCCGGTCCCCTACCCCCGCCCGGCGCGCACACCCCCGCCCGGCCGGGGGGGCGGCGGGGGCGGGGTCCGGTCGTCTGCGGCCGCCGCCGTCAGTCCGCGCGGAACGCCTCCAGATGGTCCGCGACCCAGGCACGGTAGCTGCGCGCCTCACGCCCCAGCAGCCGCGGCACAGTAGGCTCCACCACCGCCTTGGCCTGACGGCCCTGGCGCGCCGCACTGTGGAGCAACGCCTCGACCACCGGCCCGGGATGACGGCGCGCCAGCCACTCCCGGGCCGCGGCCGGCGCCAGCTCCTCCACCACCAGACGCCGCCCCAGCTGAGCGCCCAGCTCGGCGACCTGCTCGGCCGGCGTCAGCGGCTGCGGCCCGGTCAGCGTGTAGGCCCGGCCCTCGTGCCCCGGCCCGGTCAGGGCCAGCGCCGCGACCTCGGCGATGTCACGCGGATCCACACAGGCATTGCGGCCCGACGCCGCCAGCACCCGCACCGCCCGCCCGGCTTGCACCTGCGGCGCCCACGCCAGCGTGTTCGACATGAACGCACGCGGCCGCAACAGCGTCCACCCCAGCCCCGAACCGCACACCGCCTCCTCCGCCGCACGCTGCCACCGGGTGATCGCATCCACCGCCCCCGCATCCGTCACCGCGGCCGCCGACAGCTTCACCACCCGCCGCACCCCGGCCGCACGCGCCGCCGCCACAAACGCCCCGTCGTCGTCGTGCCCCAGACGGCTCGTCACCAAAAACGCACTGGTGACCCCCTCCAGCGCCGCCCCCAGCGAAACCGGGTCACCGTAATCACCGGCCACCACCACCGCCCGGCCCGCCAGCGACCCGGCCCGGGCCGGATCCCGCACCAGCGCCCGCACCGGCCACCCCGCCAGCGCCGCGACCACCTCCCGCCCCACCGTCCCGCCCGCACCCGTCACGAGAATCACCCCGACCCCCCTCCACCGGCGCACCCCTCTTCACGGGGCCGCCACATCCCGGCACTGCAGAACACCCCGCCCATGACGTACGCTCTAGCATACAAACTGGACGGTTTCTTTTAGTGGTGCCCGAGCCGGCACGCGCAAGGAGGACGAACATGGCGATGCAGGACCGCGCAATCCGCACCCGGCAGTCGATCCTCTCCGCGGCCGCCGTCGTCTTCGAGGAGCGCGGCTACCAGGCCGCCACCATCAGCGAGATCCTCACCGCGGCCGAAGTGACCAAGGGCGCCCTCTACTTCCACTTCCAGTCCAAGGAACACCTCGCCCAGGGCGTGCTGTCCGCCCAGGACGGCGACATGACCATCCCCCGCACCTGCAAGATCCAGCAACTGGTCGACATGGGCATGCTCCACGCCTACCGGCTGCAGACCGACCCCATCGTCCGGGCCGGCGTCCGCCTCTCCCTCGACCAGCAGGCCCTCGGACTGGACCGCAGCGGCGCCTTCGAACGCTGGGCCGCCTCCATCGAGCAGACCCTCGACGCCGCCTACACCCAGGGCGAACTCCTCCCCCACGTCCAGCCCCGCGAGACCGCCGACGTCATGGTCGGCTCCTTCGCCGGCGTCCAGGCCATGTCCCAGGCCCTGTGCAACTACCAGGACCTCCAGCACCGCATCTCCGTCATGCTCCGCCACCTGCTGCCCAGCATCGTCCTCTCCTCCGTCCTCGCCTCCGTCGACCTCGCCGACGGCCGCGGCGAGAAAGTCTTCACCGAACTGCAGGAACTCCACCACCAGCCCCAGCCGGCCACGACCGGCTGACCACCCCCACACCACCCGACACCACACCACCCGACACCACACCACCGCACGCCCCGCCACCCGACACGGCACCACCACCGGCCACGGCATCACCGGGCACCGCGCCACCGGACGCCCCATCACCGGACGCCGCACCACCTGACACGAGGCCACCAAAGACCGCACCGGCGGACGCCGCACTACCGGACACGGCACCACCGGAGACCGCGCCACTTGCCACGGCACCACCGGAAGCCGCACCACCTGACACGGCACCACCCGGCACGGCATCACCGGAGAGCGCACCGCCGGACGCCGCACTACCGGACACGGCGCCACCGGAGGCCACGCCGCCGGACACGGCGCTGCCGGAGGCCACACCACCCGGCACTGCACCACCGGAGACCGCATCACCGGAAGCCGGGCCACCCGCCACGGCACTGCCGGAGACCGCAGCGGCGGACGCCGCACCACCGGACACGGCACCGCCGGAGACCACGCCGCCGGACACGGCACTGCCGGGGACCGCATCACCCGCTACGGCGCCACCGGACACGGCGCCACCGCAAGCCGCGCCACCGCCGGGGACCGCATCACCGGACACGGCATCACCGGAAGCCGCGCGACCGGAGACCGCACCGCCGGAGACCGCACCGCCGAAGACCGCACCGCCGGGGACCGCGTCCCCGGACACGGCGTCACCGCAGACGGCCTCACCACCGGGCCCCACCAGACTCTCCAGCACCGCCTCAAGCGGCTCACCCCCGCCCGCCGCCCACGCCACATACCCGTCCGGCCGCAGCAGCAACGCCTCCCCCACACCCGCCACCCCCGGCACCAGCGCCTGCGCCCGCACCACCCGCACCGCCCCCGGCCAGCCGGCCGCCACCCGCGCCCACCCCTGCCCGCCCTCCCCCAGCACCAGCAGCACCAGCCGGCTCGACACCCGCAGCAGACCGATCACATCCGTCACCCCCTGCACCGTCCGCAACGCCACATTGGGAAAGAACCGCCCCTCCCACGCCGACGCAGCCGCCTGCGGCAACACCGTGTCCTGCGCACTGACCATCGCACCCAGCCCACCCTCGGTCTCCGCCATCAGCAGATTCCCGATCAACGTGCGCAACGGATCCAGCTCACTGCCCGGCCGCATCAACGCCAACTGCGCCCGCGTGTTGTCCACCACCCGCTCCGCCGCCGGCCGCCGCTCCCGGTCATACGAATCCAGCAACCCCTCATGCGCCCCCGCCCGCACCCTCAACACCAGCTTCCACGCCAGATTCACCGCATCCAGCAACCCCGTACTCAACCCCTGCCCCCCGATCGGAAAATGCACATGCGCCGCATCCCCCGCCAGAAAAATCCGCCCCACCCGATACGCCTGCGCCACCCGCGAAAAATCACTGAACCGACTCAACCACCCCACATCCGCCAACCGCACCTCCCGCCCCGCAATCCACGACACCTCCCGACACAACTCCTGCGCACTCACCCCCCGAAACCGATCCCCCACCGGCGCCCGACAGTTCAACGTCCGCAACTGCACAAACCCCTCCCCCACCGGCTTCACCACCAACCACCCACGCCGCGTGCGATGCCACCCCCCCGACAACGACCCCGCATCCACCAACCGCGCCCGCCCCATCATCGCCGACGCCGTCGCCGGATACGTCCGACTCCCAAACCCCCCCAACTCCCGCACCACACTCCGCGCCCCGTCCGCCCCCACCACATACAACGCCCGCCACGAAAAACGACCCCCCTCCCCCACCCCGAAAACCCGCACCCCATCATGCTCCTGCCGCACCCCCGTCACCCGAACCCCCCGCACCACCCGCGCACCCGCCCCCCGCGCCCGCTCCTCAAAATGCCGCTCCAACACCACCTGCTCCACCTTCAACACCGGCTCCGGCTCCCCCTCCGGCGCCGTAATCGCCAACCCCGGCAACCCCGCAAAATGAAACGCCGACGTCCGCACCCCCTCCAACGACACCAACCCACCCAAAAACCCCCGCCGCACCAAACACTGCACACACCGCGCATGCAACGTCGTCGCCTTCGGCCACAACGACACCTCCCCCCGCTCCTCCACCACCAACACCCGCACCCCCGCCCCCGCCAACTCAGCCGCCACACACAACCCCACCGGCCCACCCCCCACCACCACAACCTCCACATGCACACGACCCACCACACAACCCCCCGCCCACCAACGCCCGACAACCCCAACCACCCAGCAAAATAAACCGCCCCCAACACCCACCACAATCCACACACTCACCCCACCAACAAAAAACTGCACACGGCATACCCACCCCACCACCACAACG